>JACCWK010000048.1 GCA_013697655.1 Nitrosospira sp.
GCAGGAAGCGCGGAATCGAAACTGGCATCGTTTGACCACGTCAGTACTACAGTGCCGACCACGATCATGGCCATGCCGATGGCAATACGCCGATCGACGTTTTCACGGAACACGAACCATGCAAGCAGTGCGGTTAACACACCTTCCGCATTCAATAGCAGCGCCGCACTGGAAGCTGACATACGGGAGAGCCCCCACATCAACAGCACCGGCGCAATCACGCCTCCCGCCAGGATGGCCCCTGCCAGCCATTTGGTTTCGCCATTACCCAAATGCACTGGATTGGCCATTCTGAGTAACCGCCACAGCGCCAGACCAAGGTCCGAGCCCAGGTATAGCAACCCTGCCAACAGCCATGAGTCAACCGAACCGAGAAGAAGTTTGGCAATTGGGGTGCCGATCCCAAACAAGAGTGCTGCGCCCAATGCACTCAATACTCCGGGATTACGCGATACACTTATGCCAATTGTCCTTCATGAGGATAGATGCGTTTATGTGAAATATTCCACATTCGAATTTGTGCTGACTCATATCAAAGAACACAGTGACCGCATCAATCATTCAGCCAAGAATTCACAACAGTTTATGGACCTTATTGGCGCTGCCCTTGTCAGCGTTATCCTGTCCATGGACCAAACGATATAGCACCGGCAATACAAGCAGGAGAGCATGCAAAACCGGGGGAGATGAGTCTGCCGAGGAGGTGATGAAGGTCAGGCGAGTCTGAACGATGTGTTATGACCTGTCGAAAAACACCTGTTTTCCGACACCTCATCTGCCGATCATCACCGGCCCTTAGTGCCTCCCCCGGTTTTGCATGCTCTCCGAGTAGTTTGAAATTTGGATATCGAGAAAGAAAAAACTCACGAATGTCAAACCTTATGGAGGTATACTCGGAAGACCCTTGGCGCTAATAGGTGCGCTCGTGGCAATTCTGTTGCTGGCAACTAGATATATTTTGAATATTTTGATTACTCATATGGAGGTTATTTTGTCATGAAATATATACCTACAACTTTTGCAATTAGTGTTCTAGCACTTTTTCTGAGTGCCTCAGTCAGTGCTTCCGACCATCATACGGCTCAAGCGATCGAGCATGCAGCAATGGCCAAGGCACATGGGGAGGATGGTCATGCAAAGGTGCTGCTTAAGCACGCGGAAGAAAGTCTAAAGCATGCTCAAGCTTCAGAAAAACAGCACGCTGAACAACACGCGCATATGACTGAATCTGTCAAACACCTGAAGAAAGCCATTGAACATGCTAAAGCGGGACATGCCGATGTTGCCACCAAACACGTCGAAGAAGCATTGATTCACATCCGTCAGTCCACTACTGAATAAACGGTTCCTAATGGAATGGACGGTGCATTCAGTTGGTCTGAGGTAGGTTGTCAATAATGGACACCAACGGACTCATGCTGCCAATCTTTTCTCGTAGAACTGGCGTTCAAATGCAGCAGGAGACAGATAACCCAACCGGGCCTGCTTGCGCTGCCGTCTGTAAAATATCTCGATATATTCGGTGATAGATTGGTTGGCCTCGGCGCGGGTTTTGAAATGCCGGTGATGCACCAGTTCGTTTTTGAGTAGCCCCCAGAAGCTTTCCATGGGTGCATTGTCATAGCAATTCCCACGGCGTGACATCGAAGCCACCATGCCGAACTGATCAAGTAGCTTCTGGTATTCATGGGCGCAATACTGGCTGCCTCGATCCGAGTGGTGAATCAGCCCGCGTGGCGGGCGTTTCGCCGCGATGCTGCGAAACAGGGACTGAATGACCAGATTCCTGGTCATGCGCTTGCTCATGGCATAGCCGACCAGATCGCCGCTGAACAGGTCTTTGTGACCTGCCAGATATAGCCACCCCTCGTCAGTCGGGATGCAGGTGATGTCGGTAAGCCAGATCTGGTTCGGAGTAGTTGCCATGAATTTCTGCTCCAGCAAATTGGGCGCCACTGGCAATGCGTGGTTGGAGTTCGTCGTAGCCTTGAACTTGCGCTTTTGTTTGCAGCGTATCCCCAATTTCTTGCGGATGCGTTTGACACGATGAACAGTGATGTTGATGCCGTTTTCCGCCAGATCTTCCTGGAGCCGTTCGGGGCCACAGGTCTCACGGGTGCGCTGGTGGGCGGCGTGAATTTCCACTTCCAGCCGCGCTTCTTCCCGTGCCCGCTTTGATGGCGGACGACCCAGCCAGGCATAATAGCCGCTCGGCGAGACATCGTGGATGCG
>JACCWK010000125.1 GCA_013697655.1 Nitrosospira sp.
ACATCGCCATGCATAACCAATCCCCCGCACCTTTCGTCTGGACTGCCAAGGCTAATGACATCCTGCAAAAAGTCATCCGCGCCAATCGCCGCTTAAGTTCCAAACAGAATGGCGCACTACACTAGCTAACAAAGTCTGAATCGAAAAAGCCGATGTTTCCAGCCCAACAAGCACGTGATCGGAGATTTCTGAATTCAGCAACATGGTGCGAGCGCTTTCTATTTCTTGCTCGAAGGCGACTGGGAGAAGTGCGCGTTTCTCTATCGGCAATGCCCGGACAAGACAGGCAAGGCCAGTTGTGAGAGATTCTCCCCCTTGAGTTCGCATATTTTTATGGTGGCCTCCTGCAAATCTTTCATGTGGCGTTCCTTTGTGATTGGGTCTATATGGAAATCTTAGCTTAACACGTTGGAATCCCCATCTTTTCTCAGTTGGATGGTGTTTGTTAAATTGATCGTCGAATCCTGCCCCGAGATAACGGCAAGAGAGGCGTTTCCTTGGAATAACGACGTGAACATAAATGTTATTTGCAGAGTCATGCATGCCATGAGGAGCGGAGTTCCGGCACTCGTGGTCATCGCGCCCCCACGGATAGGACGCATGAGTAGCGGCTTAGGTATCGTCAAGGCTGAACGCTTAGGCACGTAACACGTTTGGCATAAATGGTTCTCAAAGGGCTCCATCGGGGATGGAAACGGCTATGATTAAGCATGGTGCCAATAGCCGCGTATCCCTATGCAGAACTTACCAGGTCGCCGAGGGGAGTTTTGCGGGACCTGCTGTGCTCGTGATATACTATAGTGCTATCGGAACAGCCATCAGTCACATAACTCGTTGATTAATAAGTGCCGTTATAAAATTGAATCGACTGACCAAGGAGTCGTAAGGTCAAATCCTGTCGAGCGCTACTAATAAGGGCGTAAGCGATGTTGGGCCATATTTCTTTAGACTAGCATTAGATACTTATCTGACGCGGATACCTCTCAGATTTCTCACTATTAATCATGCCTTCAAATATTTATTGCTACCACTGCCACGTTCAGCACTCACGCGATGAGATGCGCCTGGTCGTCACAAAGACGGGTAAACGTTGGCGATGTGAGCGCAGCATCAAGAGCGCTCAAGGGGATAAGAAAACAAGAGATGCATTCGGACGCCGCGTCACCGCCATTAATAAGGCAGAGACACAGGCAAATATCAGGATGAGGTCGAAAGACTGAGCAGCGTCGTTTAGATGTAATACAGGGGGACTGTACTGCGAGAAGTCTCTTTTAGACGGAAGATAATATTAGGTCACTTTATGCTCGGAGAGAGGTCTCGCGCTCATCCGATACCCAGGCTCCCGCCCAACTGCATTACTTCGCCACACATCAATGCCTGCGATTTCATATCCCAGGATAATTCGGCGTCCCCGACGATCAAGGTACAACGGTTTTCAGCAGGCGCTTTATTGGAGTGCGTGCATCAAGGGAAGGATTTTCGTCCATCGCGCGTTTTATATCGCGATTATATTCGTCATTAACAACGAAGCGCTTGGCAAGATGACAAGACTGGGTCATGAACACCTCGCCGACATATACAGTCTCGCCAGATTTTACCTCAAAGCCGAAAGTGGATGGCGTCGAATTCTCGGGTGAATTAACAAGTACGGGATGTAGGTAGTATCTCCCGGGTTGTAGCCGAAACGCATTTACTGTGCCATGACTGGCGGTTGAGGCTGAATCAGCGTCATTTACGTAAGTTTCGACGGGTATGTTTGGAACGCCGTCCACAGGAATTCTCGATTTGCGGTGATACACCCTCAGATGGGTGACTTTCGCCTTGCAATCCGCAGGCGAGCCAGCTGTTACGAGTATAACGCTGGCAGGCGAGGATTCGACAGGAGCACGTTTGGATGCGGTGTTGCAGCCTGATGTAAATAAAAAAGGAAGGACCGCAAGTAATTTGACGGCTGCCCTGAAGAGCCTGAGGACGGTGCGGCGGGCGCGATCAGGCCGTCTCGCCTTTCTTTGAAGTAATCTCACCGTTCGTAACGTTTCAGTCAAATCAAATTTGAGTTAGATATTGTTGAGGCTACGGTTTCAGGCCTGTTTGCAGGTTACACGCTTGCGCTTCGCGTAATTGAACACTGATACAGTTTAACGTCATAAGTCCTGTAGGAGGAACAACCGTCTCTCGGTTGACTGTTTTTTGTTGACACGTTGTTGCAATCGCGCCCAGCAGTTGCTATCTATTTTCCTGGAGTTCCGGACTCAACAGTTCCCTGGTGAGGAGCCTTGCAGGCTCCGAGCCCGAGATTGCCCGGCCATACCGGGCAATGGTAACAAACCAGCGCCCCCGCCATCGCCTCTATTCTGGATGGGCAAATATCGACTTCCCTGATCGATTCCACTAAATCGTTCAAGTTCGCTCCTGATGCGGGTTTTACAAATCCGCGGGCCAGGTAATTTTTCCCCAGATCGTTCTGGTTTGTGCGATTTTACAGAATTAATATCTTGGAAAGTTGATTAGTTATTTCTCGATAGAGAAAAGGTAACGCTCCTTGGATTGAGCAGAAAGGGCCTTATTCGCTCTCTTATGTGTCCTGGCGAACGGAAATTAATGCCAGAAAGGGGCAATATCAAAAACAGCTCACTGGTGATTCATCGAATTGACGTGATTGCGATTATTGACTGGACTTTAGGGAGATGGCAAATGAACAGTATTATCTGGTGGGTAGGCTTTATCGTTATTCTTCTTGCTGTTTTGGGTTTCCTGGGGTTGCGTTAGGGAATGGTGTCTTAACCCGAAGACCAGAAAGCCTCCTGGCGGGGGACAGCGCGTTCACTAAAATGGACGGCAAGGGTAACAGTTGTCCGCAGGCAGCTGCCGCAATCAGTTCGCCCGAGAGACCCGCGGTGAGTAGGCCGCGTGTACCGTGGCCGAGACTGGTGTAGAGTCCAGGCAATAGTTCGCCCACCAGCGGCATCGCACCTGGAACGGAAGCTCTTATCGATGCGCGGCCATTGAGTTGGCTGACGTCCAATGAATTAATATTCATTGCTCGTGCCAGGGATGGAGATATTTCCGTCAAGCGGGACAAATTCGCGGCATGGTCGTCAGTGCGTAAGTCAACTGACTCATCGTTAAAGCCATGAGTCGCTCCTATCATATGCAGTCCAGAGACAGATGGAGCCAGATAACCATTGGCACATACGACTGCTCGCAGGTTTTTGCTATCTGGCATAGCGGGTACCATGGTGATCTGTCCTCGCACCGGAGTCAGCGGTAAATTTGCCAAAGCCGAAAATGACTTCACTTGGTATCCAGTGCAGACCACTACCACCTGAGCTTCATACGCCGACGCTCGCTCATATTCATTTTTTCCCTCCACTCGCCAACCAGCATCTACGGCTGTCAGCGACTCCGCACGATAACCGGTGTGCTGCACGATAGCCTGGTTTGCTGCCAATGCCGCACACATTTGTGGCGGAGCCAGCCAGCCACCGGCAGGAAACCACAAACCACCATGTGCCATTTCGACGCCTGCCAGGTTGGAGGCTTCAGCCGCGTCGACGCGTTGCAGCAGGTGCGAAGGCCAATTCAATGCAGCCAGCTTGTCGATTCGCAGGGTTTCTTCCGGCGAGAATGCTAGTTGCAACTCTCCGCATTCCGCGCGCGCGATATTGTCTACAGGAAGTTTTTCATCCAGCAGGGCAAGAGCATGCCCATATGACGCGAGTACAAAGTGTTGCAGAAGATTCATGCCTGCGCTCAAGCGAGCATGCAATATGCCGCGCGGATTTCCAGATGCAGCCTTAGCCAAGGCTGGTGCACGTTCAAGCAAAGTAACGGAGAATCCTCGTGTCGCCAGCGCTGAAGAAACGGCGCAACCGGCCACGCCCCCACCAATCACAATGGCTGTTGCGGAGGTGGAGCGAGCGGGGTGTATTGCTGGTGAACCCGGAAGACGACCTCGCAGCATCTCGCGTTTGCGGCCAAAACCCGGTAATTTATCTACCTGAAAGCCGGTTTGTTCCAGGTTGCGCCGGATCCAGCCTGCACAAGTGTAGGTGGCGAACGTGGTACCGGGCCGAGACGCTCGCACGATATTCTCGAATACAGGTTGGGCCCACATCTCCGGATTCCGTGCCGGTGAAAAGCCGTCCAGAAACCACGCATCGATGCCGCCAACAATCTCGGGTAGGGCCTCGGCCACATCGCCTATCACCAGGGTGAGGCGTACGCGTCCGCCAGAAAAGTCCCATCGGTTCCAGCCGGGTACGCGGCGGCGCCAGCGCGCAATGAGTTCATCGGCATACAGATGCAGTTCCGGCCACAATGCCAGTGCAGCGGCCAGTTCTGTCCCATCAAGTGGATGTTTTTCAACACTGAAAAAATCCAGGCTGGTTCCAGGTGCGGCCTGTTCATCGAACAGCTGCCAGGCGCACAAAAAATTCAGTCCCATGCCGAATCCCGTTTCGCCGATGGCAAATGTATATCCGTTGGACAATAACGCAAAACGCTCGCCCAGCCGATTACCTTGCAGGAAA
The DNA here is from genome assembly GCA_013697655.1 of Nitrosospira sp. Lineage (GTDB taxonomy): Bacteria > Pseudomonadota > Gammaproteobacteria > Burkholderiales > Nitrosomonadaceae > Nitrosospira. Next base: position 4,533 of record JACCWK010000125.1, read on the forward strand.
ACGTGGCGCTTCTCTGCAAGCCCGGAATCGCTTGAGAAATAGACGTCACCGTAGCGGCGCGAAAAAAGTTGTCCGTCCCGCCAACAAGCGTCCGGGGAAGAGTTCAATATGATGCCGGGGAGCCGAAGGCCCAGCTTTTTGTGAGTTTAGGCAAGGCATTTAATAGTATTGAGAAACATTCGCGCGCTTGGAGCTCGCAATCACTCATCTATTTATCCGTTTGTGCAATTTAATTGTTTCTTCCCTTTTTTTGCGCATTCGAAGGTTAAGAAATTCCACGCTCACCGAAAATGCCATCGAAAAATAAATATAGCCTTTCGGAACATGCACATCGAAACCTTCAGCGATCAGGGTGACGCCCACCAATATCAGAAACGAAAGAGCAAGAATCTTGATTGTTGGATGGTTGTCTACAAAATCTCCTATGGATTTGGCCGCCATTAACATGACTAGCACCGCCAGAATAATTGCGATCGCCATCAATGTAACGTGTTCAACGAGACCGACGGCTGTTATGACTGAATCGAGCGAAAAAACAATGTCCAGGACCGCAATCTGTACCAACACCATTCCGAGGCTTGTGACAGCAATCCGGGTGCCACTTTCCTCCACACCTTCCATGCTGTTGTGTATTTCGTGTGTCGCCTTGACTAGAAGAAACAGGCCGCCTCCAATCAGAACAACGTCGCGTCCGGAAATAGCATTGCTAAATATCGTAAACCACGGTTGGGTTAAACTCATGACCCATGAAATGGAGAACAGCAAGCCAAGCCGGGTCAACATGGCCAGGCCAAGGCCTATCCTTCTTGCAAAATTACGCTCAGCCTCGGGAAGACGGCCTACAAGAATGGAGATGAAAATAATATTATCGATACCTAAGACAATTTCCAGGGCAGTCAAGGTGGCTAACGCTATCCACGCTTCCGGGCTAGTCAGCCACTCAAACATCAGCTTCCCCTATTTTTGACCTGAACACTATTTTAAACGCCGCTATTCTCCCATTCCTGTTCGGCTTATGCCAGTCGTCATACCTTTCTATGTCACGGAATGCAGGAGAGCAACCTCTGAAAAAATCCATGAGGCTGTGAGGAGAAGCACAATTGCATTTTTGCAGGACGGGCGGGGAATAGGGTAGCCCAAGAGGAGAGGAGTAATCCGAGGTTAACCTGTACGGTCAGCCATGTATAAGACGGGTCCGAGATATCGCAAGTCACGTTATCACGCCGAGGCTTACTGCGAACCAACAATCGGGGTCTGTCCAGATATGTTCGACCTCGAAGCCACCGCTTTCCAGGAGCTCTTCCAGGCACTCGACCGTGTACTTGTAGCTGTTTTCAGTATGAATACGTTCACCTTGATAAAACCGTAACGTTGTATCGAGGCCATCAACCCTTACTGACTGGAGACAGGTGCTTTCAAGGTGTAATTCAATTCGTGATGCCGCCTCATTCCAGAATGATACGTGGCAAAAAGCATCAGGTTCGAAGTGGCCGCCAAGTTCGCGGTTAATCCGTACGAGGAGGTTCTTATTGAACGAAGCGGTAATCCCTGCGCTGTCGTTATAAGCCGCATGCATGACACTGCTATCCTTTACAAGATCGACCCCAAGCAATATCTGATCCCCGCTTGATAAGTGCCGCGCTATGTTTCGAAGCAGGGAGACAGCGTCATTGTGTTCCAGATTACCAATGCTCGAACCGATGTAAAGAACCAGCCGGGGTGGGGCTTGCATGCCAAGAAAAGTCAAGTCCTCAAAATCTCCAACCTGAGGGTGCACGTTAACCGCCGTCAATTCTCTTTCAACCTCATCTTTTGCCAGCTGTAGAGCCGCATCCGAGACATCGAGAGGAAAATAATTTATGTGGAACTGCCGCCGCAGTAGTGAACGCAGCAGAATGCGCGTCTTGGTCGCAGTCCCCGCTCCGAGTTCGCCAACAGAAACGTTGCGGCCAAGGCGGGAGCATATTTCGTCTGCATGATTCGTAAGTATCGCTGCTTCCGTTCGCGTAGGATAGTATTCAGGCAGACATGTAATTTGTTCGAACAAGGCGGAGCCCTGCGCATCGTAGAGCAGTTTAGGCGGCAGACTTTTGGGCTTGCGCGAAAGACCTTCCCGCACATCCACGGCGATGGTTGATAGCGGGGTTGATGTTGGGATGGATATCGTCCGGACTTGCGCACGCGCATTCATGATGGAGTCCCGTCATGGGCGAGCCTGATGCCGGAAAACTGCCAGCGAGTCTTTGGCGGAAAATAATTACGGTAGGATTCACGGATGTGCGATGAAGGGGTTGCGCAGGAACCGCCTCGCAACACCATCTGATTGCACATGAATTTGCCATTGTATTCACCTTCCAAACCCGCTGGCGGGCAATAACCTGGGTAGGCGGCATAAGGACTCGATGTCCATTCCCACGTATCTCCAAAAATCTGTTGCAGGCTGGTCTGAGCAGCGGCTGGTCTAGGATGGTACATCTCGCTCTCGAGTAAATTTGCGAATGTCATAGTCGAGTTCCTGGCCGAGTTTGCAGCTACCTCCCATTCGAATTCTGTCGGCAACCGCGCACCTGCCCATCGAGCAAATGCATCAGCTTCATAGAAACTCATATGGCATACTGGTTCGTCAGGGCTTAACGGCAACGTTCCTCTGCAAGTAAACTGGGTCCAACCATCATCTGTTTGTTCCCAGTAGAGCGGTGCTTGCCATCCACTTTCGCAGACTTGATCCCATCCATCCGACAGCCATAACTCCGGACGAGTGTAACCGCCATCAGCGATGAATGTCTGAAACTCGTCATTCGTAACAAGACGGGATGCAATACAGAATGGTTTTAGGTAAACGGAATGTTGCGGCAATTCATTATCAAACGCAAAGCCACCCCTATCATGTCCGGCCTCGTAGACACCTTCATCGAAAGCATGCCAAGCCAATGGCCCAGCACCGGATTCGACAATCCGGATTTGGTTGGGCTGATAACTGGGACGCAGGGGATTAGTCCAGAACCCATGCTTGATGTCGGTAATTATTAATTCCTGATGCTGCTGTTCATGATTCAATCCCAATTCAAGCAGCCGTAAAACCTGTGTGGAAGTTTCATGGCCGAGTAGTTCATCGATGCAATTATCAACATGCGTACGGTAGAGCAGGATCTGATCAAGTGTCGGGCGGGAGAAGGTGCCGCGGATAGCGCGGCTCGGATGATTTCCAAGCCGCTTGTAGTAGGAGTTGAACAGAAAACCGAATCTCGAATCGATGGGAATGTAGCCTCGCAAATATGGTGTCAGAACGAATGTCTCGAAGAACCATGTCGTATGCGCAAGGTGCCACTTGGTGGGACTGGCGTCGGGCATGGATTGGATCATCTGGTCATCTGGCGCGAGAGTTGCTGCCAGTTTCAAAGTTTGATTACGCACCTCATCGTATCGCTCCAGCGAATTGCGCGGTAGCAATGAAGGTTGAGTATGCATACTGGAAGGTCTCGTCATGATTAACTCATCTCCTGCTTTTTCAGCCCCTTCAGTTCTGTCGGGAACTGTATTGCAATTTGCATAACACCGAGTTCTTTAATAGTTATCGTCAGCTATGTTACCGGAAACTTATCCGCTTATACTTCAGCTGGGAATCCCAAGTTTCATCAAGTTTTATGCCGTTTGAAAATTCTATTCCCACGCAGCTTGCAAACTCACGAATATCCCGTCATGAATTCTCTATAAATATGGGTATTTACTCTGTGCGCTGGCAAACATAAAGGATCGAATCTTCCAACCAGGGATCGTCGGCTTTTCGTTCGGCTGGAGGGAATAACTGATTCATCCTTTTTCCGGAGATTCCAGGTATTTTTTATACAGTTTATATACAAAAAACATAATAAAATTATTTGTACGTTACCGCACTGACCGACTTTAGTAATTCCCGCATTCTGTACTCGCCTGAAGCGCTTCTACCCGATCGGATTTTTTCGCCGGGCATATATCAGTTATGAGGGTTTTTTAAATACTACTTTTACAGGAGATAAACATGAGCTACGAAGATCGCGATACCTACGGCATGTACAAGAATTACGACGAGAAGGGACCTGGACCTCGGTTGATGGGTGCCGATACGCTTATTGGTGACGACGTCTATAATCACAAGGACGAAGACCTGGGCGATATCAAGGAGATCATGCTTGATGTAAACAGCGGGAGAATCGCCTATGCGGTATTGTCTTTCGGTGGATTTCTCGGCATTGCCGACAAGTTGTTCGCCGTGCCGTGGAGCGCACTGAAGCTTGATGCCGCCAACAAACGTTTCCTGCTCAATGTGGAGAAAGAACGCCTCGAATCGGCGCCGGGATTCAATAAGGATGATTGGCCGGACATGGCGGACCCAAGCTGGCAAAATACAATCAATGCTTATTATGGAACAAA
>JACCWK010000126.1 GCA_013697655.1 Nitrosospira sp.
TTCAAATCTCATCTTCCGAGTCTCCTGTAACCATTCCGTCCGTCTCATGTCTATCCCCCCTTCGGGATAGCATAAAACCAGACAGATCATTTGCTACAGACCCGGACAGTTTATTTGTTCTCTACACTATCCACCCAGATGCAGCGATTGAGCCGTCGATAGGCTATAATGCCGGTCTTTTTCGACCTCGACCAATACAATGCTCCAAGGAAGCAATCTGGAATGTGTGCGCGGTGACCGCAGATTATTCCGGAACGTCAATTTTTCGCTCGACGCTGGCGGACTCATGCAGGTTCAGGGTCCCAACGGCAGCGGAAAAACCAGTCTTTTGCGCATGCTCTGCGGTTTGGCGATACCTGCCCACGGAGAAATCCTCTGGAACGGCATTGGAATTCGCTCACTAGGGGGTGACTATCTCGGCGCAATGACTTATCTCGGCCATTTGGGTGGCGTGAAGGATGATCTTACCGCTATTGAAAACCTGCGTATTTCCAGTGCGCTGGGAGGTATCGAGATTGATGAAGTCAAAGCTCATGAGGCCTTGCAGCACATGGGATTAGGGGGACGTGAGTTATTGCCGGCCAAGGTGCTCTCGCAGGGGCAGCGGCGGAGAGTAACCTTGGCACGTTTATTGGTATGCGGCACCGCATTATGGATATTGGATGAACCATTGACGGCTCTGGACGCTACTGCGGTGACGCTGGTAAAAGGCCTGATGGAACAGCATTTGGAACGCGGCGGCATGATAGTGATGACAACTCATCAGGAGATTGAAATAACCGCAGTTACCACCCAGCGGTTGCAACTCGCCTGAGATGTTCCTCTGGATAATCCAACGCGACCTTCTGCTCGCGATGCGACGGCGAGCAGATGTCCTGACGACGCTATTTTTCTTTATCATCGTGGTCAGTCTTTTTCCCCTCGGCGTGGGCCCGGAGATGGACATGCTCCGCATCATGGCGCCCGGTGTAGTGTGGGTAGCTGCTTTACTGGCTTCGATGTTATCGCTGGGGCGAATGTTTGCAAGCGACCATCTGGATGGCACGCTTGAACAAATGCTGCTCTCGCCCCAGTCGCTACCCCTGCTGGTTCTGGGCAAGGCACTGGCTCACTGGCTGGTAACGGGCTTGCCGCTGGTGCTTATGGCGCCTGTGCTGGGCATCCAGTATGATTTGCCCGGAGATGCGCTGCTGGTGCTCACTGCTTCACTGCTGCTTGGCACGCCGGTTTTAAGTCTGATCGGCGCCATTGGCGCAGCGCTGACGCTGGGATTGCGGGGCGGCGGAGTGCTGGTTTCGCTGCTGGTATTGCCGCTGTATATTCCGGTATTGATATTTGGCGCAGGTGCGGTTGAAGCTAGCTCTGCCGGCTTAGGTGCTGGCGCACATATGTCATTGCTGGGCGCTTTTCTACTGGCGTCCCTGGTAATGGCGCCATGGACAGCGGCGGTATCATTGCGAATCTCAATGGAATGATTTCGATGGAATGAAGAAACCAATTCTGAATTTAAGGTTTTTAGTTTAAAATCGCGAGTTACTCACTGAAACATAAAATCTGGAATACAGGACTGAGTATTTTTTAACATGGCGATTAACTGGTTTAAATATTCTTCCCCGGCAAGCTTCTATTTTCTTGCCGGTAAAATGATTCCGCTATTTTCCATTGCCGCCACGGTATTGTTTGGGGTTGGGCTTTATATCGGTTTCTTTGTGGCCCCCTCGGATTTTCAGCAGGGGGAAGCCTATCGCATCATTTTCATTCACGTTCCTGCTGCCTGGATGTCCATGTTCCTTTACGTGGTGATGGCGGCATGGGCTGGCATCGGACTTGCGTTCAACACTCGGCTTTCCTCCATGATAGCGACCGCCATTGCGCCGACAGGGGCGATGTTTACCTTTCTCGCCTTATGGACCGGCGCGCTGTGGGGCAAGCCTATGTGGGGAGCTTGGTGGGTTTGGGATGCGCGACTCACGTCGGAATTGATTCTACTGTTTCTCTATATCGGCTTCATGTCGCTGCAGGCGGCAATAGATGACCCGCGCCGCGCCGATAAAGCCGGCGCGATGATTGCCCTGGTGGGCGTGGTTAACATACCGATCATCTATTTTTCCGTAAAATGGTGGAATACCCTTCATCAGGGCGCTTCGGTCAGCCTTACTCAATCACCAAAGATGGCCACTACCATGCTGACCGGCATGCTGATTATGTCGCTTGCCTGCTGGATGTATGCCATCGCCGTGGTGTTGATACGCACGCGGACCATTATCCTGGAACGCGAGCGTCATACGGTATGGGTAGGTGAATTACAAGGGGCGACGCGGTGAACTGGGCTGGCGTGTCCGAATTTTTGCATATGGGGGGATATGGATTCTATGTGTGGGGGTCTTATCTGGTCGCATTTATCTGCATAGCCGGGGAGATTATTCTTGTTTTTAACCGGAAGCGAACTTTGCTCAGACATTTAAGTCTGATTCATCAGTCAACTAAACAAGAGAAAGAAAATGAAACCACGTCATAAAAAACTGGCAATCATCGCTTCTGGCGTGACGGCATTGGGCGTTGCTTCCATATTGGTGCTGAACGCGTTCCAGAGCAATCTGGTATTTTTCTTCAGTCCCAGCCAGGTAGCCGCCAAAGAAGCTCCCATAGGTAAGAGCTTTCGTATCGGCGGTCTGGTGGAAGAAGGTAGCGTCAGACGCCAGAGTGATGGCGTGACGGTGAATTTCGTTGTAACCGATACCGCAAAAGTTATCCCGGTGGTATATACCGGCATCCTTCCCGACCTTTTCAAGGAAGGTAAAGGCGTAGTGGCACAGGGAAAACTCGCGAATGATGGCGTTTTTCGAGCGGATGAAGTACTTGCAAAGCACGATGAAAATTATATGCCGCCCGAGGCCGCCAGCGCCCTGGAACAAGCCGATAAGGCACGGAAAACTGTGTTGATGCAATAGTGCAAAGGCTTGGCAGAGTTGGTAAAATTTTCTCCTGAAACTCTAACTCGACTTCCACTCGATATTTTAAATCCAAAATCATAACTTTAAACCATGATTCCAGAACTCGGTAATTTCGCTCTTATCCTCGCGTTACTGCTCGCAACCATACAAGGTACTTTGCCTATTATCGGTGCAGCCCGTGGCATCCCCTCGTGGATAGCACTGGCCCGGCCCGTAGTTCAAGGGCAATTTGTATTTATCGCCATCGCGTTCTTCTGCCTTGCCTATTCCTTCATTAACAATGATTTCTCGGTAATAAATGTCGCTCAGAACTCCAATTCAAAATTACCGCTGGAGTATCGTTTCGCGGCAACCTGGGGATCGCATGAGGGTTCACTGCTTCTGTGGGTATTAATGCTGGCGTCCTGGTCGGTCGCCGTTAGCGTATTCAGCCGGCGGCTGCCGGACGACATGGTGGCGCGGGTGCTCGGCGTGATGGGACTGGTAAGCGTAGGTTTTCTGCTATTCATGCTGGTTACCTCCAATCCCTTCGACCGCATGCTGCCAGGGGCTATGGAAGGAAGCGATCTTAACCCGCTGCTGCAAGATCCGGGGATGGTATTTCATCCTCCCATGCTCTATATGGGCTACGTAGGGTTTTCGGTGGCATTCGCTTTCGCCATTGCCGCGCTGCTCAGTGGGCAGCTGGACGCGACCTGGGCACGCTGGTCACGCCCCTGGACCACCATCGCATGGTCATTCCTCACTATCGGCATCATGCTGGGCAGCTGGTGGGCTTACTATGAGTTGGGTTGGGGGGGCTGGTGGTTCTGGGATCCCGTGGAGAATGCCTCTTTCATGCCCTGGTTGGTGGGAACCGCGCTGGTTCACTCGCTTGCGGTAACCGAAAAGCGCGGCAGCTTCAAGAGCTGGACGGTATTATTGGCAATTTGTGCATTCTCATTAAGTTTGCTGGGCACGTTCCTCGTTCGTTCCGGCGTACTGACGTCAGTTCACGCTTTCGCCACCGATCCCAAACGAGGCATATTCATCCTTGCATTTCTGGTGATCGTTATTGGCGCTTCGTTACTGCTGTTTGCCTGGCGAGCACCCAAGATTGGACTGGGCGGCAAGTTCGAAGTCTTGTCGAGAGAATCATTGCTGCTCGCCAATAACCTGTTACTGATGGTGGCAGCTGGCAGCATTCTGCTCGGCACGCTCTATCCGCTCATCATTGATGCACTTGATCTTGGTAAATTATCAGTTGGTCCTCCCTACTTCGTGGCCGTATTCGTGCCGTTGATGACCCCGGCCATTTTCCTGATTGGAGTCGGACCGCTTGCACGCTGGAAACAGGCTAGTTTATCGGACCTGGCGGTGCGCTTGCGCTGGGCTTTTGCGGTAAGCATGGTGACTGCGCTAGTAATGCCATTTGTCCTGGGGGAATGGAAACCATGGGTAAGCTTCGGTTTGCTGCTGGCTTTCTGGGTCATCGCCAGCATGGTCGTAAATCTGCGGCATCGTCTGCTGAGTAGCGGCAAGGAAGGGCTGTTCGCAAAACTTGCCTCGCAATCGCGCAGCTATTACGGCATGCATGTCGCGCACTTGGGTATTGCGGTGTTCATCATTGGCGCAACGCTGGTCAGCGGTTACGAAACGGAGAAAGATGTCCGCATGGAAATAGGCAATACGGTTGAAGTAGGCGGCTACACATTCCGCTTCAACGGTGCGAAGAAAGAACCGGGCCCCAACTATATGGCCGATGTTGGCGAACTGGATGTATTGTGGAATGGTGAAAAAATTCGCACCATGGCTCCAGAGAAAAGAACTTACACCGCTTCGGGTATGGCCATGACCGAAGCGGCGATAGATACAGGGATATTTCGCGATCTCTATGTTGCTTTGGGTGAACCGCTGGAAAATGGAGCGTGGGTGGTGAGGGTTTATCATAAGCCATTTGTAGACTGGATCTGGTTCGGTTGCATATTGATGGCTTTCGGCGGCTTTCTGGCTGTGTCTGATCGACGCTATAGGCTGGCGATGCGCGAGAAGCGTCAGCAGCAGCCCATTGACGATAAGAAAGTCGCTGCCGGTATGATTCCGGTGCCCCCACTGATTGCGCGGAGCAAGAAGGCATGATGCGTTTCCTGCTGCCGCTGGTAGCATTTATCGTACTTGTTGTATTCCTGCTTATTGGCCTCAATCTTAATCCGCGTCAGGTGCCCTCCCCATTAATCGGAAAACCTGCCCCTGACTTCCAATTGCAGCAGTTACATGATTCGGATAAGACACTTACATCGAAAGAGAACCTGGGCAAGGTATGGTTGCTGAATGTATGGGCTTCCTGGTGTGTTTCCTGCCGGGAAGAACATCCGTTATTGGTTCAGCTGGCCAGATCGGGAATAGTTCCTGTCTACGGTCTCAATTATAAAGATGAGCGGGATCTGGCCCTGCAGTGGTTAAAGCAATTCGGAGATCCTTACACGGTGAGCATAAGGGATCCGGAAGGCAGGACAGGCATAGACTACGGCGTCTATGGCGTGCCAGAGACCTATGTCATCGACAAAAATGGCGTTATCCGGTACAAACAAATTGGTCCTGTCACGGTGGAATCGCTGGAAACTAAAATTCTCCCGCTAGTGAAGGAACTTCAAGGATGAGTTTATCGCCTTTTTTTGGAGCGTTAGTATCCTGTTGTGGACAGCAGCGTGCGGGTTTAGAGGAACGTTTTTTCAGCGTCAAAATATTTGCCCTCCTGCTTGCGTTGATGCTGGTGCTGCCTTCAAGTTGGGCCAAAGAGGCCGCGCTAATCGCCGAGGACCCTGAGATCGAAAGACGCATGATTCATTTGTCTGAAGATTTGCGTTGTCTCGTATGCCAGAACGAATCACTGGCGGGTTCGAGGGCGGACTTTGCCAACGACCTGCGCCGCGAAATCCGCGAACAGATGAAAGACAATAAAAGCGACAAGGAAATTATCGATTTTATGGTAGCACGCTACGGCGATTTCGTGCTCTACCGGCCACCGGTTAAAGCCACGACCATATTATTGTGGTTCGGTCCATTCGTTTTTCTTGCCGCAGGAGCAATACTGCTATTGTTCTATCTCAAGCGCCGTCGGAGACAAATCGAAGATCCAGCCCTATCCGAGAAGCAGCGCCAGCAGGCCGAAGCCTTGCTAAAGGACGGCAAGGGTAACAACGCATGACGTCATTTTGGGTCGTTGTCGGCATTTTTATTGTCGGCGCTCTGCTGTTCGTCATTCCAACGTTGCTGAGGAAAAAATACCAGCACGCCGGGTTGGCGCGCAATACGACCAATGTCAATATCTATCGCGATCAGTTGGCCGAGCTCGATAATGATTTGCGTAGCGACATTTTAACCCATGAGCAATACGAGCAAAGCAAGTGTGAACTGCAACACCGAATGCTGGAAGATATTCCCGAAGGCGAATCCATGACAGCTGCATTGGTGGTCGGCAATAATCGTAATGTTATGACAATAACACTGGTGATATTGGCGCTCCCGCTTCTGGCGATTTCACTTTATCTCTGGCTGGGCAACACCCGGGCGCTGACACCACAACCGGCCGCCGAACAAATGCCTATGTCATCCACCTCGGAAGAAGGGGGGCATGAAAATTTTTCTTCCGTGCTCGACAACCTTACCGCGCGTCTCAAGGATCAGCCGGATGATATAGAAGGCTGGATCATGCTGGGAAGAACCTACGCAATAATGAAGCGCTTCAATGAGGCGAAGGGTGCTTACGAGAAGGTGCTTGCCTTAGCCCCGGACAATGCGGAATTAATAACCGATTATGCCGACATTGTTGCGATGACGAATAACGGCAGCCTGATGGGACAACCTCTTGAACTGATCGGCAAGGCTCTTCGTCTGGACCCCAAAAACCCCAAAGCTCTGGCACTCGCGGGCACGGCAGAGTTTGAGCAGAAAAAGTTCGCGGAGGCGGCTGCATACTGGGAACAGCTGTTGGCGCTCATTCCGGCGGAGTCTGAGTTGGGGAAATCCGTTAGTAGCAGTATTGCTGAAGCGAAATCCCTGGGTTCAGGAAAAGGCAGCATAATGGCAAAGGTACAGGATCAGGCCCCAGGCGGTCAGAATCCTCCTCCGGCAGGGAATCAACCGGGGTCGGTTGCGGGAGCCGCTGCAGCCACGGGAGGCGAAACACTTTCCGGGAAAGTGACGTTGAGCCCTGCCTTGGCTGGCAAAGCATCTCCCAATGATAGCTTGTATATTTTTGCTCGCGCCAAAATGGGGCCAAAAGCACCGCTGGCAACCCAGCGCATCCAAGTCAAGGATTTACCGGCGACCTTTTTGCTCAACGACACCATGGCCAGGTCCGGCGTAAAGCTATCTACCTTTGCCGATGAAGTAGTAGTAGGCGCCAGAATCTCGAAATCCGGATCTCCCATGCCCCAAAGTGGCGATCTTCAGGGTCTCAGTCAACCAGCAAGAGTTGGCGACAAAGGCATAAACGTAGTAATTGATCAGCAGTTGCCCTAGCCAGAATCGTCGTTCGCCGGGGAGATCGGGTTACATTGCATTAACCCGATTCAATTATTCTAGAACACATGTAGCGCAAGATACACAAAGTGTAGGCGCAATAAGCGAAGCGCGCCGCATAAGACCTACCAAATACCGTGACCATTGCTGTGCGTAATATTGTTGCGCGTGCTATGCGTACATCGCACATTTTCTTGCTGCTCCCATACTGCAACGCCAGTTATCATTTACCGACTCGAACTTAACGGTATTCATACGGCGCAATGTACTTTGCTTATTGGGCGCCCTCCCCTCAATTCATTATCAGACTCTTACCGAAAGGTATTGACTATTCGCATCCACAAGCCTCTGGCAATCGGGAGAGACGTTAAAAAACGACTGGATTGCCGTCAGGCAAGGCACGAGGAGGCGCATAGTTATTCATATGCAACGACGAGCAACGCCGCATGGCAGCAATCCAGTCGTTTTTTTATTGGCGTAACTGGTGATTGACCCAGAGGGCGGCCGTAAACAGCAGCATCGCACCGGCCTGGTGAGCGGCTGCCAGCGGCAACGGCACCACCAGCAGCAATGTAGCAATGCCCAGGCCTATCTGTACCGCCAGCATAAGCAGTAACAGATTGCAGGCAAGATGAGTCGAACCCGGCAATGGTACATTCCTGGACTTAAACCAGAAAACAGGAACCAGAATCGCCAGTGTCCACGCAATTAAGCGATGATTGAATTGTACCGTTGTCATATTGTCGAAAAAATTGCGATACCAGGGTTCCAGCATGAATAAATCGGGAGGTATGAGGTGCCCATTCATTAGCGGGAAAGTATTGTAGGCCAGCCCCGCCCGGATACCGGCAACGAATCCCCCTGATAAAATCATTATAAATATCAAAGTAGTAAGGCCGATAGAAAAACTGCGCAGGCTTCGTAATCTGCCATTTCCATAGGATGTGCCAACGGGAAAAAGCAGGCCCAGTGCTACCCGGAGCATCGCGGCGTATATAACGAAAGCAAGCCCTAGATGGGCGGTCAATCGATATTGGCTGACATGAGGATTATCTACCAACCCGCTTTTAACCATATACCAACCCATCGCGCCTTGAAGGCCGCCCAGCAAAAAGATTCCCGTCAGTTTCAGGCCCAATGGCCCATCGACTGCTTTCTTGGCGAGAAAATATAAGAATGGAATAAAAAAAACCAGTCCGATAACGCGACCCAGCAGCCGATGAAAATATTCCCACCAGAAAATTCCTTTGAATTCCTCCAGGCTCATGCCGAGATTAACTTTTTTGTACTGGGGTGTCTGATGGTATTTTTCAAAAAGCACTTCCCAATCACTTTGACTAAGCGGCGGGATAGTGCCAATAATGGGTTGCCATTCGACAATGGAAAGTCCCGAATGGGTAAGCCGCGTGACGCCGCCGACAACCACCATGGCGAATACCAGGGCGCAGCAAACGAGCAACCAGACGGCGATGGGCTTTTGCATTATAAAAATAGGCAACTGCTATAAGCGGAATTAATGATTTATGGACAACCTCAAAGAAGTCAAAGTGCATTCTGATTAGACTATTTCGCGCGCATCAGACGCTGCTTGTCGCGCACCCACTCCTTCTGCTTCTCGGATTCGCGTTTGTCATGCTGCTTCTTTCCTTTGGCCAAGCCGATTTCGAGCTTGATTTTTCCTGCCTTGTAGTGCAGATCCAGGGGCACCAAAGTATAGCCGGCACGCTCTGCCTTACCAATGAGCCGTTTAATTTCCTCAGCGTGCAGCAGTAACTTGCGGGTACGAACCGGATCCGGATTGATATGTGTGGATGCGGTAGGTAATGGACTGATATGGCAGCCGATTAGAAACAATTCGCTGCTACGGATGATGACATAAGCTTCTTTTATCTGCACCCGCCCCGCTCGAATCGCCTTCACTTCCCAACCTTCGAAAATCACGCCCGTTTCGTATTTTTCCTCGATAAAGTAATCGTGAAAAGCTTTCTTATTCTGAACGATGCTCATGTAAGGGAAGAAAAAGGGTGAGTTCCATACGGGTTTGGTGTATTTTAACAGCTTTCCACGCTGTCCCGTTGGGTCGAACAGTTTATCTCATGGCTGAAATAGAAAAGTCAGTTCTTGTCGGTTATTCCGCAAGCCAGATGTTCGCGCTGGTAGATGCGGTCGAAGACTATCCCAATTTCCTTCCCTGGTGCGGAGGTTCATCCGTTACCCCGCAGGATGGGTCCGTTACTCACGCGACAATCCTGATCAATTATCATCATATCAAGCACAACTTTACTACCGAGAATACCCGGCGGCCGCCTGAGTTGATTAAAATGACACTCCTGGATGGGCCGTTTCAAAACCTGGATGGTCACTGGCGTTTTACTTCTTTGTCTGAGGACGCCTGTAAAATAGAGTTTCGTTTGCATTACACTTTCTCGCACATATTCCTGGAGAAGCTTGTCGGTCCGGTATTTTTCATTATCGCCAACAGTTTTGTGGAAGCGTTCATCGAACGTGCAGAAGAGGTTTATGGACATCCATGAACAATCAATCGAGGTCGAAGTGATCTATGCATTGTCCGACAAACAGATTATCCGGCAACTGAGCCTGCCGGTCGGAACAACGGCGCAGCAGGCTGTAGAGCTTTCCGGAATCATCGGTATATTTCCGGAGATTGACCTTTCAAAAAACAAGCTGGGCATATTTGGCAAGTTAGTCGCAGCCCGCGCCATTCTACGTAATCGCGACCGAGTGGAGATCTACCGGCCGTTGATCGTCGATCCTAAAGAGCGTCGCAGAAGGCGCGCAAAAGAATTCGCGGCGACCAAAAAATGATGGAAATATAATCTCGGTATTACTTTTTGCAGCCGATTCAAAATAAGACAAATTTGCTACCGGAAGGCAAACTGGTCGTTTTCAGCTCGTAATCCTTTCATGTTTTTTCTCTAGCTAATTCTCATGGATTGGTGTTAACGCCTCGTGAGTTTCGCTATAATGCCGCTTTGTGAAGGATCAATATCATGCGACTGGTTGAAAAAGCCCTGACCTTTGACGATGTTTTGCTGCTCCCTGCCCATTCCGTGGTCTTGCCACGCAACGTTAATCTAACCACCCGGCTGACCCGCGCCATCTCTCTTAATATACCGGTAGTCTCCGCAGCGATGGACACCGTTACCGAGGCAAGGCTCGCCATTGCTCTCGCTCAGGAGGGGGGAATCGGCATCATCCACAAGAATATGCCGGCAGAATCGCAGGCGGCACATGTAGCCAAAGTGAAGCGATTCGAGAGCGGCGTGGTGAAGGAACCTATCACCATTCCCCCCGATATGACTGTGCGTGAAGTGCTTAGCCTCATCCACAAATACAAGATATCCGGTCTCCCGGTAGTGGAAGGGTCGAAGGTCGTGGGCATCGTCACCAACCGGGACTTGCGCTTCGAGACTAATCTGGACCAATCCATCAAAAATATCATGACGCTGAAAGAGCGGCTCGTAACGGTACGTGAAGGCACCACTCGCGAAGAAGCGATGGCGTTGCTGCACAAGCACCGCCTGGAGAGAGTTCTGGTAGTGAACAGCGATTTCGAATTACGCGGCTTGATTACCGTAAAAGATATTATCAAGACGTCGGAACATCCCAATGCATGCAAGGATGACCTGGGGCGCTTACGCGTGGGAGCCGCCATCGGTGTCGGCGAAGGCAGTGAAGAACGTGCGGAGTCACTCGCCGAAGCAGGCGTGGATGTTATCGTGGTGGATACCGCGCATGGTCATTCCCAGAGCGTGCTTGATCGAGTCGAGTGGGTAAAGAAACGCTTCCCCGACATTCAGGTTATTGGCGGCAATATTGCTACCGCTGCTGCTGCCACAGCCCTGGTAGACCATGGAGCCGATGGTGTCAAAGTCGGAATCGGCCCCGGATCAATTTGCACTACGCGCATAGTCGCCGGTGTGGGTGTGCCGCAAATCACCGCAATCAAGAATGTATCCGGCGCGTTGCAAAATACCGGCGTACCCCTGATTGCCGATGGCGGCATCCGCTATTCCGGGGATATCGCCAAGGCACTCGCCGCCGGAGCCAACTCCGTCATGCTCGGCGGATTATTCGCCGGCACCGAGGAATCTCCTGGAGAAATTGAGCTTTTCCAGGGGAGGTCGTACAAAACCTATCGCGGCATGGGTTCCCTCTCCGCAATGCAGCAAGGGTCGAGTGATCGTTATTTCCAGCAGGCGGATCAGGACGTTGAGAAGCTGGTGCCCGAAGGTGTGGAAGGCCGTGTTCCTTTCAAAGGCAGCGTTATCGCCGTAATCCATCAGCTCATAGGTGGTGTACGCTCGGGCATGGGTTATCTTGGCTGTGGCACGATTGATGAAATGCACACCAAAGCCGAGTTTATCGAAATCACCTCCGCAGGGATTCGCGAGTCTCACGTCCACAATGTCCAGATCACTAAGGAAGCACCTAATTATCATGTGGAATAGGCGCTAGTTTGCCGTTGCGATGCGGTGTCTGTGGGGTGGCGGCATTAAACAATCTGCCTCCTCGTGGCCTGACGGTGGACCCGTCATTCCCATTTCCGTCCTTTTTCACACCTGAAGCTGTCGGGTAAAAAATCCCGACCCACGACATCATGCATCAAAAAATACTCATCCTCGATTTCGGCTCTCAATACACGCAGTTGATCGCCCGCCGCGTTCGGGAAACCCACGTTTATTGCGAAGTTCATCCCTGCGACGTCAGTTCCGCATTTATTAAAGAATTTGGACCCGTGGGCATCATTCTTTCCGGCGGCCCTGCTTCCGCTGCAGAGGAAGAAACGTCGCGTGCCCCGAACATCGTTTTCGAACTGGGCGTCCCGGTGCTGGGTATTTGCTATGGTATGCAAACCATGGCTGCCCAACTCGGAGGCGCCGTCGCAAATTCGAAAGTGCGGGAATTTGGCTATGCTGAAGTAGAGACGGCAACCGAAACGCCGCTGTTGCGGGATATTCACGATCGTACCAATACAGAAGGAAGACAGGTTCTGGACGTTTGGGCCAGTCATGGCGACGAAGTCATTGCGCTACCCGCCGGTTTTCAAGTAATGGCAAGAAACGCCACCACGCCCATAGCTGCCATAGCGGACGAGATCCGCAGGTTCTATGGCATCCAGTTCCATCCCGAGGTTACCCATACGCTTCAGGGCAAGGCCATTTTCGAACGCTTTGTGCATGACATTTGCGGAGCCGGCCATGATTGGAACATGCCCGAGTTCATGGAAGAGGCAGTCGGCAGAATTCGTTCGGAAGTAGGTGCCGACGAAGTGATTCTGGGTCTGTCTGGCGGCGTGGACTCGTCGGTAGCGGCAGCGCTTATTCATCGCGCCATCGGAAACCAGCTCACTTGCGTATTTGTAGACAATGGCCTGCTGCGGTTAAACGAAGCCAAACAGGTAATGGAAACTTTTAGCAGAAACCTGGGTGTCAAAGTCATCCATGTCGATGCCGGGGGAGAGTTTCTCAGGCACCTGCAAGGCGTCTCGGATCCTGAAAAAAAGCGTCGTATCATCGGCAGGGAATTTGTAGAGGTGTTTCAGCGCGAAGCCGCTAAAATCTCTAATGCTCGGTGGCTTGCGCAAGGAACGATTTACCCGGACGTGATTGAATCGGCAGGAGGCAAGACAAAACAGGCCCATACCATCAAGTCCCACCATAATGTTGGCGGTTTGCCTGATACGCTCCATTTGAAATTGCTGGAACCCTTGCGTGAATTGTTCAAGGATGAAGTGCGCGAACTGGGTTTGGCTCTCGGTCTTCCGCACGACATGATATTTCGGCACCCTTTTCCTGGCCCCGGACTGGGAGTCCGCATTCTTGGCGAAGTAAGGCACGAATACGCTGAATTGCTGAGACGCGCCGATGCGATTTTTATCGAGGAATTACGCACTGCTGGCTGGTATGAAAAAACCTCGCAAGCTTTTGCTGTCTTCCTGCCGGTAAAATCGGTGGGGGTGATGGGCGACGGACGGACCTATGATTACGTAGTGGCGTTAAGAGCAGTTCAAACGGAGGATTTTATGACTGCGCATTGGGCGGAGCTTCCCTATACTTTGCTAGCCAAAGTGTCCAATCGCATCGTTAATGAAGTTCGAGGCATCAACCGCGTAGTTTACGATATCTCGGGCAAGCCGCCTTCGACGATCGAATGGGAGTGATCGATGCCATGAAAGGAACCGGCTGGATTCGCCCATCTTGATCAATGGCCCTGCTCTTCCGAACCCATATAGCTGTCGCTGCGAATAACCCGGTAAGCACTGGGGTACAGCGTGATTAAAGAGGCTTGCGTCCGCTGATGACTCTGAGTAGGACCACCACGATGGCTATCACAAGGAGAATGTGTATAAAGCCGCCCATGGTATAAGAGCTCACCAATCCGAGTAGCCACAAGATGATCAAAACAACTGCGATTGTATAGAGCATGATATCTCCTCTTTATGGTAGATTTTTCGACGAACACCACGGTCTTGGCCCTAATATTGCAATAAATTCCTTGGCACGGCTACCGAAGCACCATTGCTGTCCGCTCGCGCAGCTGCTTAATCCCCCTTCCTGGCATTAGCCTTGGCTGCGGCTTCCGCCGCTTTGGCGTCTTTCAGGCAGATATCTTTCGCGTTGCCCGCCTGGTCGTCACATTTTTCCTTCGCCACTTCGTATTCAGCGTTTGCCTTGGCAGCGTTTGCTTTGTAGCGGCTGTCCTTGGAAGGTTTATGCCTGGCATCTAGATCGGCCTCTGCCACGTCTTGGTTGCCCTTCGCCTCGGCAAGACAGATATCCTTGGCATTTCCGGAAAACGAATTGCAACGCTCTTTCTGTGCCTTGAATTCAGTTTTAATGCGCTCTTTTTCGGCTGTGTAGACATCCTTGGTCATAGGTGGCCCTGCCATCGCGCCAGAACTTAACGCAACACCGAGTGCTATCGCGATCACACCGAATCCGTTCATGGTTTTCTCCGATTTTTTTGCTTCATCTATGGTTGACTGATTATTTTTAGGCGGCATGCTGCACCTGCAACGTGCCGCTCCATCTTATAATGGAGGATATATATCCTTCTGATTTCTTTCCCAGTCGGAAATTTGATCCTCTGCCTCTTCCTTACTGATTCCATACGACTCCTGAATTTTTCCTGCAAGCTGATCCCGCTTGCCCGCAATGGTGTCAAGATGGTCGTCTGTCAGCTTTCCCCATTGTTCCTTCACTTTACCCTTTAATTGTTTCCAGTTGCCTTCCACTTGATCCCAGTTCATTTTTCTCTCCTTTTAGGTTCTAATTAACATCGGTGATTCGTTTGGCAATTGACAGCTGTTGCGTCTTTATTTCTTGATGCTCGTTTCATTAATAACATTCATTACCCCCTCGACTCCTCGAGCAACCTCAGTCGCCCGGTCAATCTGCGTCTGGTTGTCTACAAACCCGCTGAGCTGGACCACACCATCTCGCGTCACTACACTTAGATCAGAGCTTTTAATGCTCGAATCGCCGAGTAGCGCCGCTTTTACCTTGGTAGTGACGACTCCATCATCTATTTTTTCGCCTACAGTGGTCTCGACGACCTTAATGCTCATTTTATTGTCCACTTTTTTTACACCTTCCACTCCCTTCGCAACCGCAATGGCACGGTCTATTTGAGTCTGGTTGTCCACAAAGCCGCTAAGCTGGACTTCTCCCTTGCGCGTTTCAACTTTGATATCGAAACTTTTGACATCTGCATCGGCAAGCAGCGCGGATTTCACTTTCGTAGTAATGGCACCGTCATCGATCTCCGTTCCCACTGTGGTTTTAGCTTCAGGTGTAGGTCCTTTGTCCTCTGTTTTTCCGCAACCAGCTATGGATAGGGCGCCGATAAGCGTGATGGTTAGGACAAGTAATTTATTTGGGATATTCATGCTTTTTTTCTCCAGGGTTGAATTGAATTTAAAACTGCTCGAAACGGCCGATTAGAGGCAAGCTCTACTCCACGGGTGCCATCATCCTGCTTCTATTCCAACTGATCAGTGCGCTGGCACACATAATCAGGAAATACAAACAAATGAGGTGTGCTGACGTTTGTGTTAATCCAGCAGGTGTCCCTCGCAGCAATAGAAAAAAAGCTGCCGATGGGATAAGCAAGCTGGAAAACCACATAGCGAAACTCAGGGACGGGCCGAGGACCCAAAGACGACCTTCTGGATTTTTATTTCGGGCGGTGACAAACGTCAAGCCATAGAAAAAAAGGCGGTACCGGAAGCTGGAGTATCTATGGCTTTCGAAAGCGTTTCCTACATGTAGCGCAAGACTAAAGAGACGGCATGATCACTTTGCAAAACCTTAATCAGCGAAGCTATCGGTTAATGAAGACTCTCCAAGTTTAATAACCGGGTTCAACTCTTTCTATTCGGCTCGCTGCTTTTATATGTGCAAGATACGTGTCTTAATTAGTCTGGATCTGATCGAAGGTTCCGCCTTTGTCGAAATGCGCATGCTGCGCTTCCTTCCAGCTTCCAAATACTTCGTCGATGGTGAATAGATTCAAGGAGGGAAATTGCCTTGCATATTTCACGGCCATCTTCTCGTCACGCGGACGATAGTAGTGCCTGCCTGCAATATCTTGAGCTTTTGTGGTGTAGAGATAATCGATATAAGCCTTGGCAACGTCACGTGCACCGTTTTGCTCGAGCACATTGTCCACGACGCTGACTGTAGGCTCGGCTAGTATTGATATGGATGGGGTGACTATCTCGAACTTATCTTCCCCAAGCTCTCTGACGGCCAGATGAGCTTCGTTTTCCCAAGCCAGCAGCACATCGCCCATGCCACGTTCAGCGAAGGTCGACAGGAAGTTATGAGTCCCGGCATCCAGCGCTTTGACGTTAGCAAACAATTTTTTGACAAACTCGAGCGCGCTGGTTTCGCTGCCACCATGTTGTTTGAATGCGTAGCCCCATGCCGCCAGGTAACTCCAGCGGGCCTCAACCGAGGTCTTTGGATTTGGGGTAATCACTTCGACATCGGGCCGCACGAGATCATTCCAGTCTCCCACCTCCTTCGGATTGCCTTTCCGCACCAAAAACACAATAGTCGAAGTATAAGGCGAGTTTTGCGGCACAGAAGCAGAGGCGCGCCAGCCGGGCAGCGTGAATTTGCTGCTTTTTTTCAGTGCGTCCACGTCATAGGACAAGGCAAGCATAACGACCTCAAGCCCGTCGATGACAGCATGTATGGGTACGCCAACTGTACTGTGGGCCTTTTCAACTGTAATAGCTACGCCGGATCGCGCTTTCCAGTGTCTTCCAAATGCTTTGTTGAAATCCTCATACATCTCCCAGGCAGGATCGGGTCTGCTGGTATAAGAAATACTGTGTAAAGCGGCAACCGCTGCACCTAAACTCAGCAGAATGACGAGGATGGCAAGAATAAGTCGGGAACGATATGAACGCATTTTCGATTCCTCCAAAGTAAAAACGAGGAGGAAATCTAACATTTGTTTGTTTCAGCAGCGTTGCATAAAAATTAAGAAATTAAGTGAATATTCCATGTTTTGCCGTGCGGGAGATAATGAATGTCGCCAGATAGAGCACATCTCAGCAACAAACGGTTCACGATGAATATCGAGCGAGCTGTCCATAGTTCCATCCGTGGGGCATACTGGAAAGTTTCAAGGACCAGAAATTAATAGCAATTCGAGTGCCGTGAAGTATAAAATTTTAGTTGCCACACGGTGGGCGAGAATGACGAACGGAGCAATATCCCGGTGAATATAAGAAGTTTTACCAAATTTTCCAATGTGGCCCTGGCTTTGCTATTGACAAGCATCGGAGGCTTGGTCTTTCATTCTCTGAGCATTCGGGACGATATTACCAATCACGAGCGTCATCGGTTCCGTGCAATTCTCCTCGCCGACGAATTACTTCAAAGTTCCGAGAACCTCACCAACATGGCACGCAGTTATGTCATCACCGGAGAACCAAGGTACGAGCTTAACTTCCACTACATACTTGATATCCGCGATGGCAAACGGCCTCGCCCCTTGGATTATTCCGCCACCTACTGGCATCTTTCGTCCGCGGGCAGAACCGCTACTGTCAAGGAAGGTGAAACAATTTCCTTACTGGAGATGATGCGGCGAGAGGGCTTCAGCAGGGAGGAATTCGCCCTGTTGGAGGAAGCCGAGGAGAATTCGGACAAACTGGTCAAAGTGGAAATGCAAGCATTCGCCGCTCTGAAAGGCCTGCATGACGACGGAAAGGGTAATTTTACGGTTCGCCGTGCGCCCAACCGGGATTTCGCCATAAGCCTATTGTTTGGCGAGTCCTATGATCTCAAAAAGGCCGATATTATGGAGCCGATCCAGAAGTTTATGGATTTGTTCACTGGACGCATGCAAACTGAATCGAATGTGGGGCTTGCGCGGCTCGAGCGTCAAATAATGTTCGAGATGGCACTTATCTTCATCGCGCTGGTTGCAACCGTCGTTATAATTTTGTATACCCGGCTTGGAATACTGATACCTCTGGCGGAACTTGGCCGTCAGGTGGCAGGCATTACCCGCGGCATCCGCCCCAGCCGTTACGGCAAAGCCACGACCAATGAAGTAGCGGAGCTCGGCGAGGCATTAGTACTGGCGGATGCGGAAAAAAGGCAACTTCTTGAAAATGAACGTATTGCCAGGAGTGAGGCTGAGCGGGCCAGCCAGCTTAAGGATGAGTTCCTGGCCACACTCTCTCATGAATTAAGGACGCCGTTGAACGCGATCCTGGGATGGTCGCAGCTCATCCTGAGCGGAAACATGAAGCAGGAGGATGTTCATCGCGGTCTGGAAACCATCGAGCGGAACGCTCGCGCCCAGAATAAGCTTATTGAAGATCTTCTTGAAATGAGCAGCATAATCTCTGGGAAAGTACGGCTTGATATGCAGCGCCTGAACATACCCAGCCTTGTGGACGCCGCGGTTGAATCGGTGAGGCCAACGGCACAAGCCAAGGGAATTATCCTCGAAAAAACAATTGACCGGTGCCTGAATCCGATTTCGGGAGATTCCAACCGGATCCAGCAGATCTTCTGGAACCTGCTTTCCAACGCGATAAAATTTACGCCCAGGGGCGGTAAAATAAAAATTGTAGTCGAACAGGTAGGCTCATATCTGGAAATCAGTATCCATGATTCCGGCCTGGGCATATCACCCGACTTCATGCCATATGTGTTCGATCGCTTTCGGCAAGCCGATGCGTCACTTACTCGACAATATAGCGGTCTGGGTCTGGGCCTCGCCATCGTCAAGCAATTAGTTGAGCTTCATGGTGGGACAGTTCGAGCGGAAAGCGGGGGCACCGGTAAAGGAGCGTCATTTATTGTAGATCTGCCGCTCGTCGCGACCAGCGATGAGGTAGCACATGAGCCGTTGCCCCTCGGGCAAAACCCCTTCGCCGGGGAGAATCTTTCTCTTTCGGGAATAACCGTTTTAATAATCGACGATGAATTGGACGCACGTGAGCTCACCAAACGAATACTCACTCGCTGTCAAGCCAATGTAATAACAGCCGCCAGTGCGATGGAGGGGCTCGAGCTCTTAAAAAGTGAAAATCCGGATGTACTCATCAGCGACATCGGGATGCCCGGCAAGAATGGATATCAGTTCCTCCTGGAGGTAAGAGATCTTCCTGCCGAGAGCGGCGGAAAAGTCCCTGCCATCGCACTCACGGCATTTGCTCGTCCGGACGACCATATCAGCGCGACAAAGGCGGGCTATCAGGGACACCTTACCAAGCCTGTCGAACCACGCAAACTGGTTGCCGAAATTATCAAACTGCTCGGAAAAAAAGCGGAACCGCGCTAGTGTAGTGAGTCATTCTTGAAAGAACCTATATTGTAGATTGCACTCTAATGAAAGGACGACATTCCTGGAGTGAGAAATGCGAGTTGCATCCGAAATCAATTTGACGCCAGAAGAGCGGGAAT
>JACCWK010000129.1 GCA_013697655.1 Nitrosospira sp.
CTTCAGTGAGCGAAAGAAATCTCGCTCAGAAACAGAAGAAAAACCGGGGCAGCGCCGTTCCGCTGCATGTGACCGGCTACCCTCTTAAACTCGGCTTAATATTGTCTTGACTGAGGGGTCCACTTTATTGAGAAGCTTTTTATTGCTTGAAAGTAATTTGGATATCTCGATCGCAGGGAGTGGTTGCGCAATATAATAACCCTGGATTTCATCACAACCTCGCATGCGTAAAAAATTAAACTGTTCAACGGTTTCTACACCTTCGGCTACCACCTTAACGTCAAGACTATGGGCCATGCCAATGATTGCCGTTGTAATGGCGGCATCCGCGGGATTTGTAGTCACATTCATAATAAAAGAACGATCGATTTTCAGCACGTCAACCGGGAATCGCTTGAGGTAGGCTAAACTCGAATAGCCAGTCCCAAAGTCATCGATAGAAATTCGGATCCCCAATGCTTTCAGCTTTTTGAGTGTATCGATCGTTCTTCTTGCATGCGTCATCAACGATGTTTCCGTCAACTCCAATTCAAGCAAATCGAAGTCGATGCTGTTCTCTCTTAAGGCTCTCTCGGTCTGTAATTCAAATTCGAGCAATTCAGGATCGATATCGTTATCCTGGATAGCTCGAATAACGTCCCGATTCAGGTTGCGCTGTGAAAATTGTCTTCCAGACACGTTGACCGATATGGAAATGTCTCCTAGGCCTGCATGCCTCCATTCGGTTATTTGCTTGCATGCGCTATCGATAACCCACGCTCCCACTCGATTGATCAATCCGGTTTGTTCGAGGACGGATATGAATTCCAGCGGTGGAATGAGTCCATGGCCGGGGCGGTTCCATCTTATCAGGGCTTCTACTCCAGTGATCCGCCCTCCGATAAGCTCCATTTTTGGCTGGTAATATAAAACAAACTCATTCTGATCAAGCGCTTCCCGCAAGGCATTTTCCTGATCCAGTTTCTTGATCGCTGTTGCATTCATTTCTGCCGTAAAAAAGCGGTACATGTCGGCGCCTGCTCCTTTCGACCGATTCAAGGCTGAAGCAGCATTTTTAATCAGCGTGTCCGCATCAAGGGAATCTGTTGGATAAACACTCATTCCAATGCTCGCGGTGACGGTCATTTGGTGCCCCTGCAATTCAAAAGGCTGGCGTAATACTTCTCTGATCTTGCTTGCCACTATTCCGGCGTCCGCCGAACCATCAGGAGTGACCAGAATGCACCCGAATTCATCACCTCCAAGACGCGCAATCATGTCCCTGATACGCAGGCACTCCAACAAACGCACGCTGAGCTGGCGCAGCAGCTCATCCCCGAGAGTGGGACCCAGCGTATTATTAACGTCTCTGAAGTTATCGATATTCAGAACTAAAACCGAGATAATCCGATGATTCATTCCGGCTTGTCTGACAATCTTTCTAAGTGACTCACAGAATAGCGCCCGGTTAGGAAGGCTGGTGAGTGCATCATAATGCGCAAGCTGCGGTACTCGCCGTTCAACATCCTCGCGATGCATGAAGTCATCCATGCATGGCACTCGCTTTACTCACCACAACACAATTACGGCCATTTTCCTTTGCTTCATAAAGAGCCTTGTCCGCCGCTCGCAGTAGCGCATCCATGTCGAACCCGTGACTTGGGTAGATGGCCACGCCGATTGATGTGCTTATCCTTCCCAGCGACCTCTGACGAAGTGTCAACACTAGATCCAGCACCGCCCTTCGGACAGCTTCCGCTTTCTTCCTGGCTTCCTCAGGTGAGACCTCAGAGAGCACGAGCACGAATTCTTCGCCCCCATATCGGCACGCGACATCGCTCTCACGAATACCACCCTTTAGTAAAGTTGCGACATTTTTCAAAACGACGTCCCCAGCTTCATGTCCAAAGACATCATTAATCTTTTTAAAAAAATCGAGATCGATCATGAGTACCGCGAGAGACCTGGCGGTTCGTTTGGCTTTTGCAACTTCTCGGGGCAAATACTCCTGCAGGAAGCGCCGATTAAAAAGATTTGTCAATGGATCGGTAATTATTTGTTTCTGAAGATCCTGCACTAACCGTTTCAATATTTTGCTCTGGTTTATAGCCTCTCTGTTCAGCAAGCGTATTTCCAGCATATTGTGAACGCGCGCCAGCAGTTCAGACTTTTCAAATGGCTTGCTGATGACGTCCTTTGCCCCCAATTGTAACGCACGCACTTTATTTTCCGACTGGCCAGTAATAACAAGGACCGGAAGGTAGCCTTCCAGTTCGATATGCTTAAGATTCTCCATCACCTGAAATCCATCCATTCCGGGCATGCGCAGATCAAGCAAAATAAGGTCGTATTGATTCGCGCGGTGAAGGTCACACACCTCAAATGGATTATTCGTCGACGTCACCGAAGTATAACCGGCCGATTGCAACATATGATAAAGGAGGTTCTTGCAAAATGGACAGGCTAAGCGGAATTATTTTCATCTGACGGATAAAAATTGAGTTGGGCGCTGCCATTGCTGGCAAGATGGAGGTTCCAAAGACTACATCAACGCCCAAGATGG
>JACCWK010000081.1 GCA_013697655.1 Nitrosospira sp.
TGCGCCGCAAAAATCTCGTATATACTCGCTTGCATGACGCTTTTGACGCGCATTTTTTACTCCCGGAGAATTTGAGTTGCGTTTGTTTTCAATGGCTTGAATCAAACTATACTCCATTTTTTCGGGACCCTCACCCTCTTTATCCAACTTTATTCTTTCCGTAACAACGAGTTGCGTTTCCGGATGAGAACTATTTAGCCATTGGGACGTTTTCCTTCCAAAAAAATTACCGTTCGCAGCTACTTCCTTCTCCTTTCGCTCCCTGTTCCACCAGGAACATCCTTGCCAAAAACCGGCGCCACTCGCAGGTATCTAATCGCAGACTCTTCCGTTTAGCTCTCCAGCGGTTTCTGGTCAATTTCATGTAAGTGCCTGCGTCGTCTGACTGGGGGAAACACTTTAGTGCCCGCGTAATACTTCTGAGTCCAGGAGACTATGGC
Organism: Nitrosospira sp.; assembly: GCA_013697655.1. GTDB lineage: Bacteria > Pseudomonadota > Gammaproteobacteria > Burkholderiales > Nitrosomonadaceae > Nitrosospira. Next base: position 441 of record JACCWK010000081.1, read on the forward strand.
AGCCAGTACCGGTCGCAGATTCTCGCCTTTTTCTGTCAAAAAGTATTCATAACGTACTGGGTTCTGTTGATAAGACTGTAGGGTAATGAGATCCGCGGCTTCCAATTTCTTTAGCCGATCCGCAAGGATATTGGAAGCGATTTTTTCGGGTGAGGATATAAACTCCTTGTAGCGTCTTTTTCCCAATTTCAAATCCCGGATGATCAAAAGGGTCCATTTATCGCCAAAAATATCCAACCCATTGGTGATTGGGTAACATGATCGCTCAAAAGCTAAATTCACTTCCGCTGTCTCATCTTTTTTCATAGTTTGCCTGCAAGAACAATAATCGAGCTGATAATATAGTTTCGTACCCGTGTTAGGCAATTGCCTGTCCAAGATAGTTATTGTTGGGCAAAAACGGCACTTCAGGTCATCGATCGGCAAAAATTTTATCGATTGTCTGCTATCGCACTGAAGCACCCCGTCGGCTACTTCATTATCGCCCTCGCAGCATGTATGGAGAGGCTAATTGTAGTCGGATTAAAGTAGGAGAAATAGAATGAAAAATTTATTCATTATAAAAACCCCTGCTAGCCAAGGCGCGGCCAGCCTTATCTGGCAATTCAAGCATCTTAGCTGATAAGCGCTAGTCCAAGAGCAAAACTGCAGCAAAATTATTTATATCATTGGAGGAATCATGCCCACTACCGGAAGTACCACCTCAGGAAAAACCACAGCACGTAGCACGACAACACGCAGGACAAAAAACAATGCGATCAAGCTCCTGACCGAGGATCACAGCAAGGTCAAAAAAATGTTCAAGGAATTCGCAAAACTCAGCAAGAAGGACGACAGGACAGGAAAAGAAGAGCTTGCGACGCAGATCTGCAAGGAATTGACCGTACATGCCCAACTGGAAGAAGAAATATTCTATCCGGCAGTGCGTGAGGCCATTGATGAGGACGATTTAATGAACGAAGCGATGGTAGAACACGTTTCAGCCAAGGATTTGATCGCACAAATTCAGTCAATGGCAGCTTCGGACCCGATGTATGACGCAGTCGTTACCGTGCTGGGCGAATATATTAGCCACCACGTCGAGGAGGAACAGAATGAAATGTTTCCTAAGGTGCAAAAGTCGGATATAGACCTTGAGGAGCTAGGCCTCGAAATGGCGGAGCGTAAGGCAGCATCGGTAGAGGATTAAAAGAACGATGGCGGAATCCTATTGAAAGTGCACTAAGTCGGTTACACCAACGGCGCTAACGGAGGTCTGTTAGTTTCCTCCATCATCCAAGGAGACTAACGGCTTTATTTTACGGAGACTCGATGTAGCGCATCCGTGTCGTGTCCCAACCCGGTGGAATTTTGTTTCAGTATCCCAGGATCTTTGATGGTCGATTCATCATAGGCTGGCGGAAGCCTATTCATGGAGAATTCGATGCTTCCCCAAGTTCGGCCAGCAAAGCGATAAGTTTTTTCAAATCGAGGGGCTTTACAAGATAGTGGTCAAAGCCCGCTTCAAAGGAAGTTTTCCGGTCTCTATCCTGGCTAGATCCGGTGATTGCGATCAAGACAGGTTGGGCCATGGCTTCAATAGACCGCATCTGGCGCGCGATTTCATTTCCGTCCATATCGGGCAGGTCAATAGTGAGTATGCAAATGTCGGGGGCTTCGGCACGTGCACGTTCGAGAGCATGAAATCCGTTGTGCTCAACGAAAGTCTCATGTCCTGCGGCATCCAGTAGCATCGACAGCATGAGCGCCGCATCTCTGTCGTCATCGGCGATCATGATTTGCAGTATTTTAGCCAGTGGCGGGACAGGCTCACCGCCGCCGGTGGGCGCTAAAACCGGTAGTTCAATATGGCGTGGGAGTGAGACCGTGAATTTCGTTCCGGTGCTGGTGGCTCTACCCCGTACCGTTACGCTGCCACCATGAAACCTAACGATGCTTCTGACCAGAGAAAGCCCTATTCCCAAGCCTCCCTGCAATCGATCGGCAGAACGTTTTGCCTGGGTAAACAGTTCGAAAATTCCGGGAAGAACGTCTGGCTCAATGCCGATACCGTCGTCCTGCACGACAAGTCCAACCTGATCGGGATGCGCTTCGATGCGAACCAGGATATTACCGCCCTTGGGGGTATATTTAGCGGCGTTATTCAGCAAATTGGCGATCACCTGCACCAAACGCTTGCGATCACCCAGAACCACCAGCGATTCCGCCGGCTGTTGCAACACAAACTGGTGACGCCGCATTTTGATCAGCGGACTCACCTGTTCAACCGCGTCAGATACCAGGCTTTGGATTTCGACGGGATGCTTGTCAAAAGTTACCTCGCCACGGGTAAGGCGGGCCACATCCAGAAGGTCATTCACCAGGTTGCTCATATGCTCGGCCTGGCGCGCGATAATTTCACTTGCCTGTCTTACGCGACCCTCATCGATTTTAACGTTTTTGAGGAGTTGAGCGGCGGCGCTGATCGGGGCTAGCGGGTTACGCAACTCATGCGCGAGCGTCGCCAGAAATTCGTCTTTACGGCGATCCGCGTCTTGCAGTTTTTCTTCGGCACGTTTGCGCTCCGTGACATCGAGTGTAATACCCCGGAGGGCATAAGGCAGGCCCTTCTCTGTGCATAGTACTTTTCCGCGGATATCAGACCAGAATGTTTTTCCGTTTTGAGGGTGAATAATTCGTACGGCTGCCTAAAATTTTCCCCGGTCTGCGATTGCCCTTTCACAGACGGTCTTCATAACCATCACATCATCCGGGTGCAACAACTCCCATGGTCGTTAAAGTTTCTCCGGGTCGGCACCAAATATTTCCGGAGCGTTTTCAGAAAATACCCCTTTCCCTTCAGCCAAATCCCAGTCCCACACCGTCATACGGGCTGCAACCATGCCTCCTTTTAGACGCTCCTGGCTGACGCGCAGTTCGTCTTGTGCATGCTTTTTCTCGGTTACATCTGCTCCTTCGACAAAAATACCGGAGACGGTGCCATCAGACTCGATGATGGGTTGATAGACGAAATCGATAAATAATTGCGTTAAGGCCGTGCCCGGATTGCGCTGAAGTAAAATCGGCACCTCGTAGGCAAAGAAGGGCTGGCCCGCCATAAAAACCTGATCGAGCAGTTCAAAGAAACCCTGTCCCTCTGTTTCCGGAAGCGCATCACGGATTTGTCTGCCCAAGACTTTCCGGTTCCCGACAAGGCGCATATAAGCATCGTTTGCGAACTCGAAAACATGTTGCGGACCGCGCAGGATGCACATAAATCCTGGGGCTTGTTGAAATAAAACCTTTAAACGCTCGGTCTCATGCTGACGGCATTTTATTTCCACAGCAAGACGTTCATTGACACGTTTTAGCTCGTCTTTGGCCAAATGTTCTTTTGTGATGTCGTTGCATACGACCAGCACCCCCCGCACGCCGGTAGAGTCCTGGATGGGGCTGTAGCCATAAGTCCACCAGACATCCTCCCGTCTGCCGTGCCGAGTTACGGGTACGTGCTGGTCTTCATGCCAGGTCGGCGGGCCGCCAGCCATGATGGATTCGATCTGTGAGCCGATGATGGGCCATACTTCGTGCCAGCATTCGCGTCCTGGTTGACCAAGAGCGCTGGGGTGCCGTTCAGGTCCCATGGTTTTTCGATAGGCATCGTTGTAAAACTGGATTAAGTCGGGGCCCCACCAGATGAACATGGGATGATTCGAGGCCAGTACCACGCCGAGTATTGTCTTAAGGGAATCCGGCCATTGGGTAGACGGCCCCAACGGTGTCGCTGCCCAATCAAAGGCTCGTGTAAGGGATGCCAGTTCTCCGCCACAAGATAGAAATTTGATTGTCCGGCCCTTTTTCGTCAGAATTATTTTTTACCCTATCCCACAACCATGAAGCAGTCGAGCGCTCCATTGAGGAATAGATCCGAATTTCGACTCACCCCATCTCGCATTGGTATAAATACGTAACCGACATTCTTGAGTTTCCATGGCAGACTTTGCGTAATGCAAGTCTAGCATAGCCATCATAATTCAGTAATTATCATCAGTGCTGTCCGGTTAAATGGATGATAAAATCGCTGAAAGCCTTGACTGACGTGGCTTCCAGAGCGATAAAGTGTGTCCCCGACTTGAACGCCCAGTTGCTGATCTGGCAGTCTTCCGGTTTCTG
>JACCWK010000014.1 GCA_013697655.1 Nitrosospira sp.
CCCGATCAGCTCCTTCCGTCCGCTGACCTGCGCGAGCACGGAGCGCAATTGATGGTAAGCCTCGATGCGATTTTGTGAACGATGGACATTCCGCTGCATTTGCGGATCGCGCAAGTAGCGCAGGGTAGGGGTCGTCTCAGAAAACGGAATTTAAAGTACGTTAAGGCTTTGGCAGCGGCTGTAGCGGCCTGAACTTCCCCGCACCGACCTTGGCGCTACTGCGCCAGAGGTAATCGCCCGTCAGATTAATGTGCTCCCAGCCCAGCGGCGACAGGTACTGCAACAGCGCGCCATCGACACCTTGACCGTGATTGCGCAAGGCGTTCGCCGCCCTTTCCAGATAGACGGTGTTCCACAACACGATGGCTGCTGTCACCAGATTGAGGCCGCTGGCCCGGTAGCGCTGTTGCTCAAAGCTGCGGTCGCGGATTTCGCCCAGCCGGTTGAAGAACACCGCCCTGGCCAGCGCGTTGCGCGCCTCACCCTTGTTGAGTCCGGCTTGCACACGGCGGCGCAGCTCCACACTTTGCAGCCAGTCGAGAATGAACAGCGTGCGCTCGATGCGTCCCAGCTCGCGTAAGGCGACGGCCAAGCCGTTTTGGCGCGGATAGCTGCCGAGCTTCCTGAGCATCAGTGAGGCCGTCACCGTGCCCTGCTTGATCGATGTGGCCAGCCGCAGGATTTCATCCCAATGGGCGCGAATAGCCTTGATGTTCAGCCTGTCGCTGCTAATCATCGGCTTGAGCGCATCGTAGGCAGTATCGCCCTTCGGAATGAATAGCTTGGTGTCGCCCAGGTCTCGGATGCGCGGTGCGAAGCGGAAGCCCAGCAGGTGCATCAAGGCGAAGACATGATCGGTGAAGCCCGCCGTGTCGGTGTAGTGCTCCTCGATGCGCAAGTCGGACTCGTGGTACAGCAGGCCATCGAGCACGTAGGTCGAGTCGCGCAGGCCGACGTTGACTACCTTGGCGCTGAAGGGCGCGTACTGGTCGGAAATATGGGTGTAAAACGTCCGCCCAGGGCTGCTTCCATACTTCGGGTTGATATGCCCGGTGCTCTCTGCCTTGCTGCCGGTTCTGAAGTTCTGGCCATCCGACGATGACGTGGTGCCGTCGCCCCAGTTTCCGGCGAAAGGCTGTCGAAACTGCGCGTTCACCAGCTCGGCCAGCGCCGTAGAATAGGTTTCGTCGCGGACATGCCAGGCTTGCAACCAAGACAGCTTGGCATACGTTGTGCCGGGGCAGGACTCGGCCATTTTGGTCAAGCCCAGATTGATCGCATCGGCCAGGATTGTCGTCATCAGCAAGGTTTTGTCCTTGGCGGTTTCGCCAGTCTTCAGGTGCGTGAAGTGGCGGGTGAAGCCCGTCCACTCATCGACCTCCATCAGCAGCTCGGTAATCTTGAGGTGTGGAAGGATCATGGAAGTCTGGTCGATCAGGGCTTGCGCAGCATCAGGCACCACCGCGTCCAACGGTGTAATCTTCAGGCCTGACGCTGTGGTGATGATGGCGTCCGGTAAATCATTGGCCGCCGCCATGCGGTTGACTGTCGTGAGCTGCTCCTCCAGCAATTCCAGACGTTCACGCAGGTACTGATCGCAGTCGGTGGCCACGGCCAGCGGCAATTCGCTGGCCAGCTTCAGAGTGACGAACTTCCCGACCGGCACTAAATATTCGTCGAAGTCTTTGAACTGGCGCGAGCCTTGCACCCACACGTCGCCCGAGCGCAGCGCGTTCTTCAGTTCCGACAGCGCGCATAACTCGTAGTAACGCCGGTCGATGCCCTCGTCGGTCAGAACCAGTTTGGCCCAACGTGGTTTGATGAATACGGTAGGTGCGTCGGCGGGCACCTTGCGGGCGCTGTCGCTGTTCATGCCGCGCAGAACCTCGATAGCATCGAGCACACCCTTGGCGGCGGGCGCGGCCCGCAGCTTGAGCACGTCCAGGAACTGCGGCGCGTAACGGCGCAACGTGGCGTAGCTCTCGCCAATGTGATGCAAGAAATCAAAATCCGCAGGCCGCGCCAGTGTTTGCGCCTCGGTGACGCTGGCGGCGAAGGTGTCCCACGGCATGACCGCCTCGATGGCGGAAAACGGATCGCCGCCGCTTTGCTTGGCGTCGATCAAGGCTTGGCCGATACGTCCGTACAGCCGCACCTTGTCATTGATCGCCTTGCCGCTGGCCTGAAACTGCTGCTGATGCTTGTTCTTGGCCGCGTTGAACAGCTTGCCGATGATGCGGTCGTGCAGGTCAATGATTTCATCGGTGACTGTGGCCATGCCTTCGATGGCCAGCGCGACCAAGGTGGCATAGCGTCGCTGCGGCTCGAATTTGGCCAGATCAGCGGGCGTCATCTGTCCACCCTCGCGGGCGATCTTGAGCAAGCGGTTTTGGTGTACCTGCCGTTCGATGCCAACGGGTAGGTCAAGCGCCTGCCAGGCTTTGAGGCGTTCGATGTGTTCAAGCATGTGGCGCGAGTTCGGCTTGGCGGGCGACTGGCGCAGCCACGCCAGCCAGGTCGCTTTGCCACCCTCCTTGCGCTTGAGGAGTTCGTCCAGGCGCTGCCGGTGGAGGGTTGTCAGGGTGTCGGTCAGAGCGGCGTGAATGCGCCGGTTGGCGCGGGTGATCGCCTCGGCGCAGATGCGCTCCATCACGCCGACCGCTGGCAGCAAAACGCTCCTGCGGCGCAACCCGTCGGCCAGCTCGCGTGCCAGCACAATACCCTTGTCGGTTTGCCAGGCCAGATCGTCCAGGCTATGCACGGCAGTCCGATAATGGCCCAGCGTCGTGAACGATTGGAAGCCATAGGCTGACTGCAACTCCAACAGATGTTCGCGCCGCGTTTCGGCGCGTTGGCCGTAGTCGTTCCAGATGTCGCCAGACAGCTTGAGCTGGTCGGCCACCATGCGCAACAAGGGCGCATCGGGTTTCGCATCAGCAGTGAGCGCGATGCCCGGATAGCGCATGTAGCAAAGCTGCATCGCAAAGCCCAGCCGATTTACTGCGCCTCGATGCTGTCGAATGCGGGACAGGTCGGCTTCGTTGAAGGTGTAGAGCCGGATCAATTCATCTTTGGCGTCTGGTAGTGCCAACAGGCTTTCGGGCTCTGTTGCAAAAATCAAAAAACAAGCTTTTTTGACTTTTCTGAATGGCGGTTTTACGCCATTTTTTGAAGCCACTTTTCGTCAAAAACCAATTTTTGCAACAGAGCCGTCTTTCGCGCTCAGTGGCGGACAGGATCGAACGGCGCGGCATGTAGTTTCCTTCTTCTTGAAAACGAGGGATTTTGAGAGGCCACCCAGACCACCAGCGTGACACGCGAAATCAAGGCGTTGCAATTCTCGAAAATAGTTCTTGAAATGCTATTCTCGATCCCTTACCATTGCAATGAGTTTCGATAAGAAAGGATGCCCATGCGCCCGTCCGTTGTGCTTGACATGAAGCGAAGTGCAGTGCGCGAAGCGGTGAACCGCTTTCGCACGGCGAACCCGCGCGTCTTCGGTTCGGTGCTGCATGGCAGCGACCTTGATGGCAGCGACCTTGATCTGTTGGTTGATGCGCTGCCAGGTGCCACCTTATTGGACTTAGGCGGTCTGCAAGACGATCTGGAATCGCTGCTCGGCATTCACGTTGATTTGCTGACACCCGGCGACTTGCCCCCGAAGTTCCGGGCCAAGGTGCTCGCGGAGGCTCAGCCGGTATGAATGAGAACCGTCTGCCTGATTACATCGATCACATACAGGGGGTCTAAGCCCAAACCAGCGGAATCTTTAATTTACTGACAATAAACGGTTTATTGCAAATTTATACCCAAGAATTCGACCGTATTATTATGAGAAAATATTGACTGAAGCGGAATGCATGACAG
>JACCWK010000015.1 GCA_013697655.1 Nitrosospira sp.
CTGTCATGCATTCCGCTTCAGTCAATATTTTCTCATAATAATACGGTCGAATTCTTGGGTATAAATTTGCAATAAACCGTTTATTGTCAGTAAATTAAAGATTCCGCTGGTTTGGGCTTAGACCCCCATTAACGAGTTTTATTACATCGTTAGTTACGTGACTAGAATAAGGAACAAAAACCGCCGTTGTCTGCTCCTTTTCAAATACTTTTGCGTACTTTGCTGCGACCATCATTGCCAATCATCATTTTCGCGGGCGCGAAAATGATCCCATTTCTTCGTAGACAATGGCGAAAAGCTAGTCGCCCCCCAAAACCGTCCGTTTCTGCAACGTCCAAACGTCAGGCTCCATATCCAGAGCGCATTGAAAATATTAGGGTCCTTTGCCGAGATTAAATACAAAACAGCATGAATTGGCACCGCAACAAACAGATACAACAGGTCACCCGTACCAATAAAAATTATTCCGGTTGCGACGATCTCAATAACACTCGCCTTGTAGGGAACTCCCCACAGAGTTGCAGACCTAGTAAGCCCGACAAATAACTGGTCGGTATAAACGTCATAGTCTTCCTGCATATCAGTAAGATGAGCCGGCAATGACGAAATCAACAATGGCAGCAGCCCCGAACATCAGTACAATCCCTATAATGATCTTGATTGCCCAGTCCCAAGATAACTTTCCTGCCATTGCCGCGATCCCACACGCGATTACCGAGATAATGGCTATAGTACGCATGAGTCCTCCTTGAAATATCATGAGTACTTGTCTCGCGGCAGAATCCCACGGAGCCGCCATTGCTATCTGGGGGAAAAGAGCCAAAACACACACCAGCACAACAACGATTTTAGTATTTACACCTATCGCATCATTCACCGCCTCCCGGTTGCGAATCTCGCTCATCAGCTTCATCTGTTGCTTTCTCCCATTTCACACCAAGAAGTACGAGATTTATTGGCGGCAAATCTCCGCCATACTCGTTCACAATATGCCGAGCCAACCTGTCCAAACTTGCCCATTTCCTCGGTTGTCTTCGAGCATTAACTAGATTCCAATCACCTGGCTTCCACGTTAGGGTCACAACAATTCGATATTTGCCGCCATCGGTCTGAATGATGTTCATGCGCTTAACGGCTTTATTTCGAATGAAGTCTGCGACTTCTCCTTCGCTTACGGCGTTCATCTACACCACCAGCTTGCACCAACGTTTCCAGTGAATGACGAAACCTTGCCGCAATATACATCATAACGTTCGTTATTAATACGCTTTTTCGTTATAACATCCATCATCTTTCCTATAAACAAAATATATTGTTACCGATCAATACACCATTACACTTCGATCCATCATGCTATAAACGTTCTCTTCCGAAGGGTTAGCGTCAATTTCATTTTTACTGAAAGCTACTGTGGAATTGGGAACTTTACGCGAAATTGAGGTAGAACCCTTAACGGCATTCCTAACGACTTTCCGCACATACCCGTTCGTTATTCCACGAGTAAATGAGCCTGTGTTGTAAGCCGAGAGAGCGGCAAGCAGCGCCGCTTGGTCGTCGTCCATTTTTGCTCGTGCTAATAGATAATTATCTTGCAATATTCCTGCCCCTATCGAAAGATTTTGACAGGGATCAAAAGCGTCTTCGATGGAAAAACCTAAAGCATTAAGATTAGCGATACTAATTTGCACCAATCCTAGATCCACCTTATATCCGTTAGCGACAAACCATTTAGCTCTCTTGACGGCCTCATTTTTAGAGCGGGGTTGACGCTCTAGTCGGTATCCTCCATTAACGCCTATTGCGAAAGGGTTGAACGCGGATTCCGTCTCAGCAATCGCAGCTAGCGTTTGTGTGGCAACCCAAGGAGCACATTTCCGAGTAAGCAAATCGAAATCTGAAGCGTGACTTTGAGCGACAGTGTTAGCTATCAAAGCATAAAAAAGACCAAATCCGATCCAATTTTTGTCCACGTTAATCTACCGTTAAAACTGATATAACAGGTTGATAAATCAATATAGTATATAGTGCGGCATAAAATTAACTAGATTGTAATTGGAAAATACATTTTCGCGCCCGCGAAAATCGATTATCTGAAGACGGTCAACAACAGCACATGAAGCGATTTTAAAGGCGGTCTTGCTCAAGATGGCCAATATCGCATCCAGCAGGGCTTATCCGGTACAAGTAGCTTTCGCGGCATAAACCGTTCGCTGCGCTCTCTATTTATTCCACGGTCTACTTGACCGCGCCCCGCTTCCTGCGACACTGTCCGCA
>JACCWK010000024.1 GCA_013697655.1 Nitrosospira sp.
ACTCAATGCCGCCATCAAGGAATACATCGCCATGCATAACCAATCCCCCAAACCTTTTGTCTGGACTGCCAAGGCCAATGACATCCTGCAAAAAGTCATTCGAGCCAATCGCCACTTAAGTTCCAAACAGAATGACTCACTACACTAGCATGGTAATAATCGCGAACCAAGGCGCCCTAAAACTTTCTTTACACACAATGATGCATGGCGGACACCGCTGCTGCATCGGGGTGACCATGATGATATGCCTGCCATAGCTCGTCCGCGTAGCTGGCGGCGCATCCTGCTGCATTGCATCATAGCTTCCACGGGACTGGGTCTTGGTCTCATATCGTGGCTCATCGCCAAACCCACGGCAACGCGGATTTACCAAACCGTACCGGGGGAACGCCTGACGGTAGCTGCGAGCCCTGACATCGATATCAGTCTGGACACGGATAGCAGTGTCACCGCCACTAATTCCCAGCCCTTTCGGATCGAGGTGCTGCGAGGCAATGCTTATTTTGATGTCAAGCCCAACGCCGCCGGCAGGCTGCAAGTGAAGGTCGGCACCGTGTATATCAGGGATATCGGTACCGGTTTTAGCGTCAGCAGGCGGGGAAATGGAGGCAGTGTCGCAGTTGCAAGCGGCCAGGTCGAGGTACAGGTAGAGACTGGCACGTACTTGATCAACGCTCGTGAACAGGCAGATTTCGATAGCGCGCACGTCACTGGGCAGAGAGTTATCTCTGATGCGGACGTCGCTCCATGGCGACCCGGGCGATAATTTTTTTGCAGCCGCGTTACTCAACGAAACCCATGTTTGTACGTATCTCTGATATGCTTCGCCTTGACCGCAACCTTGACATAGAGATCAGTATATATCCTGTCGTTATCCTTGCCATATAACCTGGAAAGTCCGCCCGCTTCATGAACCCTGTCGCGATCGTCAGGCATTCGCCCGTCGAAGGCCCCGGTTATTTTAGCACATTTCTCGATTCTCATTCCATTCCCTGGAAGCTCATTAAGGTCGATGCCAACGAGGTCCTTCCTTCGAGCGCAAGCCAGTTCAGTGGACTGGCATTTATGGGCGGACCTATGAGTGTAAACGATGATTTACCGTGGATAGCTCGTGCGCTGTCGTTGATTCAGCAGGCGGTGGCAAATGATATTCCAGTGCTGGGTCATTGCCTTGGCGGACAATTGATATCAAAGGCGCTAGGAGGCATGGTAGACAAAAATCCAGTCAAGGAACTCGGTTGGGGAGAGGTCAGGGTCGCCGCCCATCCTGTTGCCCGCGAATGGTTTGGGGAACTATCGAAGTTTGAACCTTTTCACTGGCACGGCGAAGCATTTAGCCTCCCAGATGGCGCAACTTGCGTGCTTTCCAGTCCCTATTGCAGAAATCAGGCGTTCGCACTGGATATCCATTTCGGAATGCAATGCCATGTTGAAATGACTGAAGACATGGTAAAAGCATGGTGTCAAACAGGTGCTGAGGAAATCGCCAGCAGTTCTGGTCCGGCGGTGCAATCGACCGAAGTCATGCAAATGAACCTGAGAAGCCGAGTATCGGCATTAAATCAGGTCGCCACCCACTTGTATGCAAAATGGATCTCTGGTCTTGCATAAACGCTTCCGAAGAAGAAGTAGGCCGGGTTACTCACGGAAGTTCTGAAATTGCAGAGGAAATTCGGTGATGGATTTCTTTATCAGTTGTATTGCCTCTTGCAAGGTATCGCGCTTCGCACCTGAAATACGCACTGCTTCACCTTGGATACTGCCCTGCACCTTGAGCTTGCTGTCTTTGACAAGCCTGATAATTTTTTTCGCCAACTCGCTTTCTACCCCGGTCTTAACCGTGACTTCCTGTTTGACTTTGTTGCCGCTGATTTTCTCTGCCGCCGCCTTGTCCAGGCACCGTACGTCGACCCCCCGCTTGGCGAGTTTGGCCATGAGAATGTCCAATACCTGACTCAGTTGGAATTCATCATCAGCATAAATGGTGAGTTTCAAATCTGCGTGCTCCACGCGCGCATCCGAGCCCTTGAAATCGAAACGTGTACCGACCTCTTTGTTCACTTGGTCAATCGCGTTTCTAACCTCCTGCTTATCAACTTCGGAAACAATATTGAATGATGGCATGACCACTTCCTTCTTAATTACCGAACTGCGATATGCTTAGCCCACTGACAATCTGAATAATCCGGAACATGGTCGGAAGTTATTTTGCGTTTTTCAAATTTGCTGCAATGCGCATCCGTAGCGCATTCAGCTTGATGAATCCCCCTGCATCGGCCTGGTTGTAAGCGCCCGCGTCTTCCTCGAAGGTAGCAATGTGAGAATCGAACAGCGAGTCGGTTTTGGAATCCCGTCCGACTACGATAACGTTGCCTTTGTAGAGCTTCAACCGCACCCAGCCGTTTACATTGGCCTGGGAGGCATCAATCATGGTTTGCATCATTCTGCGCTCGGGACTCCACCAGTAACCATTGTAAATCAGTGCGGCATAACGTGGCATCAGTTCATCTTTTAGATGCGCCACCTCCCGATCGAGGGTAATGGATTCAATGGCACGATGGGCGCGCAGCATGATAGTCCCTCCGGGCGTCTCGTAACACCCGCGGGATTTCATGCCGACATAGCGGTTCTCGACCAGATCCAGACGCCCGATGCCATGCTTGCCCCCCAACTGATTGAGTTTGGCGAGTACGCTTGCGGGGGAGAGTTTCCCGCCATTTAATGCGACGATGTCTCCGTGGCTGAATTCCAGATCAAGGTATTCCGCCTTGTCTGGCGCTTTTTCCGGCGACACGCTCCAGCGCCACATCGACTCCTCGGGTTCCTGAGCGGGGTCTTCGAGGATACGGCCTTCATAGGAAATGTGCAGCAGGTTGGCATCCATACTGTAAGGAGAGCCGCCTTTTTTCTTCATTTCCACCGGGATGCCATGCTGTTCCGCATACTTCAGGAGCGTTTCACGGGACGTAAGGTCCCATTCACGCCACGGCGCGATCACGCGGATATCAGGCTGGAGCGCGTAGTAGCCGAGTTCGAAGCGCACCTGGTCGTTACCCTTTCCCGTTGCGCCATGCGAAACCGCGTCTGCTCCGGTTTCACGTGCGATTTCAATCTGCCGCTTGGCAATCAGCGGACGCGCGATACTGGTACCAAGCAGGTATTCGCCTTCGTAAACGGCATTCGCCCGGAACATGGGGAAAACGAAATCACGTACAAATTCTTCGCGCAGATCGTCGATAAAAATTTCCTTCACCCCGAGTTGCTTAGCCTTGGCGCGTGCAGGCTCTACTTCCTCCCCCTGGCCAATATCTGCGGTGAAAGTGACGATTTCGCACCGATAAGTATCCTGCAGCCATTTCAAAATCACCGACGTATCCAGTCCGCCTGAAAATGCCAGGACGACCTTGTTAACTTCGGAACCCCATTTCTTTATCTTTCTCATGCTTCACTCATTGATAAATCCGCTCAAACCCTTACGGGCGATCTTATTTCAGCTCTCTAAAAAAATGAATTTGCGAGCAACGCTTCGCAAAACTGTCCGCTAGAACTTGGAACTGGCCGGAGCGCCACTTATTCTGCCCAGCAATAAATACTCCATCAGTGCCTTCTGCGTATGCAATCGGTTCTCGGCTTCTTCCCATACGACGGACTGCGGGCCGTCAATCACCTCCGCCGCCACCTCTTCGCCGCGATGAGCAGGCAGGCAGTGCATAAAAAGCGTCTCCTTCTTGGCGCAGGACATCATCTCGGCATCCACGCGAAAATTGGCGAAGTCTTTTTTCCGCTCCTCGGTTTCTGCCTCAAAACCCATGCTGGTCCAAACGTCAGTGGTGACGAGATCGGCATCTTTCACTGCGTCATGCGGATCGGCGAATTCTTCGTAGTGATCGGTGCCATAGAGTCCGGCCCGATCCGGCTCGACTTCGTAACCGGGCGGAGTCGAGACATGCACATTGAAATCGAATACCTCCGCCGCCTGGAGCCAGGTGTTGCAAACGTTGTTGGAATCCCCTATCCATGCCACCGTCTTACCCGTGATACTTCCGTTTTGCTCGATGAAAGTAAAAATATCCCCCATGATCTGGCACGGATGATATTCGTCAGTCAGCCCGTTGATCACAGGCACGCGCGAGTGCGCGGCGAAGCGCCTGATGATATCGTGCTCGTAAGTACGGATCATGACGATATCCACCATGCGCGAAATCACACGTGCCGCATCTTCCACAGGCTCGCCTCGTCCCAATTGAGTATCCCGGGTGGAAAGATAAATCGCTGCGCCGCCTAGTTGATGCATACCCGCTTCGAACGACAACCGCGTACGCGTGGAGTGCTTGTCGAAAATCATCGCCATGGTCCGATCTTCCAAGGGCCAATAGCGCCGGTATTGCTTGAACTCGTGCTTGATCCAGCGCGTGCGCTCGAACAGGTACTCGAACTCCTCCCGGGAAAAATCGTTGAACTGTAAAAAATGGTTGATCTGCATATTATCGTGAATCATGGATTGTGACTCTCGAAACGTGAAAGACGTGAAGCAAGGGCTTCACGCTTCACTTTTCACGACTTGCAATCGTTACTCAAGCCGCCAGGAACCTCTTTATTATTGCAGACAGGATATTTACTACCTGTTCCGCCTCGCTGCGTTGCATCACAAGTGGCGGCAGGAGACGCACTACCTTGTCCGACGTCACATTGATCAGGAGGCCCTGTTGTAAGGCTTCTTTCACAAGATCACCGCAAGGTTTGGAAAGTTCGATCCCTATCATCAATCCCTGGCCACGGATTTGCCTGACATCAGGCAAGCCCGCCAGCTGCGCTTTAAACATGCTGCGCATGAAGTCGCCCAGTTCCATCGCATTTCTAATCAAATCATCTTCTTCGATCACCTCCAGCGTGGTGAGCGCGGCAGTACAGGCTAGCGGGTTGCCGCCGAAAGTGGAAGCATGATTGCCCGGCTTGAATACCTCCGCTGCCGTGCCTTTTGCAAGGCAGGCGCCAATAGCCATGCCTGAACCTAAACCTTTGGCCAGCGTTATCACATCCGGAACAATGCCGCTATGTTGAAAGGCAAACCATTTTCCGCTACGGCCGATTCCGCACTGCACCTCGTCCAGCATCAGCAACCAGCCGTTCTGATCGCATAGATGCCGCAAACCTTGAAGATAGCTGGCTTGCGGTACATTAACGCCTCCCTCCCCCTGATACGGTTCAACCAGTATGGCGACAACATTCTTGTTGTGCACGCCCACTTGCGCCACGGCTTCCAGGTCGTTGTACGGAACCCGTGCAAAGCCGGTAAGCAGCGGCTCGAAACCGGCCTGCACCTTGCGATTCCCGCTCGCAGTCAAAGTCGCCATGGTACGTCCGTGAAAGGATTTCTCCATCACGATAATAGTAGGTAGATCGATATTCCGGCCGTGGCCATAAAGCCGTGCGAGCTTTATCGCGGCTTCATTTGCTTCCGCACCGGAATTGCAGAAAAATGCATTGTCCATGCCCGACAATGCCGCCAGCCTGCTGCCCAACTGTTCCTGTTTGGCTATATGGTAAAGGTTGGAGGTATGGATAAGCGTCCCGGCCTGCTTGCAAATCGCCTTTACCAGCTTTGGATGACAATGCCCCAGACCGCATACGGCGACACCCGCCAGTGCGTCAAGATAGCGCTTGCCTGCTTCGTCCCATAGCCATACGCCCTCCCCTTTGGCAAAAGTAACGGGGAGCGGCATGTACGTGTTCATCAGGTTTGGCATAAGGCATCTCTATAAATTCACATTTTTCGAGCATCAGTTTCTCGGATACTGCTTAAACTTTCAAAAAGCATGATCGTTGTAACGCGTAACTCTTATCGCATATATATAAAAATGTGCGACGCACGGAAATTTTGCATCTCAGTTGGCAAATGAACCGGCTTAAAATTTCGAATTACAAAGGCGTTCGTACAGAAATACCCATGAATATACCCGTTTTTCCAAAGCCGGAATGCAACACGGCGGCATGAGCCGCCGTGAATTGTTTTTTTTACACTACCCGTATCTTTACCTATTTAACCAGCTTTTTCAAGCCTTTTTCCTCGGTGGGAGTCAATAGCCTCAAACATGGAAGATAACCATCGTAAACGATCCCATGCAACTCAACCCGTTTCTGCGAACGCAACATGCTTACCAGATATTGCACAACCTCGTGGGTGATAGTTTGTCCTGGCACCAGCACCGGAATGCCGGGCGGATACGGAGTGATTTGATCTGCACATACTTTGCCATCCAGGCCGGTATTGACTCTCTCCTGCTCGTCCAGCAGCGGCATCAACTCCCCGCCACAGTAAAAGGCGTCGCGCGGCAGATATTTTAGATCGGTAAAGCCCGGAATCTCAGGGATCTGATAAAGCCGGCGGGGAGCGCGGCCTTCACGCGCGATGCGCATTAATGCATCGTAGAGACGTGACACCTTGCTGCGGGTAGTGCCAATGGTAAGCAGCAGAGTCAGGGTATTGAACGTAGATTTTTCGACTTGAATATTATAACGTTCGAACAACTCCCGAATTAAATCCTCTACGGTAAAGCCGCAACGGGAAATGTCCACGGTCACCTTCGTGGAATCGAGCTGGATATTGTCATGCTTTACTTCATCAGGCAGCAGATCAGGGAGCTCGAGCACGCGGAATACGCCCGTAGAATTGATTTGCGCACGCACCTCCTTCGCCAACTCCAGCGTTCGCGAAAGCAGCTTGTATCCTTCCAGCATTGCCTGCTTGCGCGCCACATCGAGGCTGGCGATCATGCTGTACTGCGGGCTGGTGGAAGTATGCATATTAAAGTTTTCACGAAACAGGTGTTCGTTGAAGTCGGGGTCATTAACATGAATCATGCTGGATTGAGAAAAAGCCGACAATACCTTATGCGTGCTCTGGGTGGCGTAATCTGCGCCTGCTTCCATCGCCGTGGGGCGGAAAGCCGGATGAAAGCGGGCAAAGCCGTACCACGCCTCGTCGATAATGACTTTAATGCCTTTGGCATGCGCTGCTTCAATGATGGGGGGCAGATCGTAACGAAGACCATCGTATGTGCAACTGGTAAGTATCAGGGCCTGAGCATCCGGGTGTTCGTCGATGGCGTCGAACAGTGTTCGCTTCGGCACCGGTCCGTAAACGCTGAATTTCTTGTTGACCGACGAGTCGAGATAAATCGGATGGGCACCGGATAATACAACACCGTGATGCACGGACTTATGACAATTCCTGTCCAGCAATAACTTCTCACCGGGAGCGAGTAGTGTCTGAAATATCACCTTGTTGGCGGTGGAAGTGCCGTTGGTGGCAAAAAAAGTGCGTCGCGCGCCGAATGCTTTGGCTGCTACCTTCTGCGCTTCCGCGATTACGCCGGAAGGCTCCATCAGCGAATCGAGCATCGGTACCGACACTGACAGGTCGGCACGAAAAATATGCTCGCCAATGAATTGATAAAAATCGCTCGCCCAGGGACTGTCGCGAAGCGAGTCGCCTGAAGAGTGCCCTGGCGTGTGCCAGGCATCCTTCGCCATTAGCACATAATTCTTGAGCTGGTCATAAAATGGTGTGCGCGCTTTTTCCTGAAGCTGGGCGTTGAGAATGCGATACATCCCACGATAATCACGCTCTTCGCGATAAAAATAGCCGTCGACCGTTTCGGAAAAAAGCGCATCCACCACTTCATCCTCTTTCTCTTGAGCGATCAAGATATAGATGTCAAGTTCAGGGCGAAAACGCGTAATCTCCTGCACCAGCTTCAACGCAGTCATTTGCAGGTTGCGGGAGCCTTTTTCACCGTTTTTCAGGGTATAGAGCGTATCGTCCACTACTACCGATTGAATGTCGCCGTCCTGTTCAATTGCTTGCAGCGCTTCGCGCGCGGTGGTAACACCGATAAAACTGATACCTAACGGGTTCTCCAGAGACTTGGCCGCGGCATTCAGTCCCTTGATGAGCTCCTTTAATATCAGTTTCTCATCGTTGATAACGAGAATGCGGCTTATGGGTCTCTTCATGAAAACACCGCTTCCAATATAAAAAGCGCTTTATGCGCTAAAACAACATTCATTGCAAGCCTCGGGAGTTCAAAACCACATCAATAGCCGCATAACCATGACGCATGCGGTCGAGACTTCCACCAGTCAGTTCGCGCAGATTACCTTACGCTCGGATCTGGGCAAGCATGAGCTTGATAAAATGCTGGCGGAACGCGAGAAACTAAATAGGGATATTCAGACCGACGCGTGGGGCATCAAGATCGCCAACGTCGAGACCAAGCATATGGATATTGACGAATCGATAATACTGGTCATTGCTCGCCAGACCGAGGCAGAGCATGAGCGGCACACAAAAGTGATTCATGCTGAATTATGCTGAAGGTGAGTTGCAGGCATCGGGTAAATTGATGCAAGCGGTGCAAATTCTCTCGCAGCAATCCGGTGCGATGCAACTGCGTTACCTGCAGACTCTCACAAACATTGCCACTGACAAATCCAATACCACTATATTTCCGATACCAATGGGCTTGATGGCGCTAACCGATGCCCTTAAGAATCGTAATCTCGAAGTTTCCCGAACGAGCGATGTGACAGTGCGCAACCGGATCAACCAGCCTGAAGAAAACCTAGGAAAATAGAAGTCGGCCCAACAACTTCCGCTTTTTGGATATTGACTAGTCAGGTCATCGCCTTGATCGCGGCGGTAAGACGGCTCTTGTGGCGCGCAGCCTTATTTTTGTGAATGATTCCCTTGTCGGCAATCGAATCTATGGCACCAATGGATGCCTTGAATGCAGCCTGCGCGACGGTTTTGTCGGAAGTCCCGACAGCCTTTCTCACATGCTTGATCGCGGTGCGCAATTGGGAACGCAGACTGGTATTGTGGTCACGTTGCTTGACATTTTGCCTTGCACGTTTTCGCGCTTGCGCACTGTTGGCCATAAAAATTCCTCAATTAACTGCTGCTAAAATTTTTTAATATTACGGATATTTTAAGTATATTGCAAGAACAACTTCTAAAGAAACACCCCAATTACACCACTATAGAGGAAGGAAATTGAAGCGTAGCCGATGAGATTTTGTTCTACTGTCGTGAACAGGAACATTCAGGTTACCATACTCATCCATGAATCTGCTCAAAACCCTCGCCACCATCAGCGGGATGACCCTGATATCCCGAGTTTTGGGATTTGTACGCGATATATTGATTGCACGTATTTTTGGTGCTGGCGTTCAGACCGATGCATTCTTCGTCGCCTTTCGCATTCCCAACTTATTGCGTCGCCTGTTTGCCGAAGGTGCATTTTCGCAGGCATTTGTGCCCATTCTCGCTGAATATAAGAACCGCCGCACATCGGAGGAAACCCGCGAACTCATCAATCATGTCGCGACACTGCTGTCGATCGCGCTGTTTCTGGTTACGCTGATAGGGGTAATCGCTGCACCCTTCATAATTTATGTAAGCGCGCCCGGGTTCGCAGCCAGTCCGGATAAGTTCGATCTGACGGTTGAACTTCTGCAAATTACATTTCCCTATATTCTGTTCATTTCACTGGTCTCATTTGCGGGAGCCATACTCAACACTCACGGTAAATTTTCGGTGCCAGCTCTGACTCCGGCGCTGTTGAACCTCTCATTCATCGGCTGCGCCTTATGGCTTGCACCGCTGATAAATCCGCCAATACTTGCCCTTGCATGGGCAGTATTTATCGGCGGAATATTGCAACTTGCCTTCCAAGTGCCGTTTCTAATGCGGATTAAATTGATGCCGCGTCCACGTCTGAGATCCCCCGATACCGGCGCATGGCGCGTGCTTAAGCAAATGGGCCCGGCGGTGTTTGGCGTCTCCATCAGTCAAATCAGTTTGCTCATCAATACCATATTCGCCTCTTTCCTCATTACCGGTAGCGTATCGTGGCTTTATTATGCGGATCGCTTGATGGAATTTCCCGCCGGTCTTCTGGGTGTGGCGCTTGGAACAATATTGCTTCCATCATTGTCCCGGCATTATGCCGATAATAGTACTGAAGAATATTCGCGCCTGCTGGATTGGGGTCTGCGCTTAACCATACTGCTAACGCTGCCCGCTGCAGCGGCGTTGGCATTGCTCGCCACCCCGCTCATTGCCACATTGTTTTATCACGGAGAATTTTCAGCAAACGATGTGTGGATGACGCGCAACGCATTAGTGGCTTATAGTGTGGGACTGTTGGGGATGATCCTGATTAAAGTGCTAGCTCCGGGATTCTACGCGCGGCAAAATATCAAAACACCAGTGAAAATTGCCGTCCTGACGCTTGTCGCGACCCAGCTAATGAATCTGGCGTTCATCATACCGCTTCGTCACGCCGGACTCGCCCTTTCCATCGGTTTGGGTGCCTGCCTCAATGCCGGACTGCTCTACTACAAATTGCGCAGCCATCAAATCTATCAACCTCAGCCGGGCTGGGGAATTTTCATGGCGAAGATACTAGTGGCGCTTACGACGATGGGCAGCACCCTATGGTTTATCTCCGGCAGCGATGCGTCGTGGCTAACAATTTCAACTATCGAGCGTGCTACGCGACTGACATGGATCGTTGTCTCTGGAGCAGCCAGTTACTTTGTGATGTTATGGCTGCTTGGTTTCCGTCTTAAGAATTTTGCGAGACGCGACAACACATAAATCGCAATCGAGCTGGAACAAAAATCGTGAATTGAGAGTCAGGTGACATTCAGACTCCTTACCGCTTAAATAGGGAAGCTGTATCCTGCATGAGAAAAAATTTGCATTTTAAGTTTGGATTCGCCATATAATGGCGGCGTTTTACCCACGCCCACCGCAAAGATAAATTTAATCCTGAATATGAATCATTCTCCCCTCTTAAAATTTCCTTCCCTGTTAGTGTTACTACTGGGACTTTTTCTTACCGCTTGCGCTACGACTAATAAAAATCCTACAGCTAATAACGCGCCGACTGATAGCACAGCGACTAATAACGCGCCGGGCAATAGTGCCGCGGATAAAAGTGATGCTACAACTAAAAACGCAATGACTGATAGCGCTTCGGAGAATAGCAGCACCAGTGGTAATGGCACGCCGAACAATCAAAAGGATCCAACGGTATCGTCCGACGGTCCGGTATTCAAGAACGGCGCCCCAGCTACTTATCCAACTTATAATAATAAGAAAGACCCTTGGGAACCCATGAACCGCGCTGTATTCAGTTTTAACGAGTCAGTTGATGATTATGTGTTCAAACCCGTCGCGAAGGGCTACAAGTGGATGATGCCCGATCCCCTCGAAGCAGCGGTAGGGAATGTATTCTCCAATTTCAACGATATTCCCGTTACTCTCAATAATCTTCTGCAACTCAAGTTCAACAATGCGCTGACGAGTAGCATGCGGCTGTTGGTGAACACTACCTTTGGATTGGGGGGCATCGTCGACGTCGCCAGCGATATTGGCCTGGAAAAACATGATGAAGACTTTGGGCAGACTTTGGGATATCACGGTGTTGCGAGCGGGCCTTATCTGGTATTGCCCTTTCTTGGCCCGAGTTCGACCCGCGATGCAGGGGGTCGCGTATTGGACATAGCCTCCGATCCTGTATTTATAGGTAGCTTCTTCGTTGCTCCCTTTATAGGTCCGATAGTAGGTGGAACACGAGCCGCCGATACGCGAGCCGGGTTACTGAAATCCGAAAAAACCCTGGATGAGGCTGCGCTGGATAAGTACGATTTTGTTCGGGACGCGTACCTTCAGAGGCGGCGCAATCTGGTATTTGACGGCAATCCGCCCAAGAGCAAGGACGACGAAGAGGATTAAGGCATTAATTCCTTTAAATCCTCATTCGGAAGGGGCAATTAGTTTTAACTCTTAAATAAAACGGCGGTAGCGGATAACGCTCCCGCCGTTTCCATTTGGAACATCAGAGAAGCCGATCAGGGCAGTCCACGGAGCGCTGCGATACGCACCTCAAGCGGTGGATGCGACATGAATAAATCCTTGAAGCCGCTGCCACCACCCCCAGCGGAAATGCCAAACGCCGCCATCTGATCAGGCAGCTGCGATGGCTCATGCCGTTGTTTCAAGCGCTCCAGTGCGGCGATCATTTTGTTGCGCCCAGCCAGTTGTGCCCCCCCTGCATCGGCGCGAAATTCGCGCTGGCGGCTGAACCACATGACTATCATGCTTGCGAGTATGCCCAGCACCATTTGCGCCACAATAGTTGTAATCCAAAAAGCCGGACCATGACCACGTTCGGTTTTGAACACGACGCGATCCACGAAATGGCCGATTACCCTCGATAGAAAAATTACAAAGGTATTGACCACGCCCTGAATCAGGGCAAGCGTCACCATATCGCCATTAGCTACATGACTCAACTCATGCGCCAGCACTCCTTCGATTTCATCCTTGTGCATGTTCTGGAGGAGGCCAGTGCTCACTGCCACCAACGCGTTATTGCGGTTCATGCCCGTAGCGAAGGCGTTTACGTCGGGGGCGTCATAAATTGCCACTTCCGGCATACCAATACCCACAACCTCGGCCTGCCGACGGACGGTATCGACTAGCCAACGCTCGGTCGGATCGGAGGGCTGCTCTATCACCACTGCACCAGTCATCCGCTTCGCGCTCCACTTGGACATGGCAAGCGAAATCAACGAACCGCCAAATCCGATCACACCCGCCATGATAAGCAGAGAATTGAACTCTATACCGCTACCCTCCGCATCCAGAATGCGATCCACACCTAATATTCGCAGAGTGATGCTCAACACTAACAAAATTGCCAAATTAGTGATTAGAAATAAGAAAATTCGTTTCATAGAGTTGAATTCGTTCCTTTGTATAAAGACAGTTTGTAAATGGGGCTGCAAGTTCGCTTTTCAATAGTTTCAGCGGCAGTAAGGCCTTTTACAGTTGACCGCAGTTGTTATTTATATCCGTGCTGAGACGATTTCTGATCTGCTTTCTAGTACCGACGGCGGGCAAAAAAAGCATAAACTGCCAGGCTACCAAAGATCATAAAAAAGATTGCCGACCAATCCGGGAGTGTGAGTAATGCGAATTCCCACGTCGCATCAGCGCAGTCTCCGTTCGCTTCGAACATGCTGGGCCACCATTGGGCGATCGGCAAGGTATTCAAGAATTTCTCTTCCGGACTAATGCCGCATTCAAATGCCTCGGGGTAGCGCACCAACCAAGATTGACGCAGGGCAATCACCGCTCCGGCGAATGCGAAGACCGCAATCGCGCCACTGTAAATCCGGCGCCCTACATTCTCCGGGGAATGAAAAAAGGCCAATAGAGAAATTAAACCCACCAGCCAATATGCCACGCGTTGTACGACGCAAAGAGGGCATGGCAAAAGATTTTTTACTAGCTGCAAATAGAGGGCGTAACTGATCAGGCTTGCGCAGCCTAGGAACACCAATAGGAAAATCGCTCTTATTTCCGGCTTCATCGGCTAATTATAATGGCTATTGGGGAGGCTCTGAATACGTCCACGTGTTGTTGGTAAAGTGAGGATATGATCTCACAAGGCAGCACGGCAACAATGCGCTCACTAACCTCCGGGGACGTTCCGTTCCATCTTCGAAACTACCGCCCGCTCCCTTTGCGGACAAGCATAGTGACTTGCGCAGAGGTTCTTTAAGATCTAGTCTGAGTGATGCGTAACATCGGTTTCTTTTACCCTCCGCATTCCTCCCGCCACCATTTTGTATTCCAGTAAACGGCACTCCAGAGCACCATTGAACAAGGGGGTGCGACGCGAGGCAGCTAAACGTATCAGTTTGGGCAGAAGTGGATCAGCGGTAAAAATATATGCTTTCCAGCCGCTGAATTTCTTCTTCAATACATCCCCCAGTTTGGGATAAATATCGGCAAGTTCTTGCTGTTCACCTATGCGTACGCCATAGGGGGGATTGGTGACAAGGAACCCGGAAGGTGCCGGCGCTGAGATTTCCAGGATGTTTGCCTGCTTCAGGGTAACTATTTCAGCAAACCCCGCGGCGGATAAATTTGCGCGGGCATCTGCCAGCGCATCGCCGTACAGGTCGCTGCCAAATATTGGCTGAGATGTTTTTGGTTTTTGCCGTGTTATCGCGGCTTCCTTCAGTCTGGTCCATGATTCCTCATCAAATGCCTTCAGTTTTTCAAAGGCAAAACTGCGTCCCGATCCCGGTGCAATATTCAATGAAATTTGTGCTGCTTCGAGTAAGAATGTGCCACTGCCACACATTGGATCGAGGAGCGGAATGCCCGGCTGCCAACCTGCCATGTATAAAATTCCAGCGGCGAGGTTTTCTCGTATTGGAGCCTCTCCAGCATGTTGTCTTAAACCTCGTTTAAAAAGAGCGTCACCAGAAGTATCCAGATACAAAGAAAATTTCCGGGCATCTAGAAAGCCGTGAACACGGATATCCGGCAGCGCCGTATTCACGGTAGGGCGTCCCCCCGTAATCTCCCGGAATTTATCACAGACGGCATCCTTGATTTTGAGGGTTACAAAATCAAGACTGCGGAGTGGGCATTTGATCGCGGCGATGTTGACTCGAATGGTCAGCTCCGAACTAAACCATTCGTTCCAGGGCAATATGCGGGTTATATTGTATACATCGGCTTCACTCGCATACGGCCGGCTTGCAACCTGCCACAGAATACGGCTAGCAATACGGCTTTCCAGGTTAGCCCGGTAGCAAATTTGCCAGTCGCCCTGAAATTGCACTCCACCATCGCGTCTCTGCACCGAAGCAGCCCCGAGCTGCTCCAACTCGGTGGCGAGCACGGACTCCAGTCCGCGCGGGCAAGGAGCGAAAAAATAATGAAGCATTACCAATGCGATGAAAAAGGAGTTACAGCACTGACCATAATGACGCTGCGCGGCTTATTTGTCGGACCAGCTTCCATAGGCAAGCAGTGCCCAGGCGCTCAGGAATGCTACCCCGCCCAGCGGCGTGATGGCACCGAGACCGCGTATCCCGGTCAAACTCAGCACGTAGAGGCTGACGGAAAACAGGACGATTCCCGCGAGCATCAACCAACCTGACAGCACTATCAATCTGGATTTGGGAAAGTGCAGAAGCACCAGGCCAACCGCCATAAGCCCCAGCGCGTGGTAGAAATGGTATTGCACTCCCGTCTGGTATACCGCAAGCATATCGATCGAGAGTTTCTGTTTCAGACTATGCGCACCGAAAGCGCCTAGAGCAACACAAAGAAAAGCATTGATAGCACCGAGCGCGAGAAAGGTTCTTGGCATTGGAACATATTTCCTGGTGAAAAGGCTCAATAAAACTCAGTACCAACGGGAATCGCATGCGGTTTAGACAGAGAGCATGCAAAGGCGTCTGGAACACCCCAAGTCTGCATCACCGCTCTCAAAATGTCCATAATGATCGAGAATTTTACAGTCGATCGCTATCAAAGGCATAAGCACAGACAAGTATCATGCTCAACTTTCCAATGGTGGGCAGTGCGATGCGATGACACCAGCCATTTTAACTATTTTCCTTTTCCGATACATGGGCTTTGATCTTGCCCTTGGCAAATGCCACGCGAATCATATCGCCTACGCCAATCTGATCGCTATTTTTAAGCACTGCGCCGTCAGAAGTATAGACAATGCTATAGCCACGCTGTAGGACTGACTCCGGGTTGAGATGAACAAGGTTTACCTCCTGATGCTCCAA
The DNA here is from genome assembly GCA_013697655.1 of Nitrosospira sp. Taxonomy (GTDB): domain Bacteria; phylum Pseudomonadota; class Gammaproteobacteria; order Burkholderiales; family Nitrosomonadaceae; genus Nitrosospira. The sequence continues at coordinate 15,679 of JACCWK010000024.1, forward strand.
ACTCATTGCGAGTGTTTCGATGCGACCGGCTATGGCTCGGTGCAAGCGCAAACCCAGTTCATATTGTCGTTCGATCAAGCGGGAAATATCAGGGCGGGCGACAGTAACACGCTGATTAAACTCGCGCACACGCCAGAACCTGTTTTCGGAGCATCGTAACCAGGAGCCGGTAAGCCGCGCATGCGAACGCTGGAGATGCGTAAGCTGGCCATTTATTCGCTCACGAGGATGAACCAGACGGCATGCGAGCATATCGGCATTTTGCATCCGGCTTTCGATGCCGCGCCGCAGCTCACGCTGCGCGCGCAGGTATAAAAGCTCCGCACGTCGCAGCAACTCTTCACGATCCTGGCAGATGAGCTGGGCTGCACCGGTGGGCGTGGGTGCACGAATATCCGCGACAAAATCAGTGATGGTAAAGTCTATCTCGTGACCTACGCCGCTGATGATGGGAACGGAACAAGCGGCAATTGCCCGCGCGACAACCTCTTCATTAAATGCCCACAGATCCTCGATACTGCCACCGCCGCGACACAGGATCAGTACATCGCATTCAGCGCGGCTTGCAGCCATTTGAACAGCAGCCGCTATTCTTGCCGCAGCCCCATTACCCTGAACCGGAACCGGATAAATAATGACTGGCAGGGAAGGCATGCGCCGCCGTAATGTTGACAGCACATCATGCAATGCGGCCCCGGATGGAGAAGTGATGATACCGATCTGTCTTGGAAATAGCGGCAACGCTTTTTTGCGGGCGGGATCAAATAGCCCCTCTTTTCCAAGTCTGGCCCTAAGTTGTTCAAAAGCTTCGAATAATGTACCTAATCCAACTCGGCGGATGGTTTCCACGCTCAGTTGAAAATCGCCGCGCCCCTGATATAACGTGACGAGCGCCCGCACTTCCACCTGCATGCCGTCCTGGGGAAGCCAGCCCAGATACTGATTTTTCTCGCGAAACATAACGCAGCGCACCTGCGCGTTTGAATCCTTCAGGGAAAAATACCAGTGACCGGAACCGTAGCGCTTGATGTTCGAAATCTCGCCGCTGACCCATAATAGGGGAAAGGCTTGTTCAAGCAAGTCCTTGGTGCTGCGGTTTAATTCGCTCACGCTCAAGACTGCGCGAGCAATCTCCATTTCCACGAGAAAATTCATCTTGACATTCTACAGTATCCACATTTGTCACGAAAATAGCATAATTGCGCCTGGCAAACCCGCATGAACACTAAATATACCTATAACTAGTTGTTTTATATGAATATTATATAAGTTCAAAAATTAATCTATTCAGAAAATATCGTTATGAGAGGGCGACTTAATGGTCCTATGGGCAGATTATCCACAAACTTATCCACAGCAATTGTGGACAAAAAATGTATCCTTATCCTTGCTGAAATTACATGGGCAAGATACATTACGGCTCTTGCTTGATCACCGGATTACTGAGGAGACTGTCGCGTGTTCGCCTTGATTCAAGCTGCTGGCTGGCCGATCTGGCCGATTATTTTAGCATCCATCGTTGCCGTAGGCATTATTGGCGAGCGCGTATGGGCATTGCGTCTGAGCATGGTAACACCGAGAGACTTGCTTCCCAAAGTAGTGCAGGAATACCGAAAAAGTGGCGTTAGCGAAGATATGCTTGTACGTCTTCAGAAACATTCCCCCTTGGGTCAGATTTTCGCGGCGGGCTTAAAAAATGACCGGAGCACGCGCGAAGTCATGAAAGAATCCATCGAAGAAGCGGGTCGTGCCGTGGCGCATAACCTTGATCGTTATCTCACCACTCTGGGAACCATCGCTTCCTTGAGTCCGTTGATGGGCCTGTTCGGAACCTTGGTCGGCATGATCGAAATTTTTGGGGAGAATACCCCTTCCACGGGTAGCGGCAACCCCGCACAACTCGCTCATGGCATCTCTGTAGCGCTCTATAACGCCGCGTTCGGCATCCTCGTAGCCATTCCAAGCATGATTTTTTATCGTTATTTCCGAGCCAAAGTAGATGCGCTGGTGATAGAAATGGAATTGCAAGCGCTGAAACTGGTGGAAATCGTTCACGGCGAGCGGCGGGACTGATTCATCGCATGCCTTCTTTACGGTTCTCCATTCATTTACCAGATGACAGAATCATCCAATGAATTTTCAGCGCGGCCGACAGAAAGAAGATCCGGAAATCAATCTGGTACCCATGATCGATGTATTATTGGTCATACTGATTTTCCTGATGATTACCACCACTTACTCGAAATACGCTGAGCTCGAGATCAATCTGCCGCAGGCAACGTCCGACAAACCCGTTGACCGCCCTAATGCCATAAATGTCTCGGTAAATGCAGCCGGAAGTTATACGGTTAACCAGACATCTATCAAGCACTCCAATGCAGAGGGGCTCAGTGGTGAATTGCGCGCAGCCGCAGGTGACCGGCCCGATCCGGTTATCGTCATCAATGCAGATGCCCAAGCCACGCATCAGTCCGTTATCATGATTATGGAGGCTGCACGTCTCGCGGGTTACAACCAGATTACTTTTACCACCGAAAACCCCCATTAGATCCAACGACTGCACAGAGGAGGATGCGTTAAAATATACGGATTGCGCTGATGAGCAAGGAGGTTGCTCCGCAATCGTTTCGCTGAAGTAATCAATAAAATTGAGGTAAATTCATGGACGTAAAATTGCTGGACATTCTGGTCTGTCCACTTTGCAAGGGACCGTTGCTATACAAGAAATCTGAAAGTGAACTGATCTGCAAGGCGGACCGGTTGGTTTTTCCCATCAAGGATGGCATTCCCGTAATGCTGGAGGAGGAGGCGAGAAAACTGCCTCCGGAAGAAGAAATTTAGTTTCAAGGACTTGTTATCAGGAAAAGGAATAATTGGAAACCGTAGGATTAAGTAAACTATGAAAAGTCCCAATAGCGCCGCTATTTTCGGCGCCCTGGTCGCTGACGCTGCTGCTCTCGGTCTGCACTGGCTCTACAATCCGGCGCGCATCGCAGAAATTGAAGCAACCAGGGGGTTGGTGTTCCTGCAACCCGACCCTGACAATTATTCCGGCGCGAAGGGTTATCTGGCGCACGGTGGAAAACTAGCCGGGGAATCGACCGGCTACGGCGAGGTGTGTTTATTGATGCTGAAGCATCTAGCGAAGCATGGTAGCTTCAATCGCATCGAATATCAGACCGAATATCGCACACACTTTGGGCCCGGCGGCGCATTTGTAGGGTACGTTGACTCCCCTACGCGCCTGACGTTACGTACGCTTTGATTGCTTGAACCAGCCGACTTTCCCGCGGCATCCGGTGCAGATGACGACCAGCACCCGGCCTTGGCAGCGCTTCCACCACTCGTTGCAACTCATGCAGGGACGCTGGAGGAACTGATGGCAAAGGTCGAAGATGTAGTTCACATAACAAATAACAACGCAAAGGCGGTCGCTGCCGCACAGTGTTCCGCGGCAGTACTGTTTGAGGTGTTGCGCGGCACGCCGATTGCACAGGCATTGCTCAACGCTTTACCACTTGCAGGAAGCATTCTTAAACCGTTGCTTGAAGAAGCGCTCGCCATCCCGACGCTGGATAGCGTTGCGGTGGCCAAGCGTTTTGGTATGGCTTGCCATGTTGCGGAAGGCTTGCCGATCGTTTTCCATATCGCGCAACACGCATCGGACTATCGGGTTGCTGTCGAATCCAACATTCGTGCCGGGGGAGATAACTGTGGTCGCTCAATCATGCTGGGTGCCATAGTTGCGGCGCATAAAGCAAAACAGGATAACGTTGGGTGCCCCGTTCCGCTACCGTGGCTGGCGCGGTACAGAAAGTTCATGGCTGCAGCCGACGCATGCGCAGTACTTTGATATACCGCCGTCCGCAGCGATAGCATGGTGGGAGGGAGTTAGGAAAGCGCGGCCATTACTCAAATGGAGGCTTTACCAAAAGTGGCCCATGCGATGCCGCAGGCGACAAGAAATTCCGTTCTCTCATTTCTTTTTCATGTAAAACATAAATTCTCCCGCTGTTTCCGATGAGGCTAACAGTTCATTACCCGTCTGATCAGCGAATACCTGGAAATCAATTGCCGCACCCGGATCGGTAGCTATGATTCTCAGTACCTGGCCCGCAGTCATGTCCACCAGGGATTTTTTTGTGCGCAGGATAGGGAGGGGGCAGTTGAGCCCACGCACATCCAGCTCTTTATCGCAATTCATCGTGTTCTCTTTGTGGCTGTTTGACCGATAGTTTGTCATGGCACCCCGCATGCAGCAAAAGTGATTTGTCAAAAAGATTATTCTCTATGCTACAAGAAATTCAAGAGAGGGAAATGGTAAGAAATACGGAAGGTATGGAGAGAACTATTAAAGATGAGTTAGGATAACGCGCTTCCCTGCATCAGATAAAAAGCGAAATTTCTGATTGAGAATCGCCCTAAGCCTTATTTATATTACATTTACATTATTATGCCCGTCAATTTTACACCGTTTCCATCCGAACAACTGCTCTCGGTAAAGGGCGTCTCCCTGGGCATTGCAGAGGCTGGAATAAAAAAACCGGGCCGCCGGGATTTACTCATCATTACTCTCGATGAAAGCGCAAAAGTCGCCGGTGTATTTACGCAAAACGGTTTTTGCGCTGCGCCGGTAATAGTGGCCAAAGAGCATCTTTCGAAAGCTGGCCCCAAATCTCCGATTCGCGCTTTGCTCGTCAATACCGGCAATGCCAATGCAGGCACAGGCAACGAAGGGATTAAAAACAGCCGAGCCACCTGTGTTGAACTCGCCCGATTGCTTGGGTGTGACAGTCAACAAATACTGCCGTTTTCAACCGGTGTAATCATGGAGCCGCTGCCGCTGAAAAAAATTGTCGAAGCCTTGCCAGTCGCTGTGGCAAACTTGAGGCCAGACAACTGGTTTGCTGCCTCCCGGGCAATCATGACAACAGATATCGTACCTAAGGCGGTGTCAAAGCAAATTTTACTCGATGGCATTACGGTGACTGTGACAGGCATTGCCAAAGGCTCTGGCATGATCCATCCAAACATGGCGACGATGCTGAGCTACATAGCAACCGACGCGGGGGTGAGTCAAGCGCTGTTGGATGAAATCGTACAGAATGTAGCAGATAATTCTTTTAACCGCATTACTGTGGACGGCGACACTTCAACCAATGACGCTTTCATTCTGATTGGAACGGACCAGGCCGGCAATCCGTTGATCTTGAAAAAAGCCGACGCTGCATTCGCAGCCCTGCAAGATGCGGTATTGGAGGTTGCGGTGCAACTTGCGCAAGCTATCGTGCGTGATGGAGAAGGTGCAACCAAGTTCATAACGGTGCGCATTGAAGGTGGCAGGTCACAGGGTGAGTGCGCGAAAGTTGCATACGCTATCGCCCATTCTCCGCTGGTTAAAACTGCTTTTTTCGCCTCCGATCCCAATCTGGGCCGGATACTCGCATCCATTGGCAATGCAGGCATAGACGGACTTGACGTGAACAGTTTGCAGCTCTATCTCGATGATGTGCTGGTTGCGAATAATGGCGGACGGGCGCCCGGTTATCGGGAAGAAGACGGCCAGCGAGTGATGAAGCAATCTGAAATCACAGTGCGGGTTGCACTTAATAGAGGATTAGCGTCCACTATAATCTGGACGTGCGACCTCTCCTACGATTATGTGAAGATCAACGCGGATTACCGAAGTTAGCAGCATAGAGGTTCTTGCAAAATGGACAGGCTAAGCGGAATTATTTTCATCTGACTGATAAAAATTGAGTTGGGCGCTGCCATTGCTGGCAAGATGGAGGTTCCAAAGACTACATCAACGCCCAAGATGGATACTACGCAACGGATTAAATTA
>JACCWK010000025.1 GCA_013697655.1 Nitrosospira sp.
AATTTAATCCGTTGCGTAGTATCCATCCTGGGCGTTGATGTAGTCTTTGGAACCTCCATCTTGCCAGCAATGGCAGCGCCCAACTCAATTTTTATCCGTCAGATGAAAATAATTCCGCTTAGCCTGCCCATTTTGCAAGAACATCACTTGCCATTAGATACTCGATTAAAGATCGACGTGCACGATATGTGGCATTTTGTGTCGCTCTTGTCGTCGGTTCTTGTCTTGTTGCTATAAATCAAGGAATTCCCTTGTTTCTGGGAGAGCCGATGACGCCCGGACGCTGGATTTCAGCGTTCCTCACCCCCATTGTTCCATTTTTCGTAAGCTGCCACGGCCAGGGGATGAGAATGAGCTCGTAACTTCTCAATGTCATTTTCAGTGATCAGTGCTAATTATGCTGCTCTTAACGTAAAACATCCTCTGCGAAGGAGTCGGCGCCGTCTCGGCATGCTCTTCAACAATCAATCTTTTTCTGACCGCCAAGATGGCAGTACTCTCCGCAGTTTAAAATCATTCTATTTCCTATCGGCTAGTGGCAGTCATGAAAAATCTTCTTCTACTCGTTGTATTGTTATCTGGCAGCTCATTGGCACAAGCCACCGTTCAGGGCAAGGAAATCACGTACATGGCTGGCGGCACTACCCTCAAGGGCTACATTGCCTACGACGACGCGGTCGATGGGAAACGACCTGGGATATTAGTCGTACATGAATGGTGGGGCAACAATGAATATGCACACAAGCGTGCAACCATGCTGGCGGAACTGGGCTATACCGCCTTGGCGCTCGACATGTACGGCGAGGGTAAACAGGCTCACCATCCGGATGACGCCGCAAGATTCTCGGCCGAGGTGGCGAAGAATTTACCATTGGCAAAAGCACGTTTTGAATCGGCAATGAGGTTGCTGCAACAGCAGGAAAATGTCGATGCAAAAAATATCGCCGCGCTGGGTTATTGTTTCGGGGACAGCGTGGTGCTACAGATGGCTCGCCTGGGCGAGAATTTAAAAGCTGTGGCGAGTTTTCATGGCGGTTTGGCGACGGAAACGCCAGCGGAGCGGGGAAGGGTGAAGGCACAAGTTATTTCTTTTACCGGCACTGCAGATCCAATGATTCCTGCGGAGCAGGTGGCCGCGTTCAAACAGGAAATGGAAAGAGCGGGCGTAAACTACAAAGTGGTAACTTTTGAGGGCGTCAAGCATAGCTTCACCAACCCGGCTGCCGATCAATATGCAAGAGAGTTTAACCTGCCGCTAGCATATGATGCAGCAGCAGATAAAGCTTCGTGGGAGGAGATCAAGAGGTTTCTGGCGGACATTTTAAAGACGGGATCCCGGCGACGATGAGTCTGCCAGGCATTCCCAGTCAATTCTCCAGGACGGCGAGCATGTGAAATTGAATGGCAGTCAAGGCGTCGCGCGCCGTCTGGTCAGATCGGCACAAGTCTTGTTGTATTAGAGGTCATCTGCTAACGTGCGTTGACTTGCTTTGAGTAATTCTATTGCCTTGTGTGGTTCCGGCAGATCTGTGTCGCTCCGTTGTTCCTGGCATGCTTTGAAACCAATACGTTATAGGGTCTTCATTTTCGGCCTCTGTACTTTTAAGGAATGGCTGCCTACCGCTCTTCCGAAATCCAGTGGGTGGCATAACGTATTAAATCGGCACCGTCTTTCAAATCCAGTTTGGTACGAATGTTGAAGCGATGCGTTTCGATAGTTTTAATACTGCGATTAAGCAACTTGGCAATTTCCTGGCTGCTATGTCCGGATCCAATCAAATGCAGTACTTCAAACTCGCTGGGGGTTAGCCTGTTGATCAACGGTTCAGACTCTGAGTTTCCCGTGGCGACCCGATTTAACAGCTTGGCATGCATTTGCTTGCTCAGATAAAAATTCCCCTTCAACACCTCGCGGATGGCGGTTACCAGGACTTCGCCCGGCTCCTGCTTCATTACGTAACCACGAGCGCCCGCTCGCAATGCGCGTTGCGCATACACCCCTTCGTCATGCATGGACACAACAAGCACCGGCAATGCCGGAATCAGGCTATGCATGCTTTTTATCACCTCAAAGCCGGAAAGGGTTTTGAGAGATACGTCCATCAAAATGATATCGGCATGACATCCCGCTTTGAGTGTGGCCAGCGCTTCGTCGCCGTCACCGGCCTCGGCAAATACCTCCATATCAGGCTCTAGATTGATGAGCATCGCCATGCCGTGCCGCAGCATGGCGTGATCATCCACCAGCATCACCTGTGCTTTCAAAGTTGACATGTAAAGATTACCTAGTCCATTCGCATTTCTAGCCGCACTTCCGTGCCGCCTTCAGGGTTCAATAGAAATTGCAGTACCGCGCCGAGCTGCCTGGCGCGATACTGCATGATTTTAATGCCCATTCCCTGCGTTGCCCCGTGTTCTGCGTCAATACCGGTAAAGCCACTGCCATTATCGCGTATCGATAGGCAGAGTATCCTCCCCGCGGAGGCCAGCGAAATTGTTAGATGTTGTGCGCCACCGTGACGTATTGCGTTGTTGACAGCTTCCTGGGCAATTCGATAAAGGTGTAGCGCAGTATTGTTATCATTGATAAGGATTTCATTTTTGCACACAAAATCAAGGGTGATTTTATATGTGACTGCGATTCTCGATGCAAATGCCTGCAACGCGGCCATCAGGCCATTGGTTTCCAGCTCAAACGGAAGCAATCCCTGCGCGAGCTGCTTGCATTGCATCACGGCGATCTGCGCCTGGGCCGCAATGGAAGCAGCGACTGTTGCCGCATCCGCACTCCCAGAAGCGGATATTTTTTTCTCCAGAGCCTTGGCCTGATAGCTAATCGCTGCAATCTGCTGTCCAAGGTTATCGTGCAGTTCCTGCCCGATCGAACGCTGATGTTCTTCCGTTATGGAAACAAGCGTCTGCTCCAGTCGCTTGCGCTCAAGCCACCTCTCCAGATCACTCGCGACGGCGTCGATGAGTCTCTGCTCTTCCGGCACCAGGAATGGCTTGTCCTCAGGATAGAACACGCGCAATTGGCCGCATATCTCGTTGTTGGCGCTGATATTTGATTGCAGCTCATGCGTCAACCCCTGACCATGATTTTCGGAAGTGAATCGCCTGCCATCGAGTTCGATCACGGCAGTGGCAATTTCCGGGAATTGCATTGCAGGTATCAGTTGCTCAAAAATGTGCTGGCAAACGTTTTCCACCGATAATTCCAGCCCCATGCCACGACGAATCTCATAGAGACAGATGATTTCCTTCAGACGCTCATGCAGCGCCTCGTTAATCTGCTTGCGCTCAAGCCACGTCTCCACATCGCTCGCGACGGCATCGATCAGTCTTTGCTCTTCCGGCACCAGAAATGGCTTGTCCTCAGGATAGAATACACGCAACTGGCCGCAAAGTTTTTTGTCGGCATTAATCTTGGATTGCAGCTCATGCGTAAGGCCTTGACCGTGATTCTCGGAAGTGAATCGCCTGCCATCGAGTTCGATCACGGCAGTGGCAATTTCCGGGAATTGCATTGCAGGGATCAGGTGCTCAAAAATATGCCGGCAGATGTCATCTTCCGATAATTCCAGCCCCACACCACGACGAATCTCATAGAGACAGGTGATTTCCTTCAGGCGCTCGCGTAGCGCTTCATCAATCTGCTTGCGCTCAAGCCACCTCTCCACATCACTCGCGACAGCATCCATGAGTCTCTGCTCTTCTGGGGCCAGGAATGGCTTGTCCTCGGAATAAAATACACGCAATTGCCCGAAGGGTTTATTGTTGACACTGATCTTCGATTGCAGTTCATGCGTAAGACCCTGGCCGTGATTCTCGGAGATAAACCGCTTGCCATCGAGTTCGATTACGGCAGTAGCAATATCCGGGAATTGCATTGCGGGTATGAGATGCTCGAAAATGTGCCGGCAGACTTCATTCTCTGATAATTCCGGCCCCATGCCACGACGAATCTCATAGAGGCAAGTGATCTCCTTTAGCCGCTCGCGCAGTGCCTGCCATACGCCTGCAGGCTCTTCCGTCGTGGGACGGGCGGCGTTTTCGAGACTTTTATTCTTGCTGGTCATTGAGGACCTTCACTATTCGATCAATTCTCGACCTGATATTTCCCCGTTCCGTGGTCGCGACCGCATATATCTGCCCGGTCTCATTCACCAAAGCGGGAGCGGTATCCGGACCTCCACAATGATAAGCGAAGTCTGTGTAATGGATAGGGAAAGTTTTCTGAATCAAAAAAGTAATATAGCAGCATACCTAACTGATTATCTTGTTGATTTATCGCCGACAATTTGATGAACGGCATCGATGGATTTTCAGAAGCCCATCTTTGAATTTATGCAGAGCGCATTCGTCCGGGCAGCGCTATCTAGTTTTGTGCCAAAAACCGGTGGAATGAGTCGTCCGCCAGTAAGGGTTTTTTCAGACGCTCTCGAGTCTTAATGGAGATATATGTATGAAGATAAGCCATACATAATAAGACTATGAATAACCAGTCTTATAAGGGTTCTGGCGGAGAGAGAGGGATTCGAACCCTCGGTACGGTTGAAGCCGTACGCACGCTTTCCAGGCGTGTACCTTAAACCACTCGGCCATCTCTCCCGTTAAAGGAATTCCCAACCGGGAACCGGCAGGGGCGCAAAGGATAAACCAGAACGGCGTTTCCGGCAACTTTTACGGTACTATAGTAAAAAATTCGCACTCATCGGCTTCGCTACGGGAGTAGGTTTGGCGATTAAAAATTAAAAAGGACCAGGACGCTGTCATGACCATTAAATCCCGTATTCGCACCATCGCGCATTACCCTCATGAAGGCATCATGTTCAGGGACATCACCACCCTGCTGAAAGACCCAGTGGGATTGCGTGCCACTATTCAGGAAATCGCCAGTCGCTACAGAACGCTAAAGATCGACAAGGTTGCCGGTATCGAATCGCGCGGATTTATTATCGGCACGCCGGTCGCCTACGAGTTGGGCGTGGGCTTTGTGCCGATACGCAAAAGAGGTAAGTTGCCTGCGGAAACAATCGGGCGTGATTATCAGTTGGAATACGGCAGCGACCGTATCGAGATTCATGTGGATGCGATTCAAAAAGGCGATCGCGTGCTACTGGTCGATGACCTCATCGCTACCGGTGGCACTGCGGAGACTGCCGCCGCCTTGATACAGGAAATGGGCGGAGAAGTGGTGGAATGCTGTTTCGTCATCGACCTGCCTGATGTTGGCGGCAGGTCTCGTCTGGAGACCCAGGGTCTCAAGGTGTTCGCGTTATGCGAGTTTGCCGGGGATTAATCGGGTAAAAGCCGATCGAAATCCATCCCAGTAACGTGATTTTCCTGTCAGCTTACTAAGTTCTGACGACCATCAAAACCGTATATTATATTGGGCATAGAAGAGATCCGGCGAGACACCCGGCGCGGTGGCTTTCAGGAAATTGCCGGCAAATAGCTTGGAGTACCCGATCAGGATATCCTGGTGCCGGTTGACGTGAATATTGAAACGGACGTCGATTTCATCGCCGACATAACTGCCTGCCTGCCCGGTGACATCCCGCAAGGTAGCGGCACCGGCGGCGTTGTACAGAAAATCTTGCCTGTTGGCCAGATAGAAGCGGTGATATTGGGCGGTAAACGTGGCCCAGGGCTGGGGATGCAGATTAATCTGGGCATTGAAATCATGGATGTTCTGGCGGCCCACCCGGTCTATCCAGCCCAGATAATAGTTCCCGAAGGGAAAGAGCTGGTTGAAGGTATTGCGTGCGCCATCATTGGCATTGTTGTCGCCGGAGGCAAAGTCATAGCGCAGCCAGAACTGGGGATTCATGGGCGCCCCCTTGAAGTGATAACCGGCACCGGAGGCGACCGCAAAGGCCGAGATATTCTGATTGGAGTACTGTCCGAACTGATACATGCCTTCCAATTCATAGAGGAACTGATTGTAGTCGCCGGCAAGCCTCCCGCCGAGCGTATGCGTGATCGAATGGCCCAGAAGACCATTCCTGCCGAGTGCCCGGTTGCGATTATCGTCCAGGCTCAGGAAATACATATCGACAAGCTGGCCTTTCATGGGCTTGTACGTTCCCCATAAACCGAAGAACTCCTGTTTCTGATCCCAATTATCGAATAGGTTTTTTTCTGTAATCATCGGGCGCACCCAGAAAGCGTCCAGATCAAAGGTGGGCGTGCGCCAAAATGCCTTGGCCCCCTGAAAGGTGCGCCGCGTATTGACCCAGTCCAGCGTGGAAATCAGCCTCTGCGAGCCGTAGAGCAATTCCTGTCGGCCGACGCGCAGATAAACCGGGCCATCCTTGATATTCGTCAGCTTGATATCCGCAAAAAGATTCAGCATGTCCGTGTGATTCACATCGGTGGCAGTTGGTGTCAGGCCCTGACCGAACGTGCGTGCATCCAGCAACTCGGCGAATATCCGGACCTTATCCTGATACCAGAAGTCGGCGTGGAAGCGGCTGCGTATCATGTGGTAATTATCGCTGTTGTTGGTTAACCGGGCGTCGGCTTCCCGCATATACCGGTACCAGAAGCTGCCTCCAAAAGACAGTAGAAAGTCGCTGCCCACATGGATGCGTTTAACGGGATCGAACAAATCCGGTTCATACCCCGGCTTTTCCAGGTAACGGAAATCAACGTCAAAAGCCGGAAGGGTTTGGAGAGCGTATGGAACATATGGCGAAACCGGCGCAACATTGCGCTTATTTCCGGTGATCTGATCCCAGAGTGAGTAATAGCCCGGCCCCGGTGGCGGTATCACGAACATACCCTGCCGCGACGGACCGGTTACGGGAGGAGATTTCGACCAGTCATGCGGCGTACTTGCCGCGGGCGCCGGAGCAGCCGAAGCTGCTGATACGCCTTGCGATGGCGTTAACGTGGTGCTTCCACCGGGAGGGGGATCTGCCGCGAAAACCTGCAAGGCCAGGCCTAGACCCAACGTTCCCCCACTCAAGCACAATTTGAATAGCGATCGAGATGCGGGCGCGGAAAACGCCTCTGGGCGGGTAATGCCAATCACTTGGGAATTAAGGGGATGGGGCATGTTCATGGCGAGGTTCCTATGGGAATCCGGGTGAAAAATGCCCGCAACTATAGCAGAATTATGTTCATTTTTAAACAGTGGGAATTAATCGATAGTGTGATTTCTTCTGCGGCCAATGAGCTTAGCCATAATACATACGGTGCAGTCCAAGTATACAAATTGCATACATAATCATTGCGTATGCGACCATCTGTTTTTATCACAAGTTACAACCTCGGCATTGACCCGTTTTCGTGTTGAGCGTAGAGTCGAATCCCGGAACTGGGTAGCAGAAAAATATCGCGAGAAATTCCTTTTCTTGAGGGACCAAATCATGACTCATATGCAATCCCCCACTATCTCAAATCCCACGGTACTGGTACCGGTAAATCCGGAAATTGAAAGATATATGCTCAGCATGGTGAGCCGGACTGATCACCCGGTACTTTCGGAAATGGAAGCTGTCGCGAAGCAGAACAATTTTCCGATCGTCGGCAGGTTGGTGGGAATTTTTCTGGAAACGCTTGCAAAGACAGCCAATGCTACTCGCATATTCGAATTTGGTAGCGGCTATGGTTATTCCGCTTACTGGTTTGCGAAAGCGGCAGGTGCAAATGGGCTGGTGATCTGCAGCGACGGGGACTCGTCCAACAAGGAAAAAGCAGAGCAATATCTGACATCTGCGGATTTATGGGACCGAATCGACTTTCGCGTTGGACTCGCGCAGGAGATATTTGCCCAGACGGAAGGATTATTCGATATCTGTTACAGTGATGTCGATAAGGGCGATTACCCTGAAATATGGCGACTAGCCAAGGATCGAATTCGTCCCGGCGGCCTTTATATCGCTGATAATGTGCTTTGGCACGGACGGGTAGCAGTGGAACACTATGTTGATATTGTTCCTGGCTGGACTGAGGCGATTCTTGAGCACAATCAACTCATTTTTAATGACCCGGAATTCGACGCTTTTATCAACCCTACTCGCGATGGGGTGATCGTGGCGCGTAAAAAAGACATATGACAATATTTATGAGCTATCAATATGATTTCATCCTGGTTCAGGGACAGTTTAAGGCATCCTCGTTGTCGAAGCCGAATGTAGGGAAGAGAGCAGATAAGTTACAGGGTATCGGACCCTCATATAAGATGTGAATAGTCCCAGCTATTTCGCATACATCAGTTTCGGCAAATTTACTCGGCGCAAAATCATGCATGTTATCCGTGATTAATTTTCAAAGCGCCCAAACACGTTGGATGTTCATTGATATGTCTGGTACCGATTCCGAAATTCCAACGTCATCGACCCGTCTCCACGAACGCAGCTTAAAAGCCGTCTGGCATCCATGTACTCAGATGAAACAGCACGAAATGCTGTCGCTTATACCGATTGCTCGTGGCGAAGGAATATGGCTTTACGACTTCGACGGCAAACGCTACCTCGACGCCATCGGTTCCTGGTGGGTCAATCTGTTCGGTCACGCCAATCCCCGCATCAATGCCGCCATCCGTGATCAACTCGATAGACTGGAACACGTCATGCTTGCCGGTTTCACGCACGAACCGG
>JACCWK010000079.1 GCA_013697655.1 Nitrosospira sp.
TACATCGCCATGCATAACCAATCCCCCAAGCCTTTTGTCTGGACTGCCAAGGCCAATGACATCCTGCAAAAAGTCATTCGAGCCAATCGCCACTTAAGTTCCAAACAGAATGACTCACTACACTAGGTTGCCGCGGGCCATGTTTTCGGTGATAATTCCTTAATAGCAGGAAAGCTTTGCCGGGATGGCGGAATTGGTAGACGCACGGGACTCAAAATCCCGCGACTGTGAGGTCATGGGGGTTCGATTCCCCCTCCCGGCACCAGTAAATATTTAATTCTCCCCTTCAATACAAAGAGTTGCAACTACAATAGCTTCCTATTGGTGGTACTTTTGTGGTACTATCCATGAAACTATCGCTCGGAAGCATATTCAAGGTGTCCCTCCGTTACGTCTATAAGCGCGGTACAACTTTCTATTACCAGAAGAAAATACCCCTCGACCTAGTGGACCGCTACGGGGGTAAGGTGCTCATTAAGGTAAACCTCAAGACCACGGATTTAAAGCAAGTGGCTATACAGGTTGCCAAACTCAACAAGCAGTATGAATCAACGTGGGCTTCCCTTCGCCACAATCCCAATATGAGTCCTCAAAGTGTTCGAGACTCTGCAATCAAGCTATTGGCTCAGTATGGACTACAGCCTCAGTTCCCCCAACATGACGAGTCCGGCCTTGATGCATTCATAGATACACTCCAAGCGAAAGAGCGGGCCTATACGGGGGGCACCGGCGAGGGTGAAGAGGAGCACATCAGTCACGAAGAGTTCCTAAGCTCTGTTGAGCTAGAAGCCCTCAGGCTCATTAACGAGAAGCCTCAGCTCCGCCTCAGCGATGCTCTAGAGGTTTACCTAAGCGGCCACCCAAAGAAGAACGATGAGAAGTTCGTAACGTATGTTCAACGAGTATGGGATAAGCTGATGGGGCTGATGGGTGACAAGGGAGTAATGGAGGTAACACGGGCTGATGCTAATGAATACGTCGCTAGAGTACTCACAGGGGGGTCCAAAACCGGAACAGTCCAGCGTCAGATCAATGTAATAAGGGCAGTATTCAACGTAGTTATTGTTGAGAGGGAACTAGGCAAAACTAACCCGTTCTTAAGGCTAAGAATAGCGGGATTAGGGGAAGATTCAAAGGTAAGAGCCGGATTCGATATGCCACAACTTAAAACCCTTATCCGTGCCTGTAGGGATAAAGATGATGATGTTCGGTGGTTAATTGGCCTACAGGTTGACCTAGGGTGTCGCCTAGGGGAGGTTGTCGGTTTAGCTCTGTGTGACCTCCACTTAGAAGAGTCTACACCTTATGTGGCCATCAGACCACATCCTTGGCGCACACTCAAAACCAAGTCAAGCAAGAGAAATATCCCACTAGTAGGTATCTCCTTGTGGGCTGCACAAAGGATTGCCTGGTCAGCTAAAAAGGGACAGCTTTACGCCTTCCCTAGATATACTAGTGAAACCGAATGCAAAGCTAATAATGCATCTGCAACTCTCAATAAATGGCTTCAGTCACTGGGAATTGACAAGACCACTCACGAACTGCGCCACACTATGAGGGATAGGTTGCGACACGTAAATGCACCTAAACCCATTCAGGATGCCGTAGGGGGATGGGGGAGGGAAGACGTGGGGGACACCTACGGCTTGGGTTATGGGCTGGAACACCTCAGGGTCTGGCTTGATAAAGCGGTGTTACCAATTGATTCATCTTTAGAACACGAAGGATAAGCTGATTAACAAGTGCTGGATTAGGCTGATTCCCTGAAGAGGTACACACAGCCTGGAGCAGATGGTCAGGGAAGGGGGGGGTAGTGGAACCTCCAGGTTTAAAGTCCTACGAGTAATTCAATCTGGCCTTACTTCCTACACCCAGAGGGACCCTCTAAGGTGAAACTTACAGGGGAGCCCTGTCGTCATCCCCTGGAGGTTCCATGCTATGAAAGGAACGTGCAAGGTCTTGCTGTATGGCAGCACCTTCAAACATATAATAAATGCTCACCATTTGCGACACTGGCCCTACAACTAACATCACTAGTATTGATGAATCAACATTATTGGTATGCACTGCTATCGTTATGACTAAGAGGCAAGTCATGCTCAAAATCTGGAACATAAGCATCACAATATATTTAGTATTCATTGAGGCCAAGTAATAGTGAAACCACTTTTCTTCCCTCCTCATTACTTCAACTCGCAACCGCCGCGCTGCTTTTTGTTTCTCCGAACGCTCTTTAGTAAATGTAAGGACCGCACTCTTGCTCTTACCGTACATAAGGTTTAAAAGACCTACGATAACATGCACGAAAATCGCAATGATGGCTCCCACTACCAACTCTTTGGGGGAAGGCATTAGTGAGCCTATATCTTCAAACATGGTTGTTCCTGCGAGTTGACTGCTCGGCATAATATCGTGTTTGAGTGGCACTCAGATAGCACAAGTAATTTACCTGTAGCTCGGCGCACGGAGCTTCATGGCTCCGGTTGTGTTTTGCTGTGCCCACAATAATTTCACTAAAAATTTATGAGAGAGTGCCCTAAGGTGCTGGCCCCACAGCGTTCCCCCTCCTACCCCTCTCCTTTACCACAGCACTATAATGGAGCATCTAACAGATACCAGAGAGGTCACAAATGGCTGACGAATCGTGGGAAGAACATACTACCGCTCTTACCAATATCATGCTGAGCCTACAGAGAGAGCTTCGTGCTGTCACTGAGGAGCGCGATAGGCTTTTGAGGGAGCGGGATATGCTGTTAGAGGAGCGTAAGAGGCTTGCCACTGAGGGTAACATTACGACACCACATGAGCGCCTATGGATACCTGCTGATGATGAACCTCCTCAATAATTTTACCAAGAATTTATGAGAGAGTACCCTATGTACCGGCTCCAGGGCTTTCCCCCCTCGTGCCCCTCTCGCGCACTTGTCGTGGCCCTATGGGTGGCTCATGGGAGCCGAGTACTCGCCCCCCCTTCAATACGTGGCAATGCTTGGTGGAATTATTTAGGTTACTTCAGGTAACTGTAGAATGGCAGATTGTGCCGGGAAGAGACTTTCAAACGCTAAAAAGAAAAAGCCACGAACGTATCCTCGTCCTTCTGTGGCTCCGCTCCGCCTTTACTTAGGCACTCTTGCGACGACGCGCTATGAAACCTACTAGACCAAGCCCAGCCAGCAACATCGCGTAAGCTTCAGGTTCTGGTACGGGGCTTACTTGATAGATGCTTCCAGCGGATATTGGTAAGACACCCTTGTATCCAGCCATGCCATTTATCTCACCGGGAGTACCCGCTCCAATATTGCCGACCGTCAAGCCATGGATGACTATTTCTCTTAGATCAAGTGGAAGTAGTTGACCTGCGGTAAATGTAGTCCCAAAGTCGGACTGCTTCGATAGATCAAATGTCTCTGTATAATTGATCTGTCCATAGGGCGCTGTCGAAAATCCATCTGGTATGTTCCCGGGAGGATTGGTTAGTTGCAGTAAAATAGGTCCGTAAGTTGCCTGTCCTTCAACCAGTTCTATGAATCCATCCTTATCGGTATCCTGGGCGATGGTAGGAATCGTAGAATCAATCGGCATGTTGTTTGAATCAAGTCGGCCATGGATATGAGCCACATGTATTTGGTTTGGCTCTAACCCAGTCGCCAGCATATTTACCGTGAGAATGCTTCCGTCCAGCGTAAGATTGGCAATCCCATGAACACCTGAGTTATTCAAGGGGTCGAGTATTGCGCTATAACTCGTGACCGCGAAAGCGGAAGTGGGCAAAACACAGGCCGATACCAGGAGAAGGGACGCGATTTTAAGCTTCATAATAAACTCCGGTTGGGAAGCAGTTTAATTTCTAGATGGAGATTAGTTACTGTTTGTTGAATAGACATGGGCAAACGACGTGCGGGTTAGCCCTGTGACTATCTACGGTTTACCTATTGTTTTCAACTAAATACAAGGATTTTCGCAGATAGCTACTATGCAGGATAAGTGGGGTTGTCTAGCATCACAATAGCACTATCAGACTAGCTTGCTTTTTACCAGTGAGAATGCGTCGGTGGAAACCGCTCTCTCTGAATGCTTTATAGAATCCACCCCATGTACAACTAAGGTACACCCACTTTATACAACATAGATAGTGTATAAACAGGGTTAAAAATGGATATGTATTGACAGTTATGTTTTGTGGTCTTAGAATCTGTATTTACACAAACCACACTGAGCCACCAAATGAAACATCACATCATTGGATACACCCGCGTTAGCTCAGTAGATCAGAATATTGAGAGGCAACTGGAAGGTCTCACCCTCGACAAGGTATTTACCGACTACACATCAGGGAAGGATACAAATCGGCCTCAGCTACAGGCTGCGTTGGCCTACGTGCGCGAAGGCGACACCCTGACTGTTCACTCCATGGATCGGCTTGCTCGTAACTGTGAGGACATGCTACGCACGGTACGCGAATTGAATGGTAATGGAGTGTCCGTCCAATTTGTGAAGGAAAATATGACCTTTACTGCTGGGAGCGATGACCCGCGCTCAATCCTTATGTTCACTATGCTTTTAGCCTTCAGCCAATTTGAGAGGGCCTTGATTAAGGAACGTCAACGTGAGGGAATAGCGATTGCCAAATCAAAAGGAAAGTATAAGGGAGGCAGTAAGGTCCTGACCGCTGCCCAAGTAGAGGACCTCAAGCAACAGGTAGCCGCGGGTGTAACCAAGGCACGGGTAGCAAAGGACCTTAAGATTAGCCGCCAGACCCTCTATAACTACCTCGGACCAGTAGCATCCTGAGGTGGTAGAGTCTGGCGTTTGCGGGGGATAAGATTGAGGCAGGAGAAGCTCTACAGTACGTTAGAGGCAATAACCTACACATACCCCTAGGCTACCACACCGCAGCGAAGCCTAGAGCTTCTTGAGGCATCTGTGCTGCTATGTCTGTCATTGCGGTTACTGGATGTTGCCATCTGAAGAGTAAACAGTTTCTATGTCTAGTTCGGTGCATACTATCGGGTAGCGAAACACCCTTAAGAATAACCACACCACCCCAAGCCTCTATCACCACCATGAGACACCTACAGTACCTAGCAGTAGCAGCCCTGTTGTTAGTGAGTAGCATTAGCTTCGCCCAGCAGTGCCATGACTATGGTGCTGGCGGTGTCACATGCATAGGACCTGATGGTTATGCATCCGCTCAGCACAACTATGGTGGTGGCCTGTCCACCTACTCGGATACCCAAGGGAACACAGGTAGTATCCATCAGTACCCTACTGGTTCCACAGTGGTTGTTCCACTGTCTACCGCACCAGATACTTATAGGGGACCTGTAGGGCCTGGAAGTAACCCCTACCTGAGAAAATATTAGCACCTAGGGCATGGCTTGAGATACTCCGAGGCCACCCCATTGGCGGGTAGGCATATCCAATTGTGTGGGGGTAATATCCTATGTACTTGCCGTAATCAGCTTAAGGCTGCTAATTGGTGTTTGAGATAGGTCATTACTGAGGAGTCTCATGGGGTTACAGCATAAGTACCCTCTATAACCCGTCTCTTGCAGAAGCCCCCCCCCGGTAAAGTATAGTTAATACTTATAGTGTAACTATAGGTTAACTACTAGATAACCATCAGTGCACCTATAGTGTGCTAGAGATTGGCTAAGGATATTGATGAGCAATGTAGTGTGTACTCCCTACCTGTTCACCTATAGTTTCCTCTAGCTCATTACCGTCCTAGGTAGTTGCCTAGAGGTGTCTATAGCAGCTTGGTGGCGCCCTAAGACTTACACCCTTCATCGTTACCCTCAATAAAGTAGTAATGAGGTTAGACCTACAGGCCACCTCTGGCCCAGCCCGTGTTAACAATGCCGTGCCACAGGGACATTCCAGAGGGTACTGTAGGTATCCCAAGTCCTCTTCCATAAGGGGCCGCTAGGCCTGATCATCTTAGCGTATTGTTGGGCAGTGTAGTCAATGAGACTATCACCCACCTTGAAGTAAGCAATAACTGTGTAAGCCTGTGGGCTAATATGGTGGCCTGAGGGCCGTAATCTGTGTGCACTCTCTTTAATGGCAACGCATTAGCCCTGATGGGAGTTCATACATTAAGCATCAACCCTCATTGCGTCACAATTAGCCCCTGTAAGAATATTACCAGTGTTGTCTATCTGGTCTTTATTTCTTACCAGGGGCTAATTTGCGACAATTAGCACAACCACCAACGGCACCCCATCAGTTGCCCTAGAGGCACCCAAAAGCTCATCAGGAACTCACAGGAAGAGCTACAACAACAAATCAATATGAGAAGTAGCCAAACTCATCCATAATGCACTGTAGGGCTCTACAGGTGCCTTTCTGGAGGTTACCCTTATTTCATCAGCTGTTCGCTATGTGTTACTTGTGCAGGAAAGTATAATTGTAGGGGTTAGGTTTAACAGGGATAACAATAAAACCATGACTCCCATTGAACAGCCCACACCAGATCAGATTAGAGCGGTCCTCAAGAAACACAGTATCACCCGTGAGCAAGCAGCGGGTCTACTTCATGTTTCCCTACGCGCAATGCACAACTGGTTAGCACCAAAAGACACAGCCAACCATAGGGCGATGCCCGTGGCTGCTTGGGAGTTACTGCTTATTAAGTTAGGTGAAATAAGTGTAGACAAGTGGTCTCATTGAGACTATATTATCTCCTCCTGAGTGCGGCAATCTTGCCATAGCGCCAGTAAATAGGAGTTCCCCTTCATGTCAACATTCTCAGTAAGACTTGGTAAGTCCATCATAGAATTCCACGGCTTCTCCTCAATGTACATACGCATTGGAACCTTTGAGCGCTTCTGGGGTGACGATGGCGCAGCCTCTCTTTAGCCTCCCCTCTTACTACCAGGGAGCATACAGGTTGCCCACAGTAAAACCCCACAGGCCCTTACGCTCCACTCCCTTCCTGTATTATCTCTACCCCCCGTACCAAACGTTAAGCGCTAATGCTCTGTGTCTCTAGGCGGGATAGGGTCATTGCCTGGGGCTATAGTGTCCTTGCTCCGTATCTTCCCATCTACACCTTTAGTCGTCAGTTCGCCCCCACCTTGATTAATTAGCATCTCCTTTGCTGCATCGATAGCTTCCTTTTGGGTCCCATGTACGCTTGAGGCTCTCTGAGCGTCATTGCGTTTGTTCTCCCAAGCTCCGTCCGGTCGTTTCGATATCATCCTGTCATTACCTTTACTCATCGCACTCTCCCCTACCGATTAACAATTAAGGAAACCCCACAGACAAAGTATACCCGCATAGCGTACCACTTCTAAATGTCTCCAGCGGTTTACCCGCACAAGAACTCCCAATGAATCCTCATCCAATTTTATATCAGCAAATCAGGTAACCCTAAGCTATGTTTATCCCATTCACATCACTCTCAGACGCACTCTCTTCATTTAAGGAATTTACTGGAGACCAAGACGTACAGGTCCAGGTCATACACACCTTCCTCGTAGTTGCGACCTCGACAAACCCAACTCCAGAGCAAATAACCCGAACCATCGGACTTAGCCAAGGTGCCACCAGTAGAAACATACTTAAGCTCAGTACGGGCCCTAGGGCACAGAGAGGCTACGGCTTAATAACGGTAGAGCTTGACCCCTACGATGGCCGTAAGCGGCTCATAAGCCTGAGTGCAAGGGGTCATGAGTTGGTCCGCTTCATTGAGAGTAAAACCATGCCTAAGCTCCGGTATCATTTCACGCAAGAATTACTCGTGAGGCCCGTATAGTTAACGGAAAGGTGCTCACTGCCATTTCATACCCTCCCGCTGAGGCTGATGCATCCAGCATGTTGGACAAATCCATGAGGCTCTACGCTGGGAATGGCGAGCCCATCCCTGATGGTGTCCTGGACACACAACGAAAGAACATTAAGGATGTATATGGTATCAGCGGTACCCGCTTCAATGACCTCCTGTTTGCTTCCATGAAATGCATAGGAGACGAGGGTAACTATTCTATCTATGACACACTCAAAAAACCTAAACCCGATGGGACCCCAGGGATGTACAACATACCTGAATGGAAACAAAAGATAGATGCTGCTCAGATTTACTCTCAGGATATCTTTCTTGCCAAGCGGACAACAGCCGATGCAGCCCTAAAGAAAGAGAGAGGGGCTAAATAGGATTACAAACAATCTCAAGCTGCCCCATTCCGACCCCCAATGCTTTCCATTTAATGTGGAACTTGGGGGTCCTTTTGCGACTACCTTCCAGAGAAAAGGAGGTAGCAAATTACTGGTCCTCTATGGAGGCCAAGGATGAGCTAACGAAGTAATTCAGAGGGCAGAGTGACCAGTGAAGCATTAAATCGGCTGTAGGGCCTCAGGAGGCTATTGCTGAGGATTCACTATGAATGCTTGATGTTTCTGATTCGTGATAAACAGTGGCTCCGCATGTCAGGCATTAAAGTAGATGAACGATGTTTATGGCAGTGCTAGATTCCAACTTCTAAGCTCTTCTGTCAGTTGAATGCGCTCTGCTTCGGCTATTTCTAGCCAAGGTTTCACCTCTTCGGTAGATTTCAGGATAGTGCCACAAAGCGAAAGCATCTCTGAATCACTCAATTTCAACGTATCAGTATTAGACAGATCAAGACCAATATTTCGCGACCCAACCCCCTTCTGAAAATCGGCCAAATGTAAGTAGCCAAATTCCAATACATATCGTTGGTCCGCGTCTGGAGCGCAGCGTAATAGTATTTTTATAGCCGCCTTTATCTTCGCTTTAGGGAATGGCAACTTTTGTTCATCAGCAACACAGCCTGGACCGGGGGCTAAATATTCTAATGTCTTGCCATACGCATTGATGATTAAATGAGCTTGATTCAGTAAAGCAGCATCAATATCAGCGCTAGCGGTTGGCACTTTAACCCCCACCCGCGATGCCTTAACTTTTCGTGGTAATGCTTTAAACCCTTTGAGATGCTTAACCAATCTATAAGCTATATATACGAGAATTCCAGGAATAATCCATTCCTTCCAATTGAAGGCGTAATAATGCATTACCTCAAAAGTTAGAAAACAAAGAATTCCAATACCAATAGTGATCCATATAGACTCTTTTTTCATGCCCGCAATCTTCCACCAGTTAGGAGATAAAGCTTATAAATGTTGATTGTTAATACAGGGTATATATTGACATAAAAATGATGGTTCGATTCCTCTGCCCATTATGCTTACAACGGAAGATGGTTATCATCAAACCTTTGTGGTACTCTTGTGGTACTTTCTATAACGTACCACTATAGAAGCTAGTATTGATGCGGCTCTTGTGTATGAGGTTAGGTGCCTGATTCCCCCTCCCGGCACCATGAAGTAGCGTACAGAAAAATCCTTTTCGTAAAGTCACCCCCCCTCCTGCCTGTGCCTTGCCGTTCCGTTTGCTGCAGCCTTGGCAGAAAACCGACTGACTGGTGTGACCCGCCATACCAGACCAACGTTTCAATCAAGAATTACGTGTTTCGCCAAGGTTGTAAGGCACCAACTTCCGGACGGTGAGATCATCATCACTATACTTAACCCTCGGGGGACAGTGACCGCAACCGGATATGAACAGGTAACGTTTGATTTCTTCGAGCCAGTTGGACCTTGAAATCAAGTGAGGAGTTATCAGGCATCAGAAGCCCAACTAAGGGTATGCAGGCTTGTGCGCCGGGCATGAAAACTGCGGGGCGATGAACAAAAACCGGATAAAAGGGCAAATAAAAAGGGGGTAGACTCTGAAATAAAACAATAGTAAGCCGCTGCCTCATCGTAAAACGCTGAGGTCAGGGCCGGATGCTTTGGTGTTGCGTAAAGGATCAGACTTGACTGGACAACAGACAATTAGACAGGCTATGGACACAGAAGATACGGCTGGTGTGCTGCTGGAGACCGTGCAGCGGCTAGCAGCCGAATTGCATGTACATTCCGGTAGAGAAATTTCAGCTACGCTGGACAGCTCTCTGGAGCGGGATCTGGGCTTCGACAGTCTCGGACGCATAGAACTGCTCGCGCGTGTGGAGCGCGTCTTCGGAATCAGCCTGCCGGAACAAGTGCTGGCCAGCGCCGAAACGCCGCGTGATCTGTTGCGGGCAATGCTGACCGCTACGCCCGCAGTGGCGCCGCTGATGGGAAAGCAGCGGAGCGAAACCCCAGCTCGGGTCCAAGCCGAACCATCAGATGCGCTTACTTTGCTGGAAGTCCTTGACTGGCACGTGCGTGCCCATCCGAAACGGACGCATATTACTTTACAGGACGAAGCGGGCGGAGAAGCTGGAATCTCCTACGCGGCATTGCGGGAAAGCGCCGTAGAGATCGCAGCGGGGCTGCTGGAATACGGATTGCAGCCCGGACAATCCGTGGCGATCATGCTGCCCACCAGCCGCGACTATTTCTGCTGTTTCTTTGGGGCGCTGCTGGCGGGCGGTGTACCCGTGCCAATTTATCCGCCTGCCCGCCTCTCACAGCTTGAGGATCATCTGCGCCGGCATGCTGGCATTCTATCCAACGCACTCGCCGCGGTCCTGGTCACAGTGCCCGAGGCGAAGCCCGTGGCGAGGCTGCTCCAGGCGCAGGTGGAGACATTGCGCACGGTTGCTACCGTGGCAGAATTGCGCGTTCCCGGACAAGCGCCAGGATATGCCGGCCAGGGCGGGCAGGTTGCACTGCTGCAGTACACTTCCGGCAGCACCGCCAGCCCGAAGGGCGTTGCCCTGACACATGCCAATCTGCTGGCCAATATCCAAGCCATGGGACAGGCGGCGCAGGTCACTTCCACGGACGTATTTGTCAGTTGGCTGCCGCTGTACCACGACATGGGGTTGATTGGCGCTTGGCTGGGCAGTCTGTACTACGCCTGCCCGTTGGTGGTGATGTCGCCCCTCACCTTTCTGACACGACCGGAGCGCTGGCTGTGGGCGATCCACCAACACCGCGGCACCCTTTCGGCATCTCCCAATTTCGGCTACGAGCTGTGCCTGCGCAAGATCCCGAACGATGTTCTCGACGGGTTGGATCTATCGAGTTGGCGCATGGCTTTCAACGGTGCCGAGTCGGTAAGCCCCGAAACCATCGCCAATTTCGCGAAACGCTTCGCCCACTACGGGCTACGCCCGGAAGCGATTGCGCCGGTATACGGACTGGCAGAATGTTCAGTGGGGCTGGCTTTTCCACCGCCCCGGCGCGGACCGGTGATCGATCGTATCAAACGGGACAGGTTCATGCGTTCCGGCCGGGCGGATCCGGCCGGCAGCGAAGAAGCGGACGCGCTACGCTTCGTCGCCTGTGGCCAACCGCTTCCCGGTCACCAGATTAGGATCGTGGATGCCACGGGCTGCGAGGTTGGGGAGCGGGTGGAAGGGCGCCTGGAATTAAAGGGGCCGTCCGCCACGGGAGGATACTTCCGCAACCCGGAACAGAACCGCCAGCTATTCCACGACGAATGGCTGGATTCCGGCGACTTCGCCTACCTGGCCGCAGGCGACGTCTATCTGACCGGGCGGGCAAAGGACATCATCATTCGCGCTGGGCGCAACATCTACCCCCATGAACTGGAGGAGGCCGTGGGCGATATCCCCGGCATTCGCAAGGGGTGCGTCGCTGTTTTTGGTAGTCTGGATCCGGTTTCCGGCACGGAACGCCTGGTAGTGCTGGCGGAGATGCGCGACACCGACCCTGGGCACCACGAGGAATTGCGCAGTCGGATCAATGCCTTGACCTTGGATATGCTGGGGATGCCGGCGGACGACATCGTGCTGGCGCCCGTCCATAGCGTGCTCAAAACTTCCAGCGGCAAGGTCCGCCGGGCAGCCTGCCGTGAATTGTATGAAAAGGGGATGGCTCCTTCCCGCGCCGTGTGGTGGCAGGTGGTCCGGTTAGCGTGTGCCGGTATGCTGCCTCAGTTGCGCCGCGGCAGCAGGGTGGCGTCCGACGTTCTCTACGCCGCATATGTATGGGCGTTGTTCTGGCTGCTGGCGCCGGTGACTTGGCTGGCAGCCGTGCTACTGCCTCGTCCCGCCTGGAGTTGGGCGGTGAGCCACGCGAGCGCCCGCCTCTTCACACGTCTGTCGGGAACGCCACTTTCGGTTCGCGGGTTAGAAAATCTTCCCTGCAAGGCGCCTTGCGTGCTGGCGGCAAACCATGCCAGCTACCTGGATGGGATCATGCTCGTCGCGGCCTTGCAGGGCGGACTCAGCGCTACAGGATATTTCAGTTTTGTGGCAAAGCGTGAGCTGCTGGACAGTATTGTTTCGCGCTTGTATCTGCGGCATATCGGATCCGATTTCGTCGAGCGCTTCGATCCGCAGCGCGGTGTGGAGGATGCGAAGCAGGTAGCACTCTCCCTGCAGTCTGGCCGCTGCCCGGTATTTTTCCCGGAGGGCACGTTCAGCCGCATACCCGGCTTGTTGCCGTTCCATATGGGCGCATTTGTGGTAGCAGCCGAAGCGGGTGTACCGGTGGTGCCGGTGAACATTCGAGGCACTCGCTCCATCCTTCGCGCCGGTCACTGGTTTCCTCGCCGCGGGGCTATTACCATCACGATTAGCAAACCAATTGTGCCCGATGGAGAGAACTGGGCTGCGGCCATTCGTCTGCGGGATGCAACTCGCGCAGAAATCTTGCATCTGTGCGGGGAGCCGGATCTCGCGCGGGAGAAACCAAAAAAGCAGGATATTCAATCTGAGGGGATTTAGCCCGGATATTTCGTCGCTCTCGCTAAAATGAGTGCTAGGGCGGCGATGAGGAAGGTCTGTCGCATGGGATGATGAGAGTGAGCAGAATGCGCACACGACGCGTATTACAAAGCCGCCGGCGCCCCTACTGGCAAATTCGGAGACTTTTCGGCGGGCGCTCCCTAAGCTCTCTTTCTCTCTAGTAGCCTGTCGGTCTTGCTGTTATAGGCGACACCAATTTTCCGGTTTTAGCGCAAAGGTTCAATCGTGCTTTCATAAAATCGCTTTCAGATTCTCAGAAACGTTGAATGTCGATGGGAATTACCCCACCAGCACGAACATTCTCTTCAAGTTCCACGCC
>JACCWK010000116.1 GCA_013697655.1 Nitrosospira sp.
GGCCTGACCGGATCGAGCCGCGCGCCAAGAAGCGACGACCGAAACCGCTGCCGCTACTGACCGTGCCGCGCCACATCGCACGCGAAGAAATACGGGCAAAACGATCGCTTAAACTTGTGGCATGAGGTTCAAGCCCGAGTCGTATAAAAGGGCAATGTGCGTGTCCCCGTAATCGCATTGCTGCAGGGGTTCAGCCGTTCTTCCCAGTGTTAAAACCCTGCTGCAAGAACTACAGTTTTGCGATCAGATCCCGGGCGTCAAATGGAGCCTTGACTTTGATATCGTTATCGAAGTAGCAATAGACATCGCGAGCACGCCGTTCCGGCTTTGGCTGCGTAGCGATAACATGCGCGTCATCCGGCTGCGAACCAGCGGCCCAGGAGCGGATGCGCTCCGACCAGCGTGTTAATGCCTCATCGGTATACCCGCTGGCGTAGAGTTCCTTGTCACCATGCAAGCGAAGATAGAGGAAGTCCGCGGTCACATCTTCGCGGTAAGGCCATTTTCCCGCTGTATCTGCGACAACCAGCGCTATATTGTGCTCACGCAGAAGCTGCACGAAAGACTCATCGATAAAACTCTCATGCCGGATTTCGATCGCATGGCGTAGCGTCCGTGTGGCGTCAATTGCCAGCCGAACCCTGCCGGTCATATGACGCTCGCGCCGACGCGCAAGACCTAGTGTTTGTTCCGTATCGCGCGGCAAAAGGTCGAAGAAGCTTTTCATTTTGTCTGGATCATAGCGGAAGCTTGGCGGGAACTGCCACAGGAGGGGGCCGAGTTTCTCCCGCAGATTAAATATTCCGGAAGCAAAGAAGTTGGCGAGCGGGCCCTCGACATCTCGTAGGCGCCTGATATGGGTAATGTAGCGGGGTCCCTTGACGCTGAAAATGAAATCCGGCGGCGTGTCCTGGTACCATTTCTCGAAGCTGTCCGGTTTCTGAAGCGAGTAGAACGTCCCGTTTATTTCTATCGTGGAAAATTCACGAGAGGCATATTCAAGCTCGGCATGCTGTGGAAGGCTTGGAGGATAAAAGACGCCGCGCCATGGCGGGTAGCGCCAACCAGAAATTCCAATCCGTATTTCACCCACTCGTTATTAATCCCGTCCGCGCGACAGCTCTTCGCCGTTGCCGCTGTAAGCAGGCGACACATAAATGTTAAGCATGCGGAGCATATCGCGGCCAGTATTGCGAATTTCATGCTCGTCGCCGCGCTCGATAAGCATGAGCGAGCCTTCCTTGAGCAGGTAGCGTTTACTATTCACTTTGGCGACTCCGGTTCCTGACAGTACGTACAACCATTGATCGGCGTCACGGTGGCGGTTTTGCGGGCTGCCTTCGGCATCCCCCAGGCGGTAAAACCATTGTCGCTGCCTGAGAATCATGGTTCCCAAGGACCACGCGAAATCCACTTTCAAGCTGCAGATTCTTCCGTTTCATGACGCCTCCTATATCAATTAATAAATTCAGACCCTAGGAACGTTATACAATTTCGCGATACGCATGCTTACGATATCTCGATGATATCGGCAAAGTCCAGAAGGCGCATCGCATCACGGCAGTCTGATCATTTTAGTTAGGGTGGAGGAAAGGTCTTGCCAATTTGAGATCTGTTATAAACCGTCGATATTCGTCATCCTTGTCTTGCTCAGGCACGCGCAATAAGAACGAGGGATGAACTGTGATCAGCAGGGATATACTTGGCGCATATGCATGCAAGGCCCCTCGGTTAGCCATTATTGGCGTCGCGCGGCCAAGTAGGGAGCGGACCGCTGTTGCGCCGAGCGCAATAAGGAGGCGGGGAGCGACCAGTTCGATTTCCCGTCTTAGCCAGGCGTAACACGCGGCAATTTCTGCATCGACGGGTTTCTTGTGAAGACGGCGATTCCCGCGAAGTTCAAATTTGAAGTGCTTGACGGCGTTGGTAATATAAATCTGCTCACGTGGGATATCGACTGCTGCAAGCGCCCGAGCCAGAAGTTGTCCGGCAGGACCCACGAATGGGTGTCCCATGCGATCCTCCTGGTCGCCGGGTTGCTCGCCAACGAGCATGATGGGCGCCTTCGCGGACCCTTCGCCGAAAACGGTTTGCGTGGCGTTTTCCCATAGCGGGCAGGCACGGCAGGTTGCAGCCGCTTTGCGCAACGCTGCAATGGACCCGCTCGCCCGCTCCGCGGGATGTGAGTCAGTCTCTGAACCTATTTTCATAAGGTTGAATCTCTCGGAAGGAGGGGGTGGAGGTGCCCTCTTACGATGAAAAAAACCATGTGCGGTAAGATGATATGATATTTATAGATTGTGGAGTGCATCCAGCGCCGGTATGATAGAAAACTGTAATTGGTCATTCTTTCCTTACCTTTGATTGGAGGTGAGGTTGCTTATATGACGGATTTTATGATCTGAAAGGCGTACTTGCCAACTATCGCCTTGTAACGCCAGTTTGTAGCGTCCGATAACTGAACGTCGCCTGGAAGGTAGAATGGGCACTCAGATATTCTGATCGACATTGGTTAGAATTTTAGTATTCTATACACACGAGCTAGAAAATATTCGGAGGTGATATGCAATATCATAATGAAGGTACGGGGGGCGCTTGATAGTACCCGCCATCTTATTAAAGGACCCAACTCGGCGTTGGGTCTTTTGCATTTCACAGGAAGAAGGGCAAAGATTCGGATTTTAGCCGGATAATTATGCAAAATCACGATGACGGGACAGGCAATGCTTAATAGCATTGTGTTGTGGTTCAGACCCAGCCGAGTGCTGGGTCTTTTGCTTTTTGCAGAGCTGGTTATCTTTGTATTATTTGCCGGATGGGAGCTCATCTGGTTTCAGAATACTTTTCTGGATAACCCTCCACCCGGTCTGGATACACAAAAATGGATTCTTTAATAACACTTGCATCTGCCATAACCGGCCGGATAATCACAGCTATGGTAAACGTGAGAAATTCAATTAAGCAGCATACCATCAACACCCTCCTTCAATCCCGACTCTCTGCAACCTATATGGCTCATGCGGATATATAATAAGAATTTCATCGCTCCAGATGGAACTCTGAGGCCTCTCCAGCAATCCGACCTGGAAACTCAAAGCGATGCCACGCAGGTTAAGCTTAACTCACTTCGCTATATACTTAATTATATAGAGTTTATTTCAATCAGAATTAAGTATGGAGACCTTCATGAGAGTTTGTTGAAGAGCAGCCTTCGCGGAATTGTTCTGAATGCATACAAATTTTCTGAAGTTTATATACGCCATAGTCAGAAGATAAATATAAGGGCTTACGAGAATTTGATGTGGTTAAGAAATCGCTGGGTGAATTAGGAAGTCTCTGAATGAGGCTCCATGCGCTTCTGCTGCAAACTCAGGCACTACTCGAATTTTCCTCAGCTATAGCTTAAACCTTCGTGACGGAGGTTTCGGTAACTTCTTTCTCCTCAAGTTTGAGGGAATCGTCCGAGAGCAATTCGAACCAAAATACGCTACCCATCCCGACAGTGCTTTCCACACCGATTGAGCCTCCCATCAATTCGACCAATTGCTTCGATACCACCAAGCCTATACCTGTGCCCTCAACCGAGCCGGTTTCTTGTCCGAGCCGATTGAATTGCTCGAAAAGCTGTGCCAGTTTTTCCGGGGGCAATCCTGAACCGGTATCCTTGATATTGATGCGAATACGCTCGGGTGTCACCATATTGCAATCCACTTCGACAGTACCTTTTTCACGGTTGTACTTGATCGCGTTGGATAGCAAGTTGATTAGAATTTGTTTGACCCGTACCCGGTCGGCTTTAACAAAAAAATGGGTATCGGGTGGAGGAAAGATCAGTTGAATGCCGCGCTCTTGTGCTTGTGGTTCGCTCATGGTTCGGCATTCGCACATGACCTCGGCTAGATTAATCGGTTCTTGCGAAACTACAAGCTTGCCTGATTCAATTGCGGCTAGATCCAGGATTTTGTTGATCAGTTCCAGCAAATACCATCCCGCACCGGAAATCTCTTTGAGCATGGTTATCTGGGCGGGTGTGGGCGGCGGGGTGCCTGATTCCATTAATTGAGTGAAACCGAGCATGACATTGAGCGGAGAGCGCAACTCATGCGTCATGCTGGAAAGAAAATCCGACTTTGCTAGATTGGCTTTCTCCGCATCGGTCTTGGCTTTCGTCAGCTCTACCTCAATTTGCTTGCGCTCGGCTATATCACGACGCAATTCTTTGTTGACCTTCGCCAACTCATCTGTACGCTTCGCCACCAGTTCCTCAAGACGGTAACGGTGTTGTCGCAATTCTTCTTCCACCCGTTTACTTTCGGTGATATCAACCAGGATACCCTGAAGGAATAACGAGCGTCCGGATTCATCTAGCACCACGCTCGCTTCATCGCGGAACCACAGAACCGTTCCGTCCCGGCAAAGCAGACGATATTCGCAGCGCAGGGGGGTGCCGGTAACACGACTTTTTGCTCGTTCTTCGAGCGCGAAGACACGATCCTCCGGGTAAATTTGGGTCAGATGGATTTCTGGATTGGCCAGCCATTGTTCCGGAGAGAAACCGAGACTCTTGATCTGCGAGCTGACATAAAGGAAACGGTTAGTTCCGTCCAGGGCGACTATATAAACGATCGCGGGAATTTTTTCGACCAGTGAACGGTACTTTGCTTCCGCCTGAAACAGCTTATCTTCCGTCAGTTTCTTTTCTATTAACATCCGCCGTTCGGTCAGCACGCGTTGAATGATGGCGGGTAGCAATTCAAGATATTGCTGGTCAGCGTCCTTTATCAGGTAATCCCGGGCGCCGCGCTTCATGGCCGTTACTGCGATTGTGGCGTTGTCTGTGCCTGTCAGCATCATTACGGGTATGGAGATATTGCCCGCGTCGTCGGTCAACTTAGCGAGAAACTCTAGGCCGTTCAGGTCCGGCAGATGGTAGTCAAGCAAAATGCAATCCGGTTTTTGCGTATGCGCGAGCTGTAGACCCTCCCTACCGGTTTCGGCTTCCGAAAGCAGGAATTTATAGTCGGTGACCTGCGCAAGCGCGCGGCGGCAGGCCATGCGATCCACCACGTCGTCCTCGACCAGGAGAACGTGAATCAGTGGTTTAGTCATAGGAAATCAGCTGATGAGAATCCAGAAATGTGCTCTTGACCGGTCTATGTTTATGGCATCTCGCTAATGGTCCAGTACGCATCAATGGAGCGCATGATTTCAACGAACTGCCGATAATCGACTGGCTTCGCCATGTAGCCGGCTACACCCAGATTGAAACTGTTTACCTTGTCCTGTTGTTCCTCAGATGTGGTCAAGACAACCACCGGGATACTCTTAAATTTGTCGTCATGTTTTATCACCTGTAGAAATTCAATGCCATTCATGATGGGCATATTCAGGTCCAACAGGATAATGCATGGTTTTTCGCTTTGGGCATCCTGCAAATAACGCACTGCTTCTTCCCCGTTTTCCAGATGCACGAGCGGATTCGTTACGTGGATTTCTTTTAGTGCACGTATGACCGTCATTGTGTCTACTTGATCGTCTTCCACCAGTAAAATGGGTTTGTTAGTAATTTTCACGTTTCTATTCCTATACTTGGATTAATGATTGGTGCAGTTTGAGGTAGCGTAAAAAAAAACGTGGTACCTTCGCCGATCGTGGACGCGAGCCAGATACTCCCACCGCACATTTCCACGATTTTCTTGACCAGCGTGAGACCTACACCGGTACTTTCTATCCGATCGCGTGGAGCGAGCGTCTGAAAAAGCTGAAAAATCCTGTCGAAATGGCGCGACTCGATGCCGGGCCCATTATCGGTCACGCTGAATTTCCAGTATTCGTCCTCAGCGCTACAGGCAACGCGAATTTCACACCGAGGTTTATCCGTGTATTTGATGGCATTGGAAAAAAGATTTTGAAATATCTGCTGCATACGAGTCGGTTCCGTGACGATAGTCGGCAGGGGACTCTCAACGCGAATAGTAACATTCGCCTGCGGGGAAAGGAGATCAATCACCTCCCGCACCACCTGACTGAGATCCACCGCCACCAGCGCCTCTCTTATGCGGCCAACACGTGAGTATTCCAGGATACCGTCGATTAAGTTGCCCATCCGATGCACTCTGCTGACAAGCAGGCGCATGTGTTCTTTGCCTTCATCATCGAATTTATTTGCGTAATCTGTAGAAAGCCAATTCGCTAACGCGCCAATGGCGCGCAGTGGTGCCTTTAGATCGTGAGACACTACATAAGCGAAGCTTTTTAGTTCTTCATTAGCGCTTTCCAAGTCATTCATTAGACGGGTTTTCTGCTCCTCTACCAGCTTGCGCTCACTGATGTCGCGCATAATGCCGACAAACGTGTTGTGGTTCCCGTCTTGCATCTCGACCACTGCAAGATCCATAGGAAAAGTAGTGCCATCCTTGCGTAGACCTGCTGTTTCGCGCGTTACCCCTAGAGCTTTGGATTTTTCCGTATCCGGGGAATTCTTGAAATAGTCGGTTTGCCAACTCTCCCCTGGTGCTGACCCGGGGAACAGTAAACTGATATTTTGCCCGATAATTTCCTTCTCCGTATAACCAAAAATACGCTCCCCTGCCGGATTGAAAGTTCTAATCGTTCCCTGTTCGTTAACCGAGGCAACTCCATCAATCAGATTATTCAATAATGCCCGCGTGTGCGCCTCGCTTTCGCGTACTTGGCAGATTGTTTCCACCAGACTGTCCCGCATCTCCTTCAGCGCCTGCATGAGCTGGCCGATCTCATCTTTTGAGCGGACTTCGATTTCCTGAGTAAGATTGCCTCCGGCAATGTGGCGGGCAATATTCACGAGATTTTCCAGGGGTCGGAAAATTGCGTTACTGAGCATCACGCCGATTAGTGCAGCCAACACCAGAGCAATGGCTATTGACGCTAACAGAATGGTGCGAATAGTTTCGAAGCGGCTCTGCTCCCGGTTATACTCCTGGCTGATCTCATCCAGTTGCAGCTTGAAGAGCGCTTTCAGGCTTGCATCGACCGGCTTATAAAGTGGGCGAATCTTCTCTATGAGGATTCGGTACGCTTCCCCAATTTCATTAGCGCGCAGCGCAGTTACTGCGGCTACGACGCCCTCAGACATAAATTTCTCACGATCTTCAGCGAATTGGGCGGCCAGTGCTTTTTCTTCAGGGGTAAGGTAAGTTGAAATGTAAGCTTGCCAGAGTCGAGCCATCTCCTCCATATCCTTTTCGATTACCGCGGTTCTGCTTTGAATAACTTCGGGCGTTGGCATCATCAGCGCCGACGTGATGTCGAGGCGATTTTGCAGCAGGAGCGATTCGATATCGGCGACCTGCTTGAGCGGTATGACGCGATCATGATAAACAGTTTTCAGACCACCGATCGCGTTGCTCATCCCAAACAGACCCAGCATTTCGATTGCCAGCAGAAACACTACCAGGAAGGAAAGAATAAAGATCAGGCGTGACCTGATAGTTAGATTTTTAAACATATTGGATTTGAGTTATTCAAAAATGCGAATATCGCGCATATCTGCTGATGTGTCAGAGCTCAATATTACCTGCATAAAACGCCAGCGCAAAAAACTTCTTTCATTGTGCTGAGAACCTTCGATGTAGCAGTCGGCCAGCACTACGTTGCCTGTTGGCGATTCTCCGATATTCATTCATGGCAGATTCCCTTCATCTAAAGAATAAGGGACTGATGAACTCAGTGCCGTGCTGGCACGATCTGTTCGCGGCAGAAGTCGCAATGCCGGTCGTTATTCAACAATAAGATGAGATGCCGTCCTCCTAACCCGATTCGACGGCACGCCATCTGAATTGAGGCTAATAATCGCATCTTCATCGATTCTCACCGTGGTTTCACATCCATAAGTACTATTGAACCGATAACGATAAATACAATAATATTAACTTTTTGTATTCTGTTAGCTCTCATTCAGCGTTTTGCTGGGGATTCTTTGCAGTATTCTGGTAGTTCAACCCCTCTCAAAAGGATAAACGAATCATCAGACTGAATACCTTGGTTGCAGGATGTCTCTTGTCAGCCGCAGTTGCCATGCTGGCGGCCGGCTCATGAAGCGGTTACATAACCTCGCTCAGCGGTCCCAGTGAAGCCCCACCCAATGCTTCTCCCGGCATCGGTATGGCGACCATCACTATCGACTTCGACTTGGTTACCATGCGCGTTCAGGAAAGTTTTAGTGGACTTTCGGGAGACGTCACCGCTGCGCATATCCACTGCTGCACGGCAATCCCTGAAACCGGCACCGCGGGAGTGGCTACCGTTACTCCTACATTCACGGGGTTTCCATCCGGTGTAACGGCAGTTACTTCTGACCACACTTTCGACATGACAGCGGCGTCAAGCTATAACCCGGCGTTTGTTACAGCCAATGGAGGTAATATCAGCGGCGCATTCAATACGCTAGTGGCGGGGTTGGCTGCCGGTACCGCTTACTCTAATATTCACACCGACGTGTATCCCGGGGGGGGAAATACGTGGCTTCCTGCATGCAGCACCGATTCCGGAGCCCGAAACCTATGCAATGCTACTCGCAGGTCTTGCCATAATAAGTGCAGTAGCGCGTCGTCGTCGCGTTTGATCCAGGAAAGACCCTGCTAACTGGGACAAAACAAGGAGTCACGTACTCCTTGTTTTGCTTTTCTTCGTGGTAATTTAATTCCAAAGGATACGTGCCGAGATTTCTAATTCGACCTGATTCGAGTATTGCACTTATTTCTTATCTGAGTAATTCCATACACATCTCAAGCATTTGTCATTCACTATCCTTCAGCGCTCAACATTGTACTCAGGTCCTTTATTTCGAGTTACAATTAACGGTGCTATGCCATGATCCATAGCCATAACATCCTGATAAGCTAAGGTTAATAGGTTTCTATTTGATTGCCCGGATGGTGAAATTGGTAGACACAAGGGACTTAAAATCCCTCGGGCCTAATCGCCCATGCCGGTTCGATTCCGGCTCCGGGCACCATTTATTAGTTTTAGGAAATCCAAAGAAGTCCATAAACCCGCATGAATTAAAGCATTTCGGGTTTTTTGTTGTCCAGCGAAATACAGTAACATCTATTGCAATCCGGCTAAATTTGCAGTAACTTATGCAGTAACACCCCCTGTTACTGGTTTTTCTCTGAAAAGTTACTGCATTTTCTACGGGAGTTACTGCTATGGCGCGACACCTAATCAAGACGGATGTGACCATCCGCAACACCAAGCCTACGGAAGCTACACTTCGCCTGAATGACGGCGACGGGCTTTATCTGCTGGTCAAGCCGAACGGGGCGCGCTGGTGGCGCTTGGATTACAGCATCGGCGGCAAGCGCAAAACTCTTTCCATTGGCGTATATCCCGACACCGGACTAAAAGCCGCGCGCAACAAAGCGGATGAGGCGCGCGAATTGGTTGCGGCGGGCACTGATCCCAGCGATGTACGCAAGGCGGGCAAGGCGCAACAAGCCAAGGCGCTGGAAGCCGAGCGGCGCATTGATGAAGGGCTGACTGCTGCCGGTTCTTTTGAAGATGTCGCGCGTGAATGGGCGACTGTCCCAACGAGCAAACGATCCGAAAAGCAAACAGAAAGAATTATCGGGTGGATGGAAAAGGATATTTTTCCTTGGCTGGGAAGACGCCCGATAAATGAAATCACCACGCCAGAAATTGACGCGACCATTCGGCGCATCGTGGACAGGGGCGCATTGGATATTGCCAGGCGCGTCCTGTGGAACTGTGGCCGGATATTCGGATACGCCGCCAAGAAGGGTTATTCGCAAGGCGATCCTACAGCGCGTTTGTGCGAATACATGCCAAGCAAAAAAGTGGAACACCATGCCGCCATTATCGAACCCAAGGCCGTAGGCGAACTGCTGCGGGCGATAGACGGCTATCAAGGCTTCCTTGCAACCAAGTGCGCCCTGCGCATCGCCCCTATGGTATTCGTGCGCCCCGGCGAACTGCGCAAGGCGGAATGGGCGGAAATTGACCTCGACAAAGCGGAATGGAACATTCCCGCCGAACGCATGAAGATGCGCGAACCGCACCTCGTCCCTCTGTCCACTCAAGCGGTGGAAATTCTACGTGAACTTCATGCACTCACTGGTGGCGGGCGCTATGTATTTCCTGGCGCGCGCACTAATGGCAGGCCGATGAGTGATAACGCCATTCTGGCGGCACTGCGGCGCATGGGCTTTGCTAAGGATGAAATGAGCGGCCACGGCTTCCGTGCAATGGCGCGCACCATTTTGGATGAAGTGCTACAAGTGCGCCCTGACTACATCGAACACCAGCTTGCCCATGCTGTGCGTGACCCGAACGGGCGCGCCTACAACCGCACGGCACACCTAATCGAGCGCCGGAAAATGATGCAACAATGGGCGGACTATCTGGACAAGTTGAAGGCCGGGGCGGAAGTGATACCGCTGCACAAAAAAGCGTGAGGGCGGTCATTTTTCTGTGCCATCGTCACTCGATGTAATTTGTTTCGCGGCGGCTTCCAGTTGCTTGATGCTATCCGCCTCACCGATGGATTCTTTGTGCTCGCGGCGCAACTCAGCAAATTGCTCATACTCGGCATGTGCCCGTTCTTCGGCCTGTTTCTTGCTGACCTTACCCCCATGGGGTAGCACTTCACGCTCATTAAAACGCAAAAAATCATCCAGCTTTTGTTCCCAATCGCGCATGAACACCTGCTTGCGCCGCGTTGCCTGATCTTCGGCAAAGTCCAGCCACATTGACACAACGCGATTGAGTTCGGTAATTTCGCCTTCTTTCAAGTAGTTTTTCGCCACCGTCACCTCGCTTTTCCGCATCTCATCTCGCGCCCAGCTTAACAGGCCGGCATTGGGCACGGCATGATTCACGCGGGAGGCAATGATCTCAGCCGCCGTCATACCCGTCACCGCAAAATGCAGCTTATTTTGAATCACACTGGTTAATTTCCAACAAAGGTACGTAAAGTCCCACAGAATTTGAGACGTCGGGCGCCATTCAGGCAGCCTTCCGGGGACGAGCCAGCACCGGTCTACGGCGCGTTCGGGATTCTTCCAGCAGTCTTCGAACAGATGGGCGAGCAATCTTCAGCCGTTTGGCAATCTCCCAAAGAGACTGTTCATTCTGCGCTACATCGACGAACCGGAGCTGCGCATGTCGATCGAAAAAGTGCTCAACGGCATCGAGCACGTGCATCGCTTCACCCGCGCTGTGTCCGTTGGCAACCCATGGGAGTTTTTGAACGCCGAAAAGAAGGATCAGAAGCTTGCCGAGGCCTGCAAGCGCCTCATCAAGAATTGCATTGTCTGCTGGAATTACCTGTATCTGTCGCAGCAGTTCGCCGCCATCGAC
>JACCWK010000181.1 GCA_013697655.1 Nitrosospira sp.
GGCGGGCATCGGTCAGTTACAATTCGGCGTTATTACTGTATTCGGTCGAATGGAGTTGTGAATTGCGGGCGGGCATCGGTCAGTTACAATCTGTATGACTACTACCATACTGCTCGATAGGTTGTGAATTGCGGGCGGGCATCGGTCAGTTACAATCTGTCAGCCGCAACACGTTGAGCGAGCATTGAAAAGCAGTAAAACCCAGCGAAAAAACTCGCTGGGTTTTACTGCTTTATTTTGGGTCTGTGGCAATTTTTATTGATCAAAAAAAGCTGATTTGTTCTGGGGCAGTTTCCGTTGCCTTACGGGTTTTTCCGTAAAACACTTTCATGCGCTCGAATTGTTTGTCTGTTACGGTTAGCACACGTACCTCACCATCATTTGGCAGAAATGATTTTATCCGGTTCTCGTGAATATCGGCATTTTCTTCGCTGGGGCAGTGTCGCCCGTACACGGAAAACTGCATCATGGTGAAGCCGTTATTGAGCAGAGATTCGCGGAAGTCGTGATAGGCGCGGCGTGCAGCCTTGGTATCAGTGGGCAGGTCAAACATGGCGATGATCCACATGCTGCGAAATCCTCCGAAACTCATAACACCGGAATCTCCACTTCCTTTTGTTCGCCAGCTAGCACTTTGCGTACGCTGGCGGCGTATTGATACAACGCAATCATCAGGGGAAATTTGCGTTCGCCTATGTTGCAACCCCAACCGAGAATTTCCAGCAAGGCGCGTTTGTTCTCCGGTGTGAGTTTGGGTGTGTCCGGTAATAGCTGGCACACCTCATACACCTTGATATCCACCAGCGGGCGCAACGGCTCCATCAGGTCATCCGCCAGTGCGAAGCTGTTGTACTGATTACGGTGATGTACGCCCAGCGCCGGATGTAGTCCCGCGCCTACAACTGCGCGCGCCACTGCGCCGCGCATCACTGCGTAGCCGTAGTTGAGCATGGCGTTGATGCCGGGCGTATCGGCATTGCGGCGGAACTCTGGACCGAACAGCCGCTGCCAGTAAATACGCGCAGCCTGCGCCTCGATGTTTTCCGGGTCACCGCTTTTCACTTTTGCCGCATAAGCGCGCAGCGGAGTGTCATTGCCGGTTGCGGAATGCAGCACCTTCGCCTGTTCACGTATCTTGGCTTGCACAACGTGCTGCCATAGCCGTTTGCAGGTAGGTTCGGTAGCGGCGATCTGTTGTCCCAATGTTTTGCTGTGCAGCGTGTGTCCATCCAATGGCAGCAGAATGGCGCTCGGTAAATGCTTGCTGTCGCACACCAGCACCACCACATTGTTTTCGAAGCAGGCCGTGAGCAAAGCTTGCGTGTGAGTAATGCCGGGATGGTCGAGGATTAGCACACCCAAATCCTCCACCGGTACGGTGCCTACCGCCACGTCCTCACGCTCAATCACCATCTGACGGTTGCGCAGATGCAGATAGGCAGGGTTGCTGATCTCGACGATACGCTTAATCATTGCATGGGGTAAGGTTGCCGAGTGGATCAGCAGCTATTTTCTGGCATTCAAGCAAATGTGCTTTTGTTTGGTAACGGAATAATTTGTCGTCTAGTGTGGCGGATCTTTGATCTCTAAAAATGATATTCCCATTAGACGCATCAAAAAGTTGCACCCGCATAATTCGCGCCTGATCAGCATTTTGAATAGAAACCAAATCGTTTATTGATAGTGACATCACAAACCGCCAGTCCTCGCCATGATCGCGCTGCACAATGTCGCTCTTCTCGGTATTGCCAGCACCACGCGCACGGCGTGCGGCCTCCATTGCCGTAACGAAGATGCCCTTGCGCTTACGGGTTTCCATGTGCTCGATGATCTCGACGTGATGGTTGTTACCATATTTTAAGAATTTGTAGTCGAGGCCTTGGCCCTTCCGTATCGCGTGAGTAGTGTTCTTTTTGAAGTTAGTTACCAGTCGCACTGTGCGGATCGGTGTCTTGCCGTCTGCATGTAGCAGCAGATTGTTAGGGTCACCAAAGGCTGTTTTACTGTTTCCGCCGAATTGCGCCAACCGGGCTTCCACCAGTTCGCGTACCTTGGCGTCGCGTATCTTGCTGATCTCGTTTGCAGTAAGCGTCGCCAGCGGTTTGCGATAAACAAAGCGATCTTCGATGCTGATTTTTCCAGTTTTTGGATCAACAAGCTCTTCTTTGAAATGGCCATAAGCAGTATCCTCGTGCAGTGCTCCGCTGATTTTGCGCGCAGGGGCGTGAGAGACAATTATATTGTCTATCTTCTCGTATATGTCATCATAGAAGCCATC
Source organism: Nitrosospira sp. (assembly GCA_013697655.1). Lineage (GTDB taxonomy): Bacteria > Pseudomonadota > Gammaproteobacteria > Burkholderiales > Nitrosomonadaceae > Nitrosospira. The sequence goes on from JACCWK010000181.1 coordinate 2,279, forward strand.
CCATGGTGGCGGTATGTCGAAGCGGCTTTTGTCGAGCGAAATACTTTGCGCGGACAGGCGCGACAGTTTGTGGAACAGGCTACGGTTGGTCAGCGCGATAACTACGGCATCTATCGCATGGTGGCGGTGGTCGGCGCGGTTCTTTTCGTTGCTGCCATCTGGGGAGAGGAGGGTGTTTAATTTCCAGCGACCACGCAATTTCGCGGTGGCCTCACCCTTGCTGACTTCCACGGGGGCCCCGAGTTGTTGCAGGAAGTTTCGTACCTCAACGCAGATGTAGCGCGTGTCGTTCAATTGCCTTTCGATGAACTTATCCGTTTCGATTTCTTTTTGCTCAAAGCGACGGCGCTTTGGGAAAGGGAGTGTCTTGATGCGTTGAAAAATCTCGGCGTAGGCTACTGGATCGCCCTGCCCTATTTCATAAGGCGTATTGTCGATTTTCACCTGCCGATTGAACGTTGCAATGCACAGTGTTTTGTTCATATATGAATCGTCTAACGAACGCTTGTACGGCAGAATATGTTCGACATCCACTTCCGGTGAGAACAGCATCTCGCGTGAAATCGTAGTGCCGGTATAGAGACAGACTTCCTTGCATTCCAGCCATAGGTTGTATTTCTGAATGTCAGCGCGAGTGGGTTGTTGAATGCCAAATTCCTTGCGTAGGATTTCAGCAGCAAGGTCGTTGGTCTTCTTCTGTTTATTCTGTTCTTTCTGCAGTTCTTCTTTTTGGCGTTTGGAGAGTTTCATGTCGCGCGCCATTTCCACACGGATGATGGCGGGCTTGCCATACTTGCGCACAATGGCGTTGACCACTTTGCGCGTTTCGAACAGTGCCTTTTGCACCACCGGGTTGCGCACGTTGGAAGGCAGTCCGAGTTTGTCAGTAATGGTTCGCTGGTTTGGATTGCTATGGTCGTAGCCCGCCGCTTTACAGGCATCGCTATAAATCATGCCTTGTTCGAGGTGCGGCAGGATGGCGCGCATAGCCTTAGCAGAAAGGTGGGCATAGCCGGGCTCCAGTTCGATCTTGGCGAGAGATTCAGCAGTCGCGTCGTCAAAACCCCAATGGTTCATCATCCGGTTGAGGAAGCCTTGCTCGTTGTCTATGGTGAGCAAGTCAATGATGAGATCATCCCGCTGCTGTGCGGTGAGCGCATCCCAGCGATCATCCAAGACACTGCGTAAGTCACAGGCGGTACGGTTACCGTGCAGTTTGTCTTTCTTCCCTTCCTCTAGATTGAAAGTCTCACCCTCGTGTAGGCTGTCCTTTTTGTTCCAGCCCAGCACTTTGCGCACCGCTCCCCAAGTCATACTTTTTTGTTTATCGAGTGTTTCGGCGAGCTTGCTGCGCTCGTCCTGCGTGAGCGGACGGAAATCGCGGGTAATGGGATCTTTAACGGCGAGATGATTCACGTCTTGCAGGATGCGAAATCGTTGCGTCAGCAGGATAGCTTTGGCGGCGCGCTTGCGTGTCGACTCGAAGGTGCATTTGCCAACCAAATGTTTTTGCGACCTGAGAGGACGCTGAAAGAAAATGCTGTTGTGAATGGCAACCTTGAGTGCTTGCGTCAGTTTCTCCTGTGCAAAGGAAGCCTGCGTGCGCCACAATTGCTCGAATTCTTCCACGTACATGGCGCGGTCAGTGTAACGCCTGCGCTGAGTGGGTTGATCAGCCAGAAATGCTCCAAGAGTACGGCCTTGCATTTCGGCGCGTAAGGTAGAAATGGCGGTTTTGATCTTACCGTCTTCATCAGATGCGGCCTTTCGATTGCTCTGGAAGCCCCGCCGGTGGGCAAGGTGGTAGAGGGCGCGGCCAAAGGCAAACGGCTCCAGCTTTTGATCCAGTCCGCGCTTGCGCAGTTGGTAGGGATTGTTGGCTTGGTTGTCCAGCAGCAATGCGTTGCGTTCGACTTCATCTTGCGGAAATAGGCCATGACGAATGAGAAGGTTTAGCAGTTTAGTGCGCCGCTGTTTGCGCCGCGCCACCAACTTTCGAGCCGCGCGTGCGGCGCGGCGGGCGTGATTCTTTGGTGTGCCGGTTTTTGCTTCGACCGCTTCCTGAAAAATGCGAGAACCGCAGGAGATGAGATTTTGCGGCTGCTGGTTATCGTCAAAGTCAATCGATGCCCAGCCGATTGAATTGGTGCCTAAATCTAATCCTAAAGTGAAATTTCCCATCATGTCCCCTTAGTGAATAACCGTTGAGTAAGCAGAATCAAAGGTGCGTCCTCGACACTCCCCAACCTTAACTTTCCTCGATTTTTCGCAGTCAGGAATGGCTGCTGATATGTTGTTAATCCACATTTGTTGCAATTCGTAGCGCCGCCAACTATACTTCAGCTCGTATTGTAACTGACCGATGCCCGCCTTGCTTTTCACAATAAGAGGAAACTCTCAGTGAGAATCTTCGCAGGATAACCCCTTCGGGGGTAAACCCTAAGCCTCTCGTGCAAACGAGGGGCTTATTTATTTCACATAGTAGGGTGATTGAGAAGACTCCATTGAAATTGCTGAGCGGAGTCCGGTTTAGTGGACGGGAAGGTCATCTGCATTATGGTGCAGATTGTTGTCTACTGGCGTAAAAAAGTTAGCAAAACCAGCGGGTACCTAATTGCCGATTTTTGCATAACGTCGAATACGATTGTAGAACACCTCGATGTATTCAACGGCTAACGGTATAGAAAACGCCCGCATGTTCCAGCGGCTGAGCCACCGCATCAAACCCGGCAATACAATACGGGTCATCAATTCCCCCGGGGAATCTTCGGATTGGATACGGAGATAGGCTAATTGCTGGAGGATGTATTCCTGCCCCAGCTCGCTCATGTCGGTGCAGTATTCAAGGATGGTCCGGTTGCGGCGGTTTTATTTCTGTTTTTCTTTGTAGCGTCTCGTCACTAGCGTATTTACCTTTGCGGCGATGGACCAGTCCCAGGCGGATGGCGCCATGTTCGAGTGTCTGGCATCGACTTTACGCAGTGTTCGACGCCACCAATACTCATCTGCAAAATGTGCCAGAATTCCTGTAACGGTATCTGCTACAGGGTCCGCCCAGCCATGAACCTCAAGATAGGGGGTCTCCTCGATTTGACGAGCACTTCTAAACAGTGTGTTGGAGATTTTGTATGGGGTAACGCAAGCGTTCTACGTCACCTAGTGATGTGGGTGGCATATCGTTAATTCACTGCTTTAGTAACTACGCTGCCGCTTCTCTAAGAACTTCGGGTCTGCGTTCGGCGATAGCGATTAGAGTCTTGGCTGCGCCGCTAGGCTGGCGTCGCCCTTGTTCCCAATCTTGCAGGGTTCGCACAGACACGCCAAGCAGCTTGGCAAACTCAGTTTGCGACAGCCCGGATTTTTTTCGTGCGGATATGACGGCTGACATGACAACACGGCCTTTTCTGGCTGTCATCTGGCGCACCGACTCCAGCAACTCAACGCCGAGGTCGCGCTGTGCGTCACGTTTTTTCAGTTCTGTTTCGGTCATGGGCATGTTATCTCTTCCTTAATTGCTCTCAATATATGTGCAGGAATATTCTCTTGCTCGTTTTTTGCATAAATCAACAGTAGCCAGATTGTTTCATCTTCAAGCATGTTGTAATAGATCACGCGCACACCACCGCTTTTACCGATTCCTTTGCGTGTCCAACGTACTTTGCGGCAACCGCCAGAGCCGCGCACGACATCACCGGCGTTGTAGTGTTCTGCAATCCAGGCGGTAAATATCTCACGCTCGTCTTCTGTCCAATAATCACTGGCATAGCGGCTGAAGACTTCAGTTTCTGCAACGGTGAGCATAGGATATCATACGGCATTGCCGTACTATGTCAAATTAGGTGGTAGAGATTTTGGGGGTAACTAGGCGTTTTCAGCAACTGGATTGATACCGACGTACTTGAGGAGATGGTCGGTAATTTTCTGCATTGGTTCTCTCAATCGCTCTACGTCACTAATGATGTAACCGGCAGTAACGTCGTTGCCCATTTTGTGATTAACCAGACGTTTCGGTGCATACGCTGGAATATCCAGACTCTCTGCGACGGTGATAAAGGTCCGGCGTAAATCGTGAATCGTAAATGAACCCCCTGATTCCTGAATAACCCTTGTCATCTGCTTGCGCTGTTCAATGATATGCCCCGTTCCACCCGCTCCAGGAAAAACATATTCATTCATCGCGCTATTTTTTCTTCGCTGCAAAAGATAATAGAGAAAAGGGGATAACGGCAATGTATGATCCAGATTATTCTTGGTGTCGATTACCGTTAGAGTCTTAGCTTGCAGATCGATACTAGCCCAAGTCATGCGCGCAGCCTCTTCCTTCCGTAATCCGGTAAAAAGCACCAGAAGCAGATAATCCCGGATTGTTTCACGGTGTTTGCTTGTGTGATCATTTTTCAGGTTGGTCACAGCTTGAAGCCACGGGGCGAGTTCATGCGGCTTGATGAGGGTCTGGCGACGTTCTACGCGATACCATGCGCGGGTTTGCGAAAGCCGTCTGACCGGATTTTCTAAAATCAGCGATTGCCCCCGGCTATCCTCATACTGAGTGGCTGCAAAATTGAATATGGCGCGCAGGAATCGCATTGCCAAATTGGCTTGAGCTTCACTCCTTTCTCCTAGCTCAGCATGTTTTTTACTCACCATATCTTTCGTGATATCCAGAATTGCTTTTTTCTGCCAATCCCTAAAATGGGTTAGCTAAAGTGGACCCCTCAGTCAAGACAATATTAAGCCGAGTTTAAGAGGGTAGCCGGTCACATGCAGCGGAACGGCGCTGCCCCGGTTTTGCTTCTGTTTCTGAGCGAGATTTCTTTCGCTCACTGAA
>JACCWK010000200.1 GCA_013697655.1 Nitrosospira sp.
AGCGATATATGCCAATACCATGGCAAATAAAAGCATCAAGGGTGCGTCAGGAGTTTTCTGCGCAATGAATATGCCGATGGGTGAGGCTAAGGCGCCGGTCAGCGCTATAAGACTTGCTGCCCGGTATTGTTAATCAGCACGCAAATTTGACCACCCTTCAGCGTCCAATTTTGACCAGGGTAAAGACGTGCATTTCATGACGATTTCTTACGCTGTTTGAAGCGGAAGGAATCGTTTCCTGTTTCCAAGATGTCACAGTGATGGGTAATGCGGTCAAGCAGCGCCGTGGTCATCTTGGCGTTTCTGAAGATCTGCACCCACTCTCCGAATGACAGATTGGTGGTGATAATCAGCGAGGTGCGCTCGTAGAGCTGGCTGATCAGGTGGAACAGCAAGGCCCCGCCAGACTCCGGGAAGGGCAGGTAGCCCAGTTCATCCAGGATGACCGCATCTATCTGGGTCAACTGCCGCGCCAGGGCGCCGGCCCGTCCTTGGGCTTTCTCCTTCTCCAGTTTGTTTACCAAGTCCACCGCATTGTAAAAACGCACTCGTTTCCCTGCATGGATCGCCGACACGCCCAGTGCCGTTGCCAGATGCGTCTTGCCGGTGCCGGTGCCACCCACCAGAATCAGGTTGCGGGCCGCCTCCATGAAGCCGCCGCTGGCCAGCTGCCGAATCTGCTGCTCGTCCAAGGGCGATTCCGGCCACTGAAAACTGTCCAGATCGCGGTGGACAGGGAACTTCGCCACGTGCAGCTGATAACGCAAAGAGCGCGCCTGGCGGTCTACGCTTTCCGCGTCGACCAGGCGTTGCAGCCAGACCTCCGGCGCCTCGGGTTTGCGGGAGCGCTCCGCGCCCATTTCCGTCAATTCCGCCGCCATGCCGTAGAGGTGGAGGGCCTTGAGGCGCTGGGTCAGTTCAGCTAGCATGGCGCACCTCCTCGCAAGCTGTCATAACGCGCGCAGTCCGCCGTGGGCTCGATGACCAGTGCCAGTGCGGTGGAGAGGGTGACCGGTTCGGGTTTGGCGGGAGACAGCAAGTGATGCACGTGGTTGAGAATGACAGGGGCAGACACAGCGCCTTGTTGCAGCGCCCGTTCGCATGCCACGGTCACCAGATCGGCGCCATACTGGCGCATTGCCAGCAACACTTCCACAAAGGCCCGGTCGCCCTGGGGCGATTTGAGCAGCTTGTCCTTTACTATGCCAATGGCCGCAGGCAAAGCCTAGTCCTGGAACGGCGCGCCGTTTCTGAGCGCGCCGGGTTTCTTCTCCAGTACCGACAAGTAATGCCAGGGATCGAGGATCAGCCGTTCCCGCCCAAAACAGCGGACGTGCTCGGCAATCACTTTGCCTTCAGCCACCACCCGGATACGGTCCGCGTCAGCCCGTAGGCTTACCCGCTGTCCAGCATGCTCTGCCGGCACGCTGTAGCGGTTACGGTCATAGCTCACCAGGCAAGTGGAAGATACTCGGTTGGTTTGCTCGAAATAGCCGTCAAAGGCAGCGGCAACAGGTCGAAGACAAGGTTGTTCTTCGGCAAATACCTCTGCAATGGCGAGCTCATGCAGCGTGGGTGATGCCGCTTTCCCAATTCACGGCAGCGTATTTCCAGCCAGGCGTTCAGATCCACCAGGCTGTCAAAACGCAGGGTCGGGGTGAACAGCCATTCCCGCATGTTGCCCACCTGGTTCTCCACCTGACCCTTCTCCCATCCCGATGCCGGCGTACAGGCCACCGGCTCGAACAGGTAATGGCTGGCGAGCGCCAGAAAACGGCGGTTGAACTGGCGTTCCTTACCGCTCAAGATCGCGTTCACTATGGTCTTGGGGTTATCGTAAATCATCCGGACAGGCACGCCGTTAAAGAAAGTGAAGGCGCGGTTGTGGGCGTCGAACACCATCTCCTGCGATTCGCGGGGATAGGCGCGAAGGTAGGGTTGGCGGCTATGCGCGAGGCGAAAGTGGGCGACTTTCACCACCTGTGCCACCCCGCCGAGAATGACGTGTTCCTGACTCCAGTCGAACTGGCAGGCCTCACCTGGGGCAAACACCAGGGAAACAAAAGCGTCCTGGCCTGCACCCGACCGTTGTGCCTTCCACTCCTTTACGAAACGCTGGATGCTGTCGTAGGCGCCGGTGTAGCCCTCTCGTTGCAGATCCTCGAATAAACGCTGAGCGCTGCGCCGTTGCCCCCTGGGGCGCTGGCTATCTTGTTCCAGCCAGGTCTCAAGCGTCGATTGGAACGCACCCAGTTTCGGGTCCGGCTGGTGCGCTCGCCGGTAAACCGGATCAATCTCGGCCTTGAGGTACTTCTTGACGGTATTGCGCGACAGATTGAGATCGCGGGCAATCGCGCTGATGCTCTCGCCCCGAACCTTGTGACGGCAGCGTATCTTGCCTATGGTTTCCATGCTTAACACTCCAGGTTGCTCCTGCCAAAAGGCAGGATGATGGCACAACCAGGGCGGTCAAAATTGAACGCTGATTACCCCGGATTCCCGGTCAGTTTTGCATGCTGATTAACACCCGTAAGCGCCCAACTCATGTTTGCCATTTGGGATGGCGGGTCTGTTGCTCATGGCTGTTCCTTCACTAGAGTTGGGCTGCCCTCTTGCGCGGGCATCATATTCTAATAAGATAGTAATAGATTACTACCTTTTGAAGGTGACAACAATGAGTACCCATGTAAAGCATCTACCCGCAGATGAGCGGCGGGCCGTTACCGTTGAGGCGGTGGTCGAACTGGCGGCCGAACAGAATCCCAACGACATCACCACCTCCGCCATTGCCAAGCGCATGAACTTGACTCAGGGCGCGCTGTTTCGTCACTTTCCAACCAAGGACGCCATTTGGTTGTCCGTCATGGAATGGGTGGCGGATCGTCTCCTGGCACGGATTGACAGCGCTGCGCATGGGATCGAATCGCCATTGGCGGCGATGCAGGCCATGTTCATGACTCATATCGACTTCGTGGTTGAGCACCCCGGCGTGCCACGGATGATGTTCGGCCAGTTGCAAAACGCCGAATCCACGCCGGCCAAACGCATGGCCCAGACCCTGATCCAGCGCTATGCCGAGCGCATTCGGACTCGCATCGAGCAAGGCAAAACCACAGGCGAGATCACGCCGGACGTGGACACCCAGGCAGCGGCCACGCTGTTCATCGGAACCATCCAGGGCTTGGTCATGCAATCCCTGCTCTCGGGCGATATCCAACGCATTCGCACCGACGCACCCGGTGTATTCGCAATTTATCAACGGGGTGTGAGGAGCAAGCGATGAAGAAATTCCTGTCGACCCATGGTCGAACCCTGGCGCTTGCCGGGGTCTTGGTGCTGTTGCTGGGCTTGTTGGCGTATGTCTTCTTGCGCGCGGGCCCGCTGGCGCCTGTGCCGGTGACCTTGGCGACGGTCGAGAGCCGGGAGATCACGCCCGCCCTATTCGGCATCGGTACCGTGGAAGCGCGCTACACCCACAAGATCGGGCCGACGTTCGCCGGTCGGATCAAGCGCGTGGAGGTTCAACCAGGCGATCACGTCAAAACGGGGCAATTGCTGGGTGAGATGGACCCGGTCGATCTGGACGACAAGATCGGCGCCCAAGACGCAGCGCTCAAGCGCGCCGAGGCCAGCGTTCTGGCGGTGGAGGCACAAATCCAGGAAGTCAACGCTCGCAAGAGCTTCGCCGAAACCCAGGCCAAGCGCTACGAGCAATTGTTGGTGGTCCGCGCGGTCAGCGAAGAAGCCGTCGAAGCAAAGCGGCAAGAATTGCAGATCGCGCAGGCGAGCCTGTCGGCGGCCCGCGCCAACTTGGAGGCATCTCGCCAGGAACTGGCCCGTGTGCGCGCAGAACGTGACGGACTGATCCGGCAGCGTGCCAATCTGCGCCTGGTGTCGCCGGTCGATGGACTCGTCACCCGGCGCGACGCCGACCCCGGCACCACGGTGATCGCCGGTCAGGCGGTGGTGGAGGTGGTGGAGCCCGGTAGCATCTGGATCAACGTCCGCTTCGATCAGCAGCGCGCCCTAGGACTGCGGGCCGAGCTGCCGGCGCAAATCGTCTTGCGCTCCCAGGCGGGTGAACCGCGGGCGGGACGGGTATCGCGCATCGAGCCGCATGCCGATACCGTCACCGATGAGGTCTTGGCCAAGGTCGCGTTCCATCAGCGCCCGCAAACGCTGCCACCCATCGGTGAACTGGCCGAAGTGACGGTCGCACTGGCCGCACAAAAGTCGATGCCTGTCGTGCCGAATGCCAGCGTGCAACGTGTCGACGGGCGTCTCGGTGTGTGGGTTATTGAAGACGGCAGCTTGCGCTTTGCACCGGTCAAGACGGGCGCGACCGACCTCGAAGGACGGGTGCAGATTCTTCAGGGCCTCAGCGACGGTGAACGTGTCGTGGTCTACAGCCAGAAGGCGCTGGATGCCCACAGCCGCATCAAGATTGTGGATCGCATCTTGGGCAAGTCGTCATGATCAGCCTGGCCGGACGCGACATTCTGCATGCCTGGGGCAAGTTCATCTTCACGGGCGTCGGACTGGGGCTCTTGATCGGCGTGACGCTTACCATGGCCGGCGTGTATCGCGGCATGGTGGACGACGCCAATGTGCTGCTCGACAACAGCGGTGCCGATCTATGGGTGGTACAGCAGGACACACTCGGCCCCTACGCCGAATCGTCGAGCATTTATGACGACACCTATCGCGGCATTCTCGGTATGTCGGGCGTGGCGCGCGCCGCCAACGTCACCTATCTGACCATGCAGGTGCGCCAGCTCGGGGATGGCAAGGCGCGCGATGTGCGTGCAATGGTGGTCGGCATCACACCCGACGGCCCGTGTCATCCGGGGCAACCCGGCTACCTGGTGGACGGGCGTCACCTGACGCGCGGCCACTACGAGGCCGTTGCCGACATCGCCACCGGCTTCGCGCTGGGCGACCACATTCAGATCCGGCGCAACGAGTACACCGTGGTGGGGCTCACGCGCCGCATGGTGTCCTCGGGCGGTGACCCGATGGTTTTCATACCGCTCAAGGACGCGCAAGAGGCTCAGTTTCTCAAGGACAACGATGCCATCGTGCGGCAACGCGCCCGGACCGAGCAAAACCCGGCTCTGAACCGACCCGGCGTGCCCGGTTTGTTAGATGCGGTAATCGCCTCGCAAAGTACCAACCCTTCCGTCAACGCCGTGCTGGTGCAGATTGAACCCGGCGCCGATCCAGACGCCGTGGCCGAGCCGATCCGGCGCTGGAAGCGGCTGACCGTCTACACCCGCGCGCAGATGCAGGACATTCTCATCGCCAAGCTGATTGCCACCTCGGCCAAGCAGATCGGCATGTTCCTGGTAATCCTGGCCATCGTCAGCGCCGCCATCGTGGCCTTCATCATCTACACACTCACGATGGGCAAGATCCGCGAGATCGCGGTGCTAAAGCTCATCGGCACGAAGAACCGCACCATCGCCGCGATGATCCTTCAAGAGGCCGTGGCCTTGGGGCTGATCGGCTTCGTGGTGGGGAAGATATCCGCCACTTTCTGGGCGCCGATCTTTCCGAAGTACGTGCTGCTGGAACCCGGCGACGCCCTGCGTGGCTTCGTGGCGGTAGTGGTGATCTGCGTGCTCGCCAGCGTGCTGGCGATTCGCGCGGCGCTCAAAGTCGATCCTGCGGAGGCCATCGGTGGATAAACAACATGTCGAATCGTCCGCGCGTGGCATCCGTATTGAGGGCTTGACAAAGCGCTACGGCGAAGGCGACACCGCCGTTGATGCATTGAAAGGTGTCGACATGCAGGTGGCGCCCGGTGAGGTCGTGGGTCTGATCGGGCCGTCCGGCTCGGGCAAGAGCACATTGCTGAAATGCCTGGGCGCGGTGATCGAGCCCACGGCCGGACGTATGACTTTGGGCCAGGACGTGATCTACGACAACGGCTGGAAGATTCCCGACCTGCGTGCGTTGCGGCGCGACAAGATCGGTTTCGTGTTTCAGGCCCCGTACCTGATTTCGTTTCTGGACGTCACCGACAACGTCGCCTTGCTGCCGATGCTGGCTGGGAAGCCCAACGCCGAGTCGCGCAAGCGGGCGATGGAACTGCTCGAGGCGCTGGATGTGGCGCACCGCGCCAAGGCCATGCCATCGCAGCTCTCTGGCGGAGAACAGCAGCGGGTGTCCATTGCCCGAGGCCTGGTCAATCGCCCGCCGGTGATCCTGGCCGATGAACCCACCGCGGCGCTCGACAGCGAACGCGCGCTGGCGGTCGTCCGCATCCTCAACCAGATGGCCAAGCAATACGAAACCGCGATCATCATCGTCACCCACGACGAAAAGATCATTCCGACCTTCAAGCGCATTTACCACATCCGCGACGGCAAAACCCATGAGGAAGCCGGCGAAGGGCGTAGCTTCGATTGAAATTCAAGCAATCTAACCCAAGAGGTTCCCATGAAATACGAACGCACTTTCAAAACAATCGTCGCAGTAGGCGTGATCGGTACGCTTCTGGCGACTGTCAGCTCAATGACCTGGGCCGATGACAACGCTGAGGCCAAGCCGCTTGCCCTGCGCAAGATCATGCAAGACCTTGGCAAGAACATGCAGGTCATTACCGATGGCATTTTCCGTGAGGACTGGGAACTGGTGTCAAAAATTGCACCGCTGGTTGCCGACCATCCCCAGCCACCGCTGGGCGAGAAGATGCGCATTTTAAGTTTTGTCGGCACGGATGCTGGCAAATTCAAGGGCTATGACGAGAAAACCCACCAGGCTGCACAAGCATTGGGGCAGGCAGCTACGCGCCAGGACGGGCCAGCGGTGATTTCCGCGTTTGCGAAGCTGCAAAACAGCTGCCTCGCATGTCACCAGGGTTTTCGCGAGCCCTTCCTGGAGCATTTCTATGACAAACGCTGAAGTGGTCAGAGCTCGAAGCTTCGATCAGCACCCGGACCCTGGGCAGGCCAGGTGACACTATGAGCAGGGGGACACAAACCGTCGATGCCGAACTGGAAAAGATTCAGCACGCATCATTTAGCTACTTTCTGCATGAGACGAATCCAGTCAACGGGCTGGTGATAGACAAGACCGCAGCGGATTGGCCGGCCAGTATTGGCTATTAATGCCCAACCCCTCGAAAAGGTAAAAACAAGAAAGAGCTAATATACAGAAGTCTTTAAGTTCAGTTACTTACGATGCCAACGTTCCAGTTGGGCTCAGCTAATCAAAGGGCAATTATTATTTCAAGAAATAACTATAATTCGACTATAATCAAAAACTTAACGTTTTTGGTATATGTAGAATTGTCCTTTTCGAGGGGTTGGGCATTAATAGCCCAATGGAATGCGTCTCCGATTCTCGGGCCAGACCAGTTTCGGCCGCTTCGAACCCGTATACATGACTTCGCCGCAGCGGCTTAGCGTGCTTTAAAGCGCGAATCGTGTCTTCACCTCCAGTTGTCCGTAGGTCTATTTGATAAAGCCGTATTTCCCCGTGAGAAAACCTGTGGGGATGCTTTAATTCCCGATGCATTCCATGCCTTGGAAAAACTCGGCCTGATCAAGTGCGTAGTCGAACTACTTGTCCCACTCACGGCATGCGCCTGATTAGCGGTGATGGCAACGACGTCTTGGTTCGCGCTCACAGCGCGTGTCTGCCGCGCTTGAAACTGGATGAACTGTTATTGAATAGTGCCATCGAAGGTGGCGGCAGATTCTTGTCTGGACATGATTTCGCCGGCGTGCTTGATGAGGATGAGGGAATCTACCATGTCGAATTCAACCGGAACGGTGAACGTGTCACTGCCCGTGCGCGGTGGGTATTACTGGCGACCGGTGCCCATCCCGGGCCCATTGCGCGCGCTGGCCTGCTGCTGCGAGCCGAATGTAGAAGTTTCGCCGTGCGGCAGTACGACCGTAATGAACGTCTGGCAAAAAATTTTAACGAACTGGTATTTGTGTTCGATACCACCATCAAAGGTGGGTATGGCTGGATTTTCCCAGGCCCGGATGCAGTATTCAACATTGGGATAGGATTCTTCGGCTCTGCGCACAAGCACAACAATCCTCGCCGGAATTACGAACAATTTGTTGCCAAACTGCCGCTCGCGCAAGAACTGATGCGGGATGGCGAAATTGTGAGCCCCCTCAAAGGCGCGCCGCTTCGCACGGGTCTTTCCGGTACACGCTTCTCCAAAGGGGGGCTGCTGGGAATTGGAGAATGCATCGGTGCAACGTTTCCTCTTACTGGCGAGGGCATCGGCAAGGCAATGGAAACCGGGATTCTTGCAGCGGAAGCAATCATCATCAACCAATACTCAGGTCGCCTCGCGGTAGCACAAGCCTACACAAGTAGCATGGATGCCCTTCAGCCTAAATTTGAAATCTATCGCAAAGCGGAATTTCTGTTTAACTGGCCGTACTTGACCAATAAATTAGTAAAGCATACGAGCAAAAATGAAGATGCTCGCCGAGAAATGGAGGAATTGTTTAACGAGACGTCCGACCCAGGTTTTTTGCTAACGCTGCCCAGATGGATGAAGATTTTATTTTATTAACTCATGCAGTAATCATAAGTTGAGATCCATCTCTATTGGCTCCTATTCGACCAATGGTGTAATTTCCAGGCCGTGACGGCCGGACGGGACGTCTGTTCATGAGAAACCCTTTAATGTTTATTGAAGGGGCTAAACAGTACTTTCACCATAGGTGAATATGACGAAGGCCTGCCTTTAATACGCGATCTCAAGGCCGGCACCACACTGCCAGCATAATTGAAAATTACGCGGATTCTCTTCGCCGCATGCACGGCAAAATACGACTCGGTTTTCTACCGGCGTTTTTTCAAAAGCTCGTACGATCGCTTGGCCCCGTTCTAGATCGCTATCACGGACTACCCACACTTCGGGATAAGCATGGGTAAAAGGGATGTCTCCGAGGCCACCCTGCGCGTGTTCATTAAACAATCGTGCAGCTATGCTCGCGTGGCCGAGAAGATCAAGCATGATCTGGGCTTCCATGAGATTGGTGGCGGAACAGATTTTTTTCATAGGCCAGAATATCTTCGTTCGCTTCGTTGCACCCTTGCAGGGGCGAAACCGTCTAGAGAGGCTTGGTAAAATACTACTTTAACAGAGGTAAAGCTGTATGGCATGAGATTTGGGGAGGAAGGTGTTTCGTTTTCCGGAAAAGCCGATACCCATGCGGCAGATTCCGGTGGCCGCTTTATTGGGCGTGGAGATTCTAAAGTGTGAACAACCCGACGTCGAACCATCCCGTGCGCTACCGTACCGAAAAATCTTTTGTACTCCAGAATAATCGGCATCCATGAGTGCATGGCAGATTGCGTCATGGCATTTGCGGCTCCTGTGCGTGTGTGGTAATTGCTGGCACCGGCATTCCTGTAAATCCAAAACAAGGACATCATCATGAGCAAGCTGCATAAAAATCTTTTGATCATGCTTTGTACAGGCATATTTTCCGCCTTGTCGATTTCTCCTGGCTTTGCCCAGGCTCCCCGGTTGGCGCAACACAACGCGACAACCACTGCCCCTGCCGGGGAGCCAAAAACTCCCAAAACTAAAATACTTGAGGCGGGAGCGGGGCTTCTGCAAAGCACCACGCCTTTGAAGGCATTCGACATATATCTTGTGGGATTCCATCCGATGAAAGACCATCCGGAGAGTCAAATGGAGGCACATCATTATTGCCAACAGGTGAACGAGGATTTTGCACAGTGCATGCTGTTCGACAGCAACACAAAGGACGCGAATTTGAACGGCATCGAATATATCATTTCCGACAAACTTTTCGCCACTTTGCCTGAAGAGGAGAGAAAGTACTGGCATCCTCACAATGGCGAGATCCTCTCCGGCCAGCTTTTCGCGCCGAATATTCCGGATATCGCCGAAAAAGAGCTGATGAAAGGAAAAATGAACAGCTACGGCAAGACATGGCATGTCTGGAACACTGGCTACGAAGGCAAATCCGGGGAGAACATGCCTTTGGGTGAACCCATGCTGGGCTGGTCATTCAACCGGGGCGGTGAAGCAATGCCAGGGTTGGTGGAAAAACGGGACGGTAAGCTGAAAATAAATAGCATGCAAAAGAGCAAGCAGCGCGAGGATTTGAAGCCGCTTGCCAAACCGCAATGGGGCGTCGACGACCTCAAAGGCAAGTTCTCCCGCCCTACAAAAGAGATACCCGGGGTGATCGACCAGAAGAGCACCGGCAAGAGCGACTAGAAGGATAGCGGTTACCCGATTGCCCAAACCTGCGGCTGACTTGGCATGATAAAGGAGCAAGGCTTGCGGCGGGACTTCCTTTACCTCTGTTATTGTCTCAGGGCAGGGTCAAGTCAAAGATTTGCGAAGGGCCCGTGCCTATCCAGAAGTGACATTCCTTCCTTTTACGCTCGCATGCGATCTGACGATATAATCAGATTATGCAAGCTATTTTATAGCTAATATTATCATATTATCAATAGAATATATAACTATCCTCATGTATTTTCTTATTTGTCGAACCGGCGTCAATATGTGTTTTTTTTGCGGTTCGCATTCACGGGTCGCGTAGCCTATCGGAACTGATCTCGAATGCCACAAACTGGGTGAGGTGACTTCTGGAAAAGTTATTGTCCGCCACCAATATAATCGTGCGCTTGCCGTTGAAGAGCGGACCGAGAGTCACGCCTTCTATATTCCCCATGGCCAGCGCGGACCCATCGATGTTTCGCAACTCCGATAAATCCAGCAACAGGGTCTTGGTTACTGGTTGGATGCTTCTGCCGGCAATGGACGGCATTCCCGAAACGTCCGTTGCTCCGCGCGCATCAGCGTAGTAAAGGCGAACGGTGTAGCCGGTTTCGGGGCTGAGCGGTGCGGCTGCATCCAGCGTAAAGGAACGCTCGATAGTGATAAACTGGCGATCGCCGATCGCGATAAAATCAGTCAGTCCATTGGTGGTAAAGCCGATCAGAAAGGCGGGTGCGATAACGACCGACCCAACTTCGTAAATATATTCCGCAGCCGGCTTTCCGCTGGCGATGTCGAAGGAAAGAATGCGCGCACGCGAACCCGTAAAAATATTGGCGGGGGGGGAATCCTGTATCAAACCATTCTCGGTCGCGGTATATAATATTTTTCCGTCGACCGATATCGCGAGACTCTCGAAAGCCATATTATTATAGATGCCTTTATCGCCCGGCAATATTCCTATATTGGAACCGCTCGGGTAATAGTGGCGAGGTATTTCAAAATTGCGGCTATGACTGCCATCAGGATTCATTTCCTGCACCGTGGGGTTCTGAAAGCCGAAAATCGTACGCTGACCTTCATTGCTCCAGTAAATCTTGTTACGAGCCGCGTCAAATCGCAACCCTTCCGGATCTACCGATTTACTTTCAAAAGCGCCGCCTCCGGCTTGCTGGATGGTGGTCACCGCATGAAAAGTCACACCCTCCATACCTGGCGCGGCAGAACGCCGAAACTGGCAAAGATCCAGCGAAAGTTCGTAAAAACGTGCCGGATTGGTTTTGCTCCGGTCATCGCTGATAGACAGATAGCGACCCGTGCTCGAATTGTAGTCCAGCGAGGATAAGCCCCCGATAGCAGTACCCTTGAAATGCATTTTATTAGGTACAATTTGCTGGCCAATGTAGCTCAGGAAAAAGTCGCCAGCACGGACGTCCTGGGCATAAATCCGGACGCTCGCGGTGAGGCTAAAAACCAGCAGGACAATAGCGAAGGGGATGATAGGAGAGCTGATTTTCATAAAAGGGCATTTTCCGGATGATCGTGTTTATTCCGCTTTGATCCATGTAATTGCGATGGATCTACCGGGCAAGCTTTAACTCATCCATGTTATAACGACTGTGCCGTTTTTAGCAGTCAAAATATATTATGCCTCTAAACCATTTTCAGTTTTATCTGAGTATGCGTCAGGCAAGCGTTGAGGAGGCGTAATGGCAACTCTGCTTCCCATTCCCGCCGGTTGAAGCGGTAACAGAACTCATTGAAATACTCTTGCAGATACCTGGAGGAGACGCCGTGATAGGTTCCCAGCAGAAATGCCTTGAGATTGCCAATAGCAATATGCACCCACGGCAGCCATTCACCCGCCTTGGCGGG
>JACCWK010000248.1 GCA_013697655.1 Nitrosospira sp.
CTTCAAGCGCAACCTTGGCCTTGAACTGACTACTGAAAATCTTGCGTTTCTTCTCACTCATTTACCTGCTCCTCCTTACAGCAGGCTACCATCTTAAATCATTGTCCGGAAATTGGGGTCCACTATATGTAGGTAGAAAACATCTGTTTGGGAATGTGACATATTGTCGCACGACGCTTTCCCGCGCTTCGGTAAACGAACCGCAAAAGTCGATGATAAGCCGATGGTATTATCTTTCTACATATTAAGGACTACCCGAAACCACACTACGCGCCCAGGTTCATTCAGCCGCCCAAAATTCACGAATCCCGGGGGTACATCTCCTATTCTGCGGCTGAGGTGTTCGTAGTAGGTAACATCGAAGATGTTGTCAACGCCCAGGCTCAACTGGGCCTGTTTCATCGGTCTCCAGGACATAGACATATTTGCGGTCATGAATCCGGGTGTGGTGCCCGGATTATCGATACCTAGGGAGTTTCCGAAACCGGGATCGATACGGCTTTGCTTCATTACGGCACGCCCGCCCACGGTCGTGGTGAATGTTCCCTGCTGGAATATCACCCCGAATCTGCTATCCAGCGGCGGTGTCTGAGCGAGCGGAACGGGACCGTTGCCGTGACCCGTAAGATTTTCAGCCCTAATCCAGGCCAGATTGCCGAATAGTCTCCAGTTGGGCGTAACCTGCTTGGTAAGATCAAATTCCGTGCCGAAACGGGTGGCATCGATGTTGTCTGAACGGGTTCCCTGGTTGATCAGGATGAAGTTATCAATGCGGCTGGCAAAAACTGTCAGCGACGACTGCCAGGTAGGACGGGTCAAATTCACACCCATGTTGATTTCGTGGTTCACTTCTTTTTTCAAATTGAAACCATTGAAACTGGCGCGTTCCAGATTGCTCGCGGCGCGCTCCCCATTGGCAAGAGAGATATAGCCGACCGTGCCCGGGACGAGTTCGCGTTCGATACGAGCAAATCCGAGGTTGGTTACATCATTGCGCTGACTGTTTGAGGTGGGAAAGATGGTAGAGCCCAGGAAATCCCGTAGTTCTCCCGAAGTCGTGTGAAAGTAATCCCGGCGAAGTCCGAATTTGAGTGTCGTCTTGTCGTTTACAATGTAAGTTGCCTCGCTAAATATCGAGTTATTAATGGTATGCAGATCATAAAATGGAGAGAAGGTGTTGGTGGTGGAACAGGCAGGCCCGATGCAGAAGGTTCCCGCTGTCTGATTGTTCCCGCCGAATTTTTCATCCTTGTGCTCGTAGCCGATCACGGCTTCGATCGAGGGTGTCAGATCAAACGTGGCCACGGCTCTTGCGGAGCGTCCACGAAACTTCTGCATCAAGGTTCTGCGATCAGTCTCCGTAAGCAGTGGAATACCGAGTGGTGGGTTCGGGTTAAGTATCTGGACTGTTACAGGCCTTAGCGTGAAGTTGTCCATATGGTGGTCGAGATTCCGGTCATAAAGCTGTACCTCCAGCTTCCTGAATTTATCCGAGATATTTTTTACCACGAAGCGTGAGCCCAGGATTGCCCGCTTGAACTCAATGCCGTCCCCCATGAGGGAAAAAGCGGGGAATGCAACCTGGGCATCGCCCTGTTCTGCGCTAAACTCGGCGCTGAAGTCCTTAGTGGGGGTAAAGGTGGCGATCAGCTTGTTGGAGTTCCGTTTGAAGAAAGAAAAAAACTCCCTGCCCGAACCATCCTTGTAGTTATCGCCTCGGGTGAAGTTGACAACTGCCCTTAACTGGAGCAGTGGATTGCCCACGGTGGCATCGGCTGTGAAATCTCGGCGGCCGAAACTGCCCATTCCGCCCACGACCCTGGTACGCACGCCGGGTTTGTCAAACTTCTTGGGTGCCTCGTTGAATATCACCAGGCCTCCCATGCTGGAGCCGTAAAGGACGCTGTTTGGTCCCTTCACCACCGTAATACTGTCGTGTGCATCAGGCTGGATATAGGAAGTGGCGGGGTCGGTGCCATGATTGGCGCCGGCTTCTTCCAGGCTGTCATTCATGACGATTCCCAAACGGGGACCGCCCAGGCCCCGCAGGAATATGGTCCCGGCTGTGCCGCCAATCTTGGCGGAAGAAAATTCCGGTTTTTGCCGCAGGAATTCAGCCGCATCACTGCTGGGGCGCGTGATCCATTTTAGGGATTCCTTCTCTATCAGCGGCTCCTTCACGCGATCGGAAGATATATTGATCTGGGGAAGGACATATTCCCCCATTGCCTCCCCGGTCAGCATGACAAGCAACAGCCAGGCAAAAGCAAGCCCGCTCCATCCAACGGACGAATCGGATAGAGGATGAGCCAAAGGGAGGCGGCGAACTTCCAGGTCAGGATAATGCGAAACGAACAGGCGCATAAAATACCGGCACTTGACCAATGCATGAACAAACAAAATAAAGGCCGCCCAGTACGGAGCGGCCTTTATTTTAAAGATGACTTGCGCCGGTTTATTTGCCGCGCTTACCCTGACGTCTCCTGACAATGCCGCCCATCAAACCTAGGCCGGCCAGCAGCATGGCATAGGTTTCCGGTTCAGGTATGGGAGCCGCCGACTGAAAGTTGACTGACAGGTTGATCTGATCGCGGAAGGGATCGCCCATGCTCGCCATGGGGGCCGCATGCCACATGGCAGTATTCAGGTTGATGTAGAGATTATCTGCGTCGAACGTGATTTGCCCCGGCGTAAGCCCTTCTACCAGATTGCCATATGTTGAGGGCATGTAAGTCGTGTTGGTGATTGAAGCGCCAAGGATGTCGGCTAAGTGACCGCCGGTATCGGATATTTTGAGACCAACGAATGCAGGGCTGCCGGAATTCATGAATTCGTCAGCCTTGTTCCAGGTGAGCGACAAGGTATTACCCATGGTATCGATCTTCCAGCCAGACAAATTCGGGATTTCAACCTCGCTTGCGCTGCCCGTGGCATCCGCATGGGAAAGGGAAAAGAACCCGGAAGTAGGACCCGTCACTGAAACGCCGTAATCCACTGAAAACATATTGCCGTCGAATGTATCGGTTGCCGCATGAGCCGCAGACCCCAGGGCGAGCAAGGCAGTTGCCGTGGCCAACCCGAGGCGCTTCTTGAATTTATTCATGGTTATTTCCCTTGGAGAGATTAATTATAATGGAAGAATATTACCGAGGCTATTTCAAGCGGACAGCTAGCCAGACCATTATTTATCCTAGCTATGCATAAGTCAATGCGACAAATTGTCGCAGGCCGACATGTTAACTGCATATATCCGTCGCATTCACTTATTGTCCGTTCTGGAAGACCGCTAATGGTTACACGGTCATAAGTTCTTGAACTAGACGCTACCCGCTTTAATACGACGTCGCGTGATAGCACCCATTAATCCCAGGCCCGCCAGCAGCATGGCGTAGGTTTCCGGTTCGGGCACTACGCCGGCCACCAAAGTGCCGGTAACGCCATACTTATCCAGGAGATGCGGATTGGAGATATCCTGAGCCAGATAATCCGATCCTCCCAGGAACACTGAATAATCACCGGCTCCCAGATGCATGAAGGTATGGGATACCTTGCCGTCAGCCACCCCATCTGAGCCAAAGCCTGTCCCGTCATAGGCGTTGCCGATAAATTTGAAAAAGCTCAGGGCAGCGGGTAAGCCATTGACAGTATCTGGCGCATTGCCGATTTTCCAGTCGTTCAACGCTCTGAATGCACCTTCGGTGTTCTCGGGACGGTATGCCTTGGAGATATCCGAAGAATCATAATCCGCTCCCATGGGGGCGACATGCGCAAGTCCTTGATAGAGCGAAAAACCGGGTAGCAATACCCCTAGTACGGGGGCTGCGCCGGCGGTTGCCGGGGTAAAAACCTGGCTTTCAAATGAAAGCGTTACATCGGTTGGGTTAAGCAATGTAAACCGGTAGGCAAGTGTTTTGTGGGCATCACCATAGTCGGCATCCGTGCCGTCGATCCAGCCGTAATTGCCGGTAACCACTTGCTCCGAACGAGTGGATGTGGCATACGTATCATCGAACGTACCGAAATTACGACCGCTGTAGCCCACGTGTGCTATCGCGGGCAATGAAGTCATGCCAGCCAGGAGAAGTGCATATTTGAGTATTTTTTTCATATGGAGTCCCTATTCATTATAAATATTAAAAATCGCCACATCGGGAATGCTCGCGAGCAAGGCCGATAGGGCGATTATTTAATATTTATATTGCGAAATCAATGTGGCATATTGCCGCATGTGACAAATTGCCGCATGTGACAAATTGACGCAGATTCAATGCCAGCATTAATTTCAGGACAGCGGGATAACGCATTTCCATGCGTATCGGATATCAAGAATAATTGAAGATATCAAGGTAAAGGCGTGCTTCTGCGGAAGGGGGTGCGGTACCGGATCAGGCAATGAAGTAATTGCCCGGCTACATATACGTCATGATCCGGCTATTGTTGAATGATGTCGATATGATACTGAAGGGTCCGCGTGAGCGAGAAAAAGCGAGGGTGCGATTACGTTGTTGTGATTACTTCGCCAACCAGGGGTAAAAACTTTACTAGTGTAGTGAGTCATTCTGTTTGGAACTTAAGTGGCGATTGGCTCGAATGACTTTTTGCAGGATGTCATTGGCCTTGGCAGTCCAGACAAAAGGCTTGGGGGATTGGTTATGCATGGCGATGT
>JACCWK010000249.1 GCA_013697655.1 Nitrosospira sp.
ACATCGCCATGCATAACCAATCCCCCAAACCTTTTGTCTGGACTGCCAAGGCTAATGACATCCTGCAAAAAGTCATCCGCGCCAATCGCCGCTTAAGTTCCAAACAGAATGGCGCACTACACTAGCAGCCTGTCGGACTTGAAGAATCGAAGCGAAAAAGTGACTGGGCGGGGACAGATTTTGACGATTTTGAAGGCCAATAGTTATTCTATTGGCCGAAAAAGCGGCGAAATATGGACCGGCCAGACGCTTTTGCAGCCGATTTCCTTTAAGTCCGACAGGCTGCTAGAGAGGTTCATCGTCCTTTTTTTCGGGATCTTTTTTTTGCGGCCTGGTCCACCAGACAATAATGATCAGTAGCGCAAGCGCTACGCCAGCTTCCAGGAGTAATATCCACATAGGGTCAAGCATGATGTATATTTGTCAAACGCAACTTTAACTAAAATTTGATGAAAAACCAATTAAGTTTTCTTGCGGTTACCTCATTGCTGTTGCTAAACGCCTGTTCGATGGTAGCCACAAGGGCTCCCGTCATTCCGGAAAAACCGTCGGCGCCCACAGTTTTGCCGGCTGCGCCCCTGCCGGTGACTATACTCAGGCCGACTGACTGGGGCGCTCTGACCGGCTGGGCGGATGACGATATTTTACCTGCTTGGGATGCGTTCCTTCGAAGCTGCGCCGTTCTGAAAAATCAGCCGTTATGGCAGAAAACATGTATTCAGGCTGATTCCGTGCGAGGACAGGATAGCGTTACGCTGAGGCAATTCTTCGAAAGCCGGTTTATTCCACACCAGGTTTTGAATGCCGATGGTAGCGGCGATGGCCTGATCACCGGCTATTATGAACCCTTACTGAAGGGCAGCCGTAAGAAAACCAAGCATTATCGCTATCCTCTTTATACCACTCCCGATGAGCTCCTCGTAGTCGATTTAGGCGAGATTTATCCCGAACTCAAGAACATGCGGCTGCGTGGCCGTTTGCAGGGACGCAAGGTCGTCCCTTATTACAGCCGTTCCGAAATAGAAAGAAATCCTACGCCCCTACAGGGGAAAGAACTTCTATGGGTTGATGATGCGGTTGATTTATTTTTTCTGCAGATCCAAGGCTCGGGCCGGGTAGCACTCGGAAATGGCGAAGTCGTACGCGTCGGTTATTCCGAACAAAACGGTTACCCCTACAAATCGGTAGGCCGCTTGTTAGTGGAGCGCGGTGAATTACCATTAGAAAAAGCCTCAATGCAAGGAATTAAGGCGTGGGGACAGAGAAATCCCGCCAAGCTGAATGAGCTGTTAATGCAAAATTCAAGCTTTGTTTTTTTTCGAGAGTTACCAGCCGGCCTGCCGGGCCCGCTAGGGTCGCTGGGCGTGCCGCTGACTGCAGGCAGGAGTCTCGCTGTGGATCCTCGCTCCATCCCCCAGGGCGCACCGGTCTTTCTTGCCACGACGTGGCCAAATAGCGATAAGCGGCTTCATCGGCTAATGGTGGCGCAGGATACAGGCGGGGCTATCAAGGGCAATGTTCGTGCCGATTTCTACTGGGGATTCGGCCCGGAGGCCGGGGATCAGGCAGGAAAGATGAAGCAAAACGGTAAAATGTGGGTATTAATGCCGAATAACTATATGCCAGATGTGCCGGTTCCCTAAAAGAGCCACAAACCTGGGCGGCTCACAAACTGTTTATTTTATAGCTGCCGTCCCCAGTTTCTTTTCTATAATGTCAGCGGTTATCATTCCAGGTACCACCGAGCCATCGGCAAAGATTAACGTCGGAGTCCCATTTATTCCATGCTTCTGACCCGTCTGAAGCAACGTTTCAATCGGCGTTTCGCAGCCCTTTTCGGTCGAAGGAGTATCCTTTAACATAAAGTCGTTCCAGGCCTTGAGCCGGTCAGCAGAACACCATATTGCCGTGGCAACCTCCACCGAACCGTTAAGTACTGGGTAAAGCAGCGTGTAGATGGTGACATCGGTAACTTTGGCCAATTCCTTTTCCAGACGCTTGCAATAACCGCAATTCGGATCGGAAAAAACTGCTAGCTTACGTTTTCCATTGCCTTTGACGGCTTTGATCGCAAGCTCAAGTGGGAGGGAATCAATGCTTATCCGCCGCGTATCCTTGATTTGCTGCAAGCGCTCGCTGGTCAAACTTTGTTTGGTTTGTGGATCAACCACATGACCAAAGAAGAAGTAAGTCGCCTTTTCGTCCGTATAGAATAATTCGCCCCCAACCACAACTTCATATAATCCGAGATATGGTGTTTTCTTCACGCTCTCAATCTTCTCGCCGGGAAAGCTTGTTATAAGAGTTTTTTTTAAAGAGGATTCATCGGCAAAAACCGAACCAGCAAGAAAGCAAAGCAATAAGGAAGACAGGACAAGGTTAAAACGCATGATCTCAATCGCTCCAGTTCAAGTAAACAACATACCTATTCTCTATAAATCCAAATCTAACTGAAGTTCGCTTTCAATGCTTACGCTCTCGCGTAACACGAAATTCGCTGGTTCAGCCTCAACTCAACGCATGTTGCATCAACTGGTCTTTTATGAAGGGCAGGCGGTTAGTAATATCTAAGCCTAAATTACGCCATCGAACGAGCGTCGGATTAGTGTTGTGGAATAACTTCTGAAGACCATCAGTAGCAAGTTCCATTGCTAGAATGTCTTCCTTGCGTGCCCGCTCGTAACGACGCAGCAACAAGTAATCTCCACAATCCGTTTCCAACCCACGCCCGGCAAGGGTTACAGCCAGCTTGCGTACATCACGCAAACCCAAGTTCACGCCTTGTCCGGCAAGAGGGTGAATACCGTGTGCGGCATCGCCGATGAGCGCAAGACGCGGCTGCACCAGTTTCTTCACGTGCACGAAATTCAGCGGAAAAGCAGCGGGCTGCGTCACAAGCTGCAGCTCACCTAATGCACGGCAAGAGGCTTCGGTAACGCGGCGGCACAATTCCGTTTCAGTTAAATCGAGCAGCGCGTGGGCCTGCTCTTCATTTGCGGACCAGACCATGGACACCAGTCTCTCCGGCAATGGCAGGAGCGCCAGCACCCCATCCCGCCGGAACCACTGGTGAGCAACATTGCGATGGTACTGCTCCGTATTGAAATTGGCCACCACCCCGATTTGTTTATAGGAGTGCCGCACAACCTCGATTTCCGCCTGTTCCCGCACCCAGGAATTCAAACCATCCGCGCCAACAATCAATGCCGCCTGCAGCACATTGCCATCCGCCAGATGCAAATCGGCATATGACTCGGTCCACGTTATCGAGACGCATTGCGAGGGACAGTAAATCTTGACGTGCTTTTTTTGGCGCTTGAGCGCATTCCACACGGCGGTCTGGAGCTGGCGATTCTCTACAATAAAAGCCAGTTGCGTCAATCCGATATCATAGGCGCTGAAGTCAAGCCGTGCGGCGCTATCGTCGCCGAACACCGCCATTTTATAAACTGGCGTAATTCGGTCTTCATCAAGCGCTTGCCATACGCCAAAATCTTGCAGAAATCCGGCGCTCCCCGGACTAAGAGCATAAATTCTGCTGTCCCAACCATCGTTGGCGGGAAGAGGCGTTGGCGGGCGCGACTCAACCAATGCAATTTTGAGACCGCTGTCTTTAAGAGCAAGCGCGAGACTTGCCCCAACCAACCCCCCGCCAATAATAACGACATCAAATTTCATGGGGGATATTATACAGACGCTTTGATTCCATCGGAGGGGGTATTGGCGCTTTCCAAAGATTTATGCAGGAACACTACTTGATTTATATCGGCTGAATTTGTAAAAGGTGATGAAACCTTGTCTTTCGTACAAGCATGTGCAAATGTCCGCAAACCCTTGTAAATCTTGACAGAGTCATCCTCCAGAGGCACAATTCGACGTCTTTGACGCATACGTGGCGAATTAGCTCAGTGGTTAGAGCAGCGGAATCATAATCCGTTGGTCCCCAGTTCGAATCTGGGATTCGCTACCAATAGTTCCTCTAATGTTACCATGAGTTACCTTGGGTTCTCTTATACGGAACCTGAGGATGAATAACTCACATGCCCAAGAATCAGCCCAAGAAGTACCCCTACAAGCTGCACCTGAGGTAAACGAAGTGTCCCTCACAATTAAACAACTCCGGAGCAACCCTGAGGCGTATGCACTGGTTGCGAAGCGCCTACACTGGGATTTAACATTCAGAGCATTTGACATTGTCTCTGATAATCTCACTAAGTTCGGCAATGAACTCGGAGAGGAACACAGGCTTGCGTTAATGGAGCTTGTGGGAGGATTTACATTACTAGCTTTCGGTCAGAAGAAAGGGCGTTATGCTTATCCTCTACCTACCGGAATGGGAAAGACACAGAGCATCGTAGCATGGTGTGCTGCGCTACATGGACTTGAGTACACAGATATAAGCGTAGCTGTAGCGGCGGGAAAGGTTGAAGCCCTATGCCAACTGAAGCGGGACCTTATCAGTAATGGTGTTCCCCCTGAAGCTATCGGGCTGGTCCATAGCTACAACTATGAAGCTGGACAAGCTGGTGAACTACTCAACGGATATGCTAGTGAATCCTCTACGCGTGATAACGATGACCGTCAAATCATGTTGGTCACCCATACGCGCATCAACAAGAACAATCTTAGCCAGTTCAATCAATACCAGGGCAATCCCCGAAGCTTACTGATATGGGATGAATCTCTATTAGTGTCTGAAGCACGAGTCATATCGCACAAGCAGATTAAGAAGTCATTCGGATATAGAAGCCCTGATTTATCCCCAGACTGTGAGGCTGTGAAGTTCTTCAATGAAGTTATTCCGGTTATTGATGAGGAGTTGGAGAGGCAGAGGCTTGGGGGGGAAGCTAAGGTTATACGGCTCCCCGTCCTCACGGGCCTTGAGGTAGACATCATTAAGAGACAAGTAGGGAAAGGTCCCGTTGAAGAGGTATTGCGGTCCTTCATGGATATCTCACAGGAACCAGTAAGAGTAGCCTATACACAGCAAGAGGGTGGGCTTATTTCTTATGATTTGGTGGTGCCTCCCGAACTAGAAACTATCGCTATCCTAGATGCCTCCTATCCTATCCGCGACCTTGAAAAGATGGATAAGTCCATACGCTTGGGTGGTAAGTTCAGCCAAGGGATGAAGCAGTATGAGCAAGTGACAATTCATCATCTCAAGGCTGCTGCTGGACGCGAAAGCATGACCAAGGATTTTAGTAATGCCAGGATGGAAAACAGGAAGGTATGCTCTGAAGTATGCAATCTCGTGGCTGATATCCCAGAGAGTGAAGCGCTAATCATCTTTACCTTTAAACAGTCTGAGGGAAGCTATGGCGCAAAGAAGAATGTAGACTTTAAAGACCAGCTACGAAAGGACCTCCGCTCATCGGGGATAAACATTAACGCAAAGTTAGAAGAAGGGAACAGTACTGTTGACCGCATAGTCTTTCTAACTTGGGGTCAGGAAACTTCATTATCCCAATATAGCTATGCTCGGCATGTAGTGTTCGCTGGCGTTCTCCATAGAGGGCACCTGGGACTCGCTAGCTCCATAGCTGGTCAAGCTGATGACATCCTTTCCCCCATTACCACATCTGCCATCAAGGAAGTATTGACCTCTGAGATAGCCCATAGTGTCTACCAAGCGATGAGCAGGGGAAGCTGTAGAAAGATTATAGGTAATCAGGCTTGCAAGATGGACGCTTGGCTTATCCATAACAGTGAGGATATCAGGCCACGTATTGAACAAGTAATGCCAGGGGTGAAGTGGGTTCCTTGGGAGGGAAAGCACCTTACGTCTACTTATACGCAGCAAGTGATTACCCAGACTATCATTGACTATATCTCAGGTTTGCCTACTAGTTTGGACAAGGTATCAATAAGTAGACTTAAGAAAGCCTTGGGACACACGAAGGTCCCCCGCAGCACCTTTACCAGAGCAATGGGAGAAGCCCTAGAGGATAGCTCAGGCTGGAAGATGGAAGGGCTGTCACTAGTTAGATACTCTGGTAAGGATTATTTCCCAGAGCATGAATAAGAAAAGGTAACCACCCCCATAGAGAACCTATTGGGCATGGGTTCCTTTTAGCGGGTTGAGCTTATGGTGAACACAGAAGGTTGCCAATTGGTGTATTAGGTAGGAGACTCAAAGTGTTACAGCAATACACCCCTTCTATAGCCCCACTCTTGATATAGGAGCATTCTCTGACACAGCAATTGCCAGTCTCTTACCAGATGAATCTGGGGTTATCTCATAGGGTTAGAGCAGTATTGACTCCCTATAACCTCACTCTCGCATAAGCTCTACCTTCAGCATAGATGTTACAAGAGATAACTAAGGTGTCTCTCTAGGTGCCTGATAGCTGAGTCAATGTTTAGAGTGGGCGGTGATAGTGTAGATGGTGGTGTATTGATACTTGCATACCACAGCATCTTAACAATGGATGAATAAAGAATAGTCTCAAAGAGGTACCGCAATATTGATAGATATAACCAGCCTCTCGCACAAGTCTTACCCCAAAGTTAATGATAGTTCTACCAGAGCTATCAGGTGAACAACTATAAGGACTCTGACAGCGTAGCAAGGTGGTGAAGATAGTGTATGAAATGCTTACTATTACACAGTATTCAATACCTTAGTTAAACCCTCAGCTAGCCATAGGGAAGCCAGTGGTAGCACTGATAGCGGCACTAGGGTTACCTCACTGGTACATCCTATGGATGGGCTTAAAGGGAGACTATTCTGGTGGTCTATGTAGAATAAATGTCTATGTTGAGCCTCTAGGTATTATGGTTGCCGCTTAGTCATCATCCGGGTGCCCACGGGGTTGATCGTCAGGATAACCAATGGGGTCTCCGAGAGGATACAATACGGCTGTTTCTATATCCTGGTGGAGTACCAATGCACGGAAGAGGCAAGCACCTACACCCATCAATAATATCAATGATATGGCAAGTATTGTATATATTGGTACCACATCAACGACTGGTATGGTGAGGATAAGTAACAAACCTCCTAGTACCATGATCATAAGAAGTACTGAGAGCGTGCAATAAAGCCGTTGATGCATAATAAAGAAAGAAACCGTACTTTTATCTTTCCTCATTCTTTCAACCATCTCTTCCCGCTCGCCCATCTGTTTTGCTGATTGTTCTGACAGATATCTCAAGAAGGTATTCTTGGTCTTATGTAAACCCATGAGCTTCAGCATGACTCCGGCAAACTGATAGATAACCCCGCCGATGAGTATTAAGATTATCCCTTCCAGGGAGAATATGTTTGCAATAATTCTATCAAGCATGGTCGTTTTTGATGAGTTTTGACTGGTGCTCATCATATATTGTTAGACTTGCACTCAGATAGCCCCCAATAATTACACCACAAATTTATGAGAGAGTAACCTATGTCTCACCCCCACAGCGTTTCCCCCTCCTGCCCCCCCTCGTTAACCACGGCACTATAATGGAGCATCTAACAGATACCAGAGAGGTCACAAATGGCTGACGAATTGTGGGAAGAACATACTACCGCTCTTACCAATATCATGCTGGGCTTACAGAGAGAGCTTCGTGCTGTGACCGAGGAGCGCGATAACCTACTGAGAGAGCGAGATATCCTTCTAGAAGAACGTAAGAGGCTTGCCAGTGAGGGTAACATTACGACACCACTTGAACGCCTGTGGATACCTGATGATGATGAACCTCCTAAATAGTTTTACCACAAATTTATGAGAAGGTACCCTATGTACCGGCTCCAGCGCTTTCCCCCTCGTGCCCCCTCTCGCGTACTGGTGGTGGGCTAGGGGGTAGCCTTATGGTGTTCTCATTGATTTCCTCTTGGTGTAACTCCTTAGTCTCCTCTTGGGCTGATTATTACCACTCATAGGCTGATAGCTGGACTGATTGATAGGTAAGTTATTGATAAGTAGTGTAGTGAAAGGGATACTAAATCCATTTCTCCCGATATTGGCTGTATTCAGCACACGAATAGCCGGACAGTTCTAGCGTAATAGGATGTAGGTAGTGCCCATCGCCCTGATTAACAGTGTATTCACAGTTGTTATGTGTCTATATCTCTCATCAGGGCTTTTTGCGGACCCTGTAGCACCCATGTGAGAACATCCCGTGGGGAAGCACAGCAGTAACTACATTGAATGCACTACGAAGCCCTACAGTGGACGATAGGCTCTCAAGCTAGGCTACCCTAGGTGAAACACTGGTGAACTCACTGTAGGCTCTCACAGGGACATTATAATGGATTTTCCATGTTCTTGCGTATTTGCTGCATTCCCTAGTGGCCAATCTAATAGAATGGCTGGTTTATACACACTGTAGGTATACGGATGGGATACATGAGGGTATTGCTGGTTGCATTGATGGTAGGATTTGGTGGAAACGCTTGGTGTGCTGAAGAGTTGACAGAGGATGGATGGCTCAAAGTGAGTAAAGATGAGGAAACCACTCACTACATGGCACCTGGAACTGTTCGTGTAGTCGGGCAGAATATTAGGGTATGGGAACTAGCAGATATTAAAGAAGCAAGGGATATCGGTAAATTGCAGTTTAGATCGGTAATGTTTTATTCAGAAGATGATTGCAAGGAAGCGCGCCAGAAGGTGATTATGTCAATTTTTTTTACAGGAAACATGGGCAGAGGGGTCCCAATACATGCTTCCGTGGCAGATAAGTGGGAACCCGTAGGGGATGAAACCAGTCGCAGCGGTAAGCGATGGCGCATAGTTTGCTCAAAACTAGGAGAACGCATTGAATAATGAATACATCTGGAGTAACCCTATCTGATGCCTACCCAGATGATTAAGAGCAATGCAGTTAGTAGTAATTAGCGCCAAGAACTTTATTGGAGACAATATAGATACCCTTACCGATACCCCTCCCATCACAAGGCCGACACCCGAAGAGATAAGGGCTATGCTGAAGAAGCATAGGGTCACTAGGGAGCAAGCTGCTAGATTGGCGCAGGCCTCACTTAAGACGTGGCATGGATGGAGTGCTCCTGTCGGGAGTGTAAATCATAGGCCGATACACCTTGCAGCGTGGGAACTGCTATTAATTAAGCTTGGCGAACACCCACTATATGGTCCTCTGTGAAAATACTTGATATTACCTACATTGTAGGTATACTGGTCACTCAGTCGAGAGGTTGCACCCTGCTTCCTCCGACCTACTCAGGAGCGTTAAATCATGTCCACAGTGCTTATCAAAATGGTTCTCTTAGGCCGTACTATCGAGTTGAAGTATTCGGATGCTCGGCTATCTATATCAAGATGGGTAACTTTGAACGCTTCTACAATACTGATGGGCTACCTTCACACTGATTGAGCAAGGAACCAACACCATGAGACACCTCCAGTACCTAGCAGTAGCCTTACTGTTCTTCGTAAGTAGTACCACCTATGCTGGTTGTCAGAACAATGGTGCGGGGACTATCAACTGCATGGGTCCCGATGGGTACGCCTCCACTACACGTAACTATGGTGGTGGCCTGTCTACCTACTCGGATAACCAGGGGAACACTGGAAGTATCCACCAGTACCCCACAGGTGCCACAGTGGTTGTTCCGCAGTCTATCGCACCAGATACTTATAGGGGTCCAGTGGGGCCTGGAAGTAATCCCTACCTGAGAAACTATAAGTAACCCTATGGATGATGATGTGAACGCCAAGGCTGAAACCAAGAATAAGGACCGCTAACATGATTAAGCCTGTTGGCCGGAAGGGGATTTACTGGTGCAGCTTCTACCCTGTTGGTGGCAAGAGAGTTCGGGAGTCACTACACACCACAGATAAGAAGGAAGCCCAACAACGGGAAGCTAAGTTAATGCTTGAGGCTGAAGCTAAAGCCACGGCTAGGCGCGAAGGTGGCCTAACACTGAAGGAAGCATTCACCCATGCAATGAGAGTAAGAGACTCTTGGAGGTCTGCTAAATGTCCTCAGTCGATACACAATATCTATGTGATGCTGGTGAAGCACTTCGGGGAGGACTGTTACCTCTCCGAGTTGGATGATGAAACCATGCTGGAATATGGTGAGCAACTCCATGATGGGGGACTTACTGCCAGTACCATCAATAAACGATTCTCCGTGATAGCAGTCCTATTTGAGGAGGCTATACGCTGGAAGAAGTACCACGGTAGGAAACCTAATACCATCCGTTACAGGGTGAAGAATGGTAGGAGAAGGCTCATAAGCAATCAGGAAGAGTTACAGGCTATATCCCTACTCCAGGCCAGTGGAAGCCCCTGGGAGAACGCTATGGCTGACTTGGTGGCTACCCTAGCTGACACAGGCCTGCGGCTCTCTGAGGCTCTCAATCTCCAACCACAGCACATCAGTGAGTATGCCAAAGCTGTTCTAGTAGTGGACACCAAGACAGATGAAGACAGGGCTGTGCCACTCACTGATAGAGCCTTTCGGATACTTACCCGTAGAGCACAAGGGAACTCTAAATTGTTCTCTCCACTAACACGTAATAGCGCTTGCCATATATGGGACAGAGTTCGTACCAAGATGGGATTACAGGATGAGAAGGAGTTCGTACTTCATGCCTTCCGTCACACTTATGGGTCCACCTTAGCTAATGCTGGCATGGATGCATTTAGGATACAGAAGCTTATGGGACATGCCACTATTCTGACCACTCAAAGGTATGTCAAAGTAGCTAACTCATCCCTCACTGAAGCATCCAGTATTATGACAGCTAGATCAGCCCAGAAACCTACCCAAAGTGGGGTAAAAAGGGATGTAAATTTAGGAAGAACCCTAATGAAAACGGTTAGTTATTCGAATCATAATCCGTTGGTCCCCAGTTCGAATCTGGGATTCGCTACCAACGCCATCAGAGAATTAAGCTCGCATGCCAGCATTCTAACTTGGGCTTGGCGAATGGCGGGAACAAACATCTCGCGTGTATTCCCGCCCAGGGTCAACAGATTCACTGCTCTAATCCCTTAGAAAAACCTTTCTACTCCGCTTGTGGTTATTTAATACAGATGCCGCTGCAGTCGGCGCCACCCCGGGTAGGGTCGCAATTGTCTGAGGGATCATCTACGCATTTTTTGCCAGCGGGACATGGAAATCCGGCAATCCCCCCACACATTTGTCTAGCAGACTGTCGGTCTTGCTGTTATAGGCGACGCCAATTTTCCGGTTTTAGCGCAAAGGTTCAATCGTGCTTTCATAAAATCGCTTTCAGATTCTCAGAAACGTTGAATGTCGATGGGAATTACCCCACCAGCACGAACATTCTCTTCAAGTTCCACGCC
>JACCWK010000008.1 GCA_013697655.1 Nitrosospira sp.
CCACGATTTCCACCATAAAGCGCGCTAAGTGTTGCTCCGGCAGCCAGTCGTTCATCGAAGGCGGGAACAGGTAGTTCATGTCGCGTTTGATCGGTCTGAAGTGGCTCATGGCAATATTGTATTAATGTTATGATTTAACGTGCATTATACTATTTTATGCAGGCTTTAAGTCCGACAGGCTGCTAGGCCTTCATTTATCCATTAAACGTGCCTCGAGCTGTTGGAAGACCATGGTGTCGTTCCAATTTTGATGGAAATACGCTCCACGAAGAACTTATTCCGAGGTTCCCGCCTTCTATGTGACTCACCGTACAGATTCAGCTATTGAAACGTTGGAAATTATAAGCATTTATTTTCGCTTGTCTTTCTTCCGCCCTTAAACGCCTTTGCGCTCGCAGCAAACCTGTCCGTTTGGGGCTCAAGCGAGACAGCGCTTGCCATGACCGCTTCTCCATCATTTACCCAAAACCGCTTCCTGCATATGGTGCTGGGAGCATATGCGCTGGTCTGGATCGGCACCGCGATCAACCCGCGTGATTGGCTGGTCTGGGGTCTGGAGAATATTCTCGTGGTCGTTTTCGCCGGTATCCTCGTGGCGACTTACCGGCGGTTTGCCTTCTCGAATCTCTCTTACCTGTTGATCGCGCTGTTCCTCAGCCTGCATGCCATCGGCACGCACACCGGCTACGCGAACTCGCCGATTGGCGATTGGTTGAAAGAGATGCTCGGCCTGCGCAGGAATCCATATGATCGCATCATACATTTTGGTTTCGGGCTGCTGCTGGCATACCCGTTTCGCGAACTTCTGGTCCGCACGGGAAACCTCGGGGGCTGGGCGGCAAACTGGCTGCCGGTGAGTTTGATCCTGGGTGCGAGCGTTGGCTTTGAAGTCATGGAATCGCTGGTAGCGGAGATCGTCAGCCCCGGCACCGGACCGGCGTGGCTCGGCGCACAAGGTGACGAATGGGATATGCAGTTCGACCTGGCTGCCGCGCTGCTCGGCGCGCTAATCGGTATGCTGCTTACATACTGGCGAGAGCGTGCCGTCCAGAAACGCTGTGTTTCTCCATGAATGAAAAACCATTCCGCGAGCGGCGGCTGCTCCAGGTCCTTTGCGCCTGTTATGCCATCATATGGGTTATCGCTGCAATCGATCCGGTGAAACGCAGCGACTGGCTGCTTGAAAATTTACTCGTTTTCATCTCGGTGCCGACGTTGATCTTCACGTATCGCCGATTGCCGCTTTCGAATTCCGCCTACGTGCTCATTTTCCTTTTTCTTGTCATGCACGCCACGGGCGCGCACTATACTTACGCGGAAGTGCCGCTAGGCTATTGGCTCAAAGAAACGTTTCACCTGGAACGGAACCATTTTGACCGAATCGTGCATTTCTCATTCGGTGTGATGGCGTATCCGATCCAGGAAGTACTCATCCGCATCACGAAAGTGCGCGGATTCTGGGCATTGCTCCTTCCGGCGGCAATAATCGTATCATTCAGCGGCTTCTTTGAAATTCTCGAGGCGATCATCGCAATGCTGGTCAACCCCGAGCTGGGTGCGGCATACCTTGGGCTGCAAGGGGATGTCTGGGACGCGCAGAAGGATATGGCGCTCGCAATCCTCGGGTCGGCGCTGGTGATGGGCTTTGGGCTCAGGCGCGCTTATGAACGATCGCGCAGTTCCGTCACGCCTTCCTTTTCCGCACAATGATTACAGCAGAACATCACGCCGTTCTTTTCCAGGCCGTGGCCGATGATCCGCACACGGCAATGCGCGCAGACGGGTGCAAGCATTTGGATTGCGCATTCGAAGCTATCGAACGTATAGGTTTTATCGAAGGCGACTACTTGAAAAGATTTGTCGTACTCATTTCCGCCATCCGTCGCATTTTGGCATAAATTTCTCCTTTGCTGGCATGGTTGAAACCGACTGCCCGAAAGCGGTCTTCTTGTTTATAGTTTATAAAATAAAAAAGGCAAGTATTTTGCGATGGGTAGGAACATGGACTTGAACCGCCAAACTGCTGATTAACCGGACGTACCTGTGGTGGCCGGTTTGGGGCGCCAGAAATGGATTACACCACCGGTGAGTCCCGCGAGGCCTACCACCAATACCAGAAAACCCCAGCCCGCGCCTCCGTTACCCGTGTGGACATAATCACCCGCTTTTCGTACCTCCAGAGGAATGCTGACCAGATTGCCGACGTTTTCCGAGGCGTCGTTGCCGATCAGCACGACCTTATACTTGCCGAGGGGTTCCAGGTTAACCGCAAGGGGAATGCTTCCGGAAGTATATTCGGTGGCAGGCACCGACAATACTTCACGCTCTTCCCCACCTTCCATTTTTATCAGTCTCACGGCGAGCGGCGCTTCGCGCATATCCGGCGCCAATATATCGATCACCAGGTTCAGCGGGCCAGCCGGCACCGGAGAGCAAAATGGTGGATAGGAAGGATGATCGCCATCCGGCACCACGTAGGCATTGAAGCCAACCGGGAAAGCCCCTGTCTGGACGACACATGCGCCGCCGGAGATGGCCTCCTTTTGTTTTGCCTGATTATCGGGGCGAAAGAGTTGCCATCCGTCGCCAGAGACGCCGCCGGCTTGTTGGGCATGGGCGGTTGGAAAAAATGCCAGGGCCATCAGTACACATCCCAAATAGGACACAACGGGGGAAATTCGTTGAGCCATATCGTTTTCTCCTGTTTTCCCAACGTAAGAATTATGCTATGAACCATTCTCTGCCTTAGTAGGATAGGTAAAGCGTAGCGTACTCCATCGAACCACACAATGCCAATCGCCCGGCTGCGGGCGAGCGCATGAGGGAGTGTTTGCGCACAGTTTACCGGATTACATCCCGAAGGTGTGGATAAAAGTCGGATGACGGCTTGCGCTTCGCTCTATCCATCCTACCCCAACTGTATCGCGGCATATGAAATTGTCTTCTTGACGGGGAGCTTACGAGTGATGTGCCTGTGGCTCAGGCATTAAGTGCTTAGCTATATATCTGCTGGTCCATTTCCGTGCCATGTGTCGTCTGGCTTATACGCGACCTCTGATATAGCGCTTGGGCGCTAGCAGACCGATCAATGCAGTTTTCCTGCCTAAACTCATCTGTAGGTAGTCCTGTTAATTAAATTCAAACTGATCTTTAGGGGGTGAACAATGCAAGACATTTCGAAGCACGAATGGTATCGTCCTGATCAAACCGTTCTTTGGCACGTTCTTCGATCTTGATTTTAGCTGCGGCGATGGCCTTGAGCCGGTCTTCACGGCGGGCGATCTCTTCAGGCAGGTTGATGCCATCGGGTATCTTCTCATTATCCGCTGCTTCAGCCAACTCCATGAGCTGCTTGACTTCGTCTGTCAGTTGTTCTTCCAGTTTCCTGATATGCCCATAACTCAGTGCGCTGTGTTTGGATGCGTTGGCTTTGAGCTTGCTGCCGTCCAATGCAATGTTGCCGAGATGGAGTACGCCCAGGGTGCGGGCGATCATCAGGACTTGCACCATCAGCACTTCCATTTCTTTCAGGAAGCGTTTGCGGAAGGTGTTCAGGGTGTCGTGGTCGGGGTGTTCGTCTGCGGCCACAAAGCGAAACGCCACTGAATCGTAGGTGGCGTTTTCCAGTTTGCGGCTGGAGAACACGCCGGTGGCGTAGCCGTAAACCAGGATAGACAGGAGTAATGCCGGGTGGAATGGGGCGCTTCCGCTTGTGCCGTAGGCGCGTTCCATGGGCTTCAAGTCCAGTTGCTCGACGATTTCAACAATAAATCGCGCCAGATGATGTTCCGGCAGCCAGTCGCTCATCGAAGGCGGAAACAGGTAGTTCATGTCACGCCTGACGGGCTTGAAGCGGCTCATGGAAACACATCCAATTTATTGGTCAATAATCAAAACCATACCATTTTGTAATGGTGATTTGTGAGTTGCCGACGACTTTTTAATCCAGGAAGTCCGACAGGCTGCTAGCCCGGATATTTCAATAGACCAGCCCGAAATTGTCGTATTCAGAATGGATGGATAATGGCATGAGCCATAGCGCTGCAATTCAATAAAAAGTCCGGAGCGATATTATCGCTGCCGGACCAGGGGCGTCTTTCAAGGGGAGAGCAAGAGCGACACCCAAATGTATAATCGGCTATTTCGAATTAATACTCTGTTCGTTGCCACACATACAGGGACACAAATTGTTCCCGCTGCTGTTTTGCCTGATATGCAATAAGGCTACATCGCTTGCCACATGACGTCGCAATTCTTTTTTGCCGCTGCGTCGAGTAATTCAATCAAAGGCAAAGCCCGATATGCCAGGCTAACAGCCTGATCATCCTGGTCCTTGTCCGAAATATTTCCCGGTGGCTCGGGCGCCATCGATTTCTCTGCATCAATGGCGCGTCTTAGGCGATCAAGCACGGCTGGAACATCCGCGGCCAATATCGCGCCAGGGACCGTTCCGCTGTGTCCCATCATCTTCAAAAGTCGCTGCGCGACGTCGCCAAACATGGTTATGTCGGCATAGGCGTCGCTTCTGAATGTTAGAAGCATAAGACGTTGCTCAATACCAAGGACGCATGAAACCATATTCGGGGCGTACCAAAATTACACCGGTTATCGAAAAGTTTTACTGAATCGGGGCACTGAGCGGTTTATCCATGCACAGTCTGCTTAAGCGGGCGCCTTTTGCTACCGGCCATTCCAAGAACTAACAAGCCCATAGAATACATAAGGACCATTTCAGGCTCCGGCACGGCGCTCGCAAAAGCAGATCCGATTATCCCGTGCCCCTTGGTGGTCGGATGAAAATCGTCCCAAAAAAGGTGGCTGTCAGGACTGCCGCAGGGCGAGAGTCCGTCGAGGCATGAATTCTGCACATCGGTAAATCCAAAACTGCCCGGGTTCTGTATGACACCATTCAAGAAAGAGTAGGTATCAAATTGGAAAATATGCGCAGCAGGAAAGGCCGAGCTTACCGTACCCAGTTGAGCTGCCAGTTCCGCATTGAACTGAAGAGAAAAACTCTGGGCAGCCCCTACGTCATTGTGGGTTATGGCGAACGGCGTACGGCCCAGGTCCGCCAGATTTGGAACAAGGAAATGATTTGCCCCCGCCGCCGCCAGCTCACTTACATACCCACTGATATTCTGCGCGGCCAGCTTGGGATCATCGTGAGTCAGATAATCATTCGCACCTCCCCATACGAAATATAACGCGTTAGGGTCCGCCATGCCACCTGAATCCTTCATATATTGTTGCAATTCACCCTGCATGGCCGGCAGGGGGAATATTCCCGGAACGGGCAATGGAATTTTGTCCCCCGCCTTGGTTGCAGTACCTCCATCACCATAGTTTCCGATACCGGAAGTAGCACCCCCAACCGCATAGCTGTAAAAATTAGGTGTGGCCACCCCCGGTGGCGTTGGAAAGAGCGCGGCTGCGAGGTATTCCGAAGCCACAGGACCGTTGGTGAAGCGGCCATGGTCATAGGGACCAAATGGTCCGCACGGATGAAAGGGATCACAGTTACCACCAAGGCTTTTGTAAATACTCATAACGGCAGAGGGGCTATCCCCCACATCCGAGAGGCTATCACCAAATGTATACAATCCGCTGAAACCAGCAGCCCAAACGTTGCCGCCCGTTAATAGCACAGCGCAAAACGAAAAAAGAACTCGTATCTTCATCTCAATCTCCCTGTCAATTTAACAACAATGTGGGCCGATATTTTTTTTCTTTGCTGAGACAAAAAAATAAAAACTGGACTCGCGGTTCCTGCACCACGCTCTCATGCACCTTCACGCCTTGCACCGTAAGAACGCGCCGGCTTAACGACCGATCAATCGTCGCGATTCCTGAGTAATAATCCAATCACCACCCCAAGGCCGATCGCGAGCCCTACCGTTTGCCAGGCGTTCTCATGGACATAATCATCGGTTATGCGAGCCGCCACTTTTGATTTGTCTACCACAGTCTCTTCGAAATCCTGCAGATACTCCTTGGCGGACTTCAAGTTTTGTTCAAGCTTGGCACGCAAAGCCTGAGCTTTTCCGCCGCTTTCACCGCTCACGGATCTCATCAGTTCTTCCGTATCGCTAATAACCGAGTGAAAATCTTCGATGAGTTTTTCTTTGCTCTCTCGAGCGGTAGATTTGGCCATCACATCCTCCATGTAAATAATAAAGTATAGCTTATATTGCTGTGCTGCAATTTCAAACTTTCTTATTTTTGAGAAGTCGAGTCTGTCTGCCACCGCACATACGGGAAGCGGATATCCGTGTAATCTGCAATTTCCCCGTAAACCGCCTGTATATAGCGTACAGGGCCAGATATTAAAGTCAATCTGAACTAAAAATAGAGAGGACATGATGTCATACCTTCACACCCCCAAGCAAAACCTTTTTTTGGCTGCTCTCCCCGACGAGGTTTACGAGCGCTTGAAATCATGCCTTGAACTTGTGTCTCTCCCGCAGGGATGGGCAGTGTACGAAAATGGCGGTGAAATAGACCTTGTTTACTTCCCCACTACCAGCATTATTTCTCTGCTAACGGTCACGGATGACGGAGAGTCAACGAAGATTACGGTTATCGGCAATGAAGGTTTATTTGGGATTGCCATGCTCATGGGAAGAAAAACCACACCGAACCGGGCAGTAGTGCAAAGTGAGGGTTATGGCTATCGTCTTAAGGCAGCTAATCTGCGAAGAGAATTCGAACTAGGCAGTCCGCTACGTTATTTACTCCAGCGTTATACCCAAAGCCTGACCGCCAAGCTCGCACAAACTACGATGTCCAACATTCCCACGTCTGGCAGGGTCAGCATGTCCATAAGAGGCTCGCTGCTTCCTTCGGTATGAAGAGGACATGACAACAGGCTTTACCGGCTGCTCTGCTACAACTCTTTGCTCTTTGAACCATTACTGTATGTATTCCCCGGAAATGCGGGAGCCAATCGGATTAGATAGAACCACGTTTTGATTCGTTAATTTCTCGCTCACGCCGGAGAGCGTCCTAGCCGGACCTCGACTGCATGGGGCGCACGGTCGTCCACCATGGCAATTACCAGATCGTGTTGTTCGACTCCGTCCATGGTCACGCCTTCCTTCGCCTCTTCACTGACTGCTTGTGTAACAGTGATGCGATACACTGTTTCCCGATATCGATAGTTCACAGTGAATGTCTTCCAATCCGCAGGGAGACAAGGTTTGAAATACAGC
Organism: Nitrosospira sp.; assembly: GCA_013697655.1. GTDB lineage: Bacteria > Pseudomonadota > Gammaproteobacteria > Burkholderiales > Nitrosomonadaceae > Nitrosospira. The sequence goes on from JACCWK010000008.1 coordinate 7,209, forward strand.
TTATCCTCCTTCAGAGTAAGCCCCAGCAAAGTTTCCAGCATCAAGCGATACAGCCAGCCGGCCGAACCCGTATACCATGACCACCCCCCCCGCCCCGTGTGCGGAGAAACCCCATACACATCTGCAGAAACAACATATGGTTCGATTTTGTAGACCCCTGTCGCTTCCGGAGTCTGGGCATGATGCACGGGGTTGATCATGGCCAGCAATTCCCACGCTCGCTTGTGATCCCCTAGCGCAGCAAAGGCCATCGTTGCCCAGATAGCGGCATGCGTGTATTGTCCGCCGTTCTCCCGCACGCCCGGTACATAGCCTTTAATATAGCCCGGATTCAGGGATGATTGATCGAAAGGCGGCTCAAGAAGTTGAATCAGCCCTGCGTCCCGGCGTACGAGATGCTGATCTACCGCCTCCATGGCCTGTCGTTGGCGTTCGCTGGCACCCACTCCGGACAACACCGACCAACTCTGCGCGATTGAATCGATCCTGCATTCCGGATTGATAGAAGAACCCAAGGGAGATCCATCATCGAAGAAGGCGCGAAGATACCACTGTCCATCCCAGCCATGCCGTTCAATATTCTTCCGTAGAAGGTTGGCTTCCTTTTTACAGCGCGCTGTAAAAGCCGTATCTCCACGCCGTTCGGCGAGGCTGGAAAATTGAATGAGCACGTCATGCAGGAAGAAAGCCAGCCAAACACTTTCGCCGCGCCCGTGAAACCCGACCAAATTCATTCCATCGTTCCAGTCCCCGCTACCCATCAACGGAAGGCCATGCTCGCCGAACCGCAAGCCATGCACGAGAGCCCGCGTGCAATGCTCGTACAAACTTGCGACTTGTCCGGAACGAACAGGCAAATCGTAATATGAATCCTCATCGACGCCAACCTCACGACCTTCAAGGAAGGCAATCGACTCATCCAGCACACCGATATCGCCTGTAGCAGCGATATAACGACAGGTGGCAAGAGGCAGCCACAGATAATCATCCGAACAGCGAGTGCGAACGCCGCGGCCTCCCGGTGGATGCCACCAGTGCTGAACATCGCCTTCGACGAACTGGCGCGACGCCGATCGAAGCAGATGTTCGCGAACCAGTGCGGGCTCAGCGTGAACCAGCGCCATCACATCCTGCAACTGATCGCGAAATCCGAAAGCTCCGCCGGATTGGTAGTAGCCGCTACGCCCCCATAAACGGCAAGCTATAACCTGATATACAAGCCAGCCATTGATCATCACATTGAGAGCCGGATCTGGCGTTTCCACCTGTACAGTGCCAAGCGTCCGTCCCCAGTAGCGGTGTACGCTTTCCAGAGTCTGGCGCGCTGCCGCTGCTCCCCGGAAGCGCTGAATGAGCTTGAAGGTATCATCAGTATGGGACCCAACCCCCAGACGAAAGACGATCTCCCTCGTCTGGCCATCCAGCAATCCGAATGGCACCCGGATAGCGCCACACGGGTCAAGCGCCGGCCCTGTACGCCCCGAAAGTATCTCCGAAGCCATTCCGGCCGGATTCGCGAATCCGCCATTGCGGCCAATGAATTCGGTCCGGTCACCGGTTATACTGCGCCCCGTATCGTCAACGTCGAAAAAAGCAACCCGCCCTGAAAACTCGTTGCTATACGGGTTGCGCGCGAGCAAAGCTCCCGTTGCAGGATGAATCTCGGTAACAACATGCATCCTGTTCTTCTCGGGCAAATCACCCAATACCCACTCTATACATCCAGTCGCCGAAAGTTTGCGTGGTCGCCCCGATTGATTGCGCACTCTCAGCACCGCAAATTTTACCGGGGCGTCCAGCGCCACATAAATCCATAACTCAGAATTAATACCGCCCTCGGTATACTCAAAGACACTGTAGCCAAATCCATGGCGGGTGACATATGGCGCCGCTCCCGGCTTCGGCAGGGGTGTCGGGGACCAGAAATAGCCGCTTTCTTCATCACGCAAATAATAAACCTCTCCACCGAGGTCACGAACGGGATCGTTGCTCCACGGAGTCAGGCGGAATTCATGCGCATTTTCATTCCAGGTATAGGCTTGGCCACTTTCGGAGATAACCGTTCCGAATTGGGAATTCGCAATGATATTTGACCATGGGGCAGGAGTGGTCTGATGCTGGCGCGTCGTTATGATATATTCGCGCCCATCGGGGGTAAAACCGCCGAGCCCATTGTCGAAGAGCAGCGGTCGATACGGCAAGCCAATAATTTGACCCGAATCGGGTGGACGAACCGGTTCCAGCCTCATCGGCGGAATCGGCGATTCCGCAGGCACGCGGCGAGTTATCTGCTCTGAAAGATTCCCTTTGCTATCAAAAATAATCACACGTGCAACGGTTTGCAGCAGGATACGATCTTCGGAAGCAATTTGTTCGGCGCGGCGGATGAAAATACCACCGGGACGATCAAGCACATGGGCCTCCGAACTACCTGCCACCAGCCCCATGATATGATCATGCAGCAGTTGCCGATAGCTGGAGTGGTCTTCATTCCAGATTATTAAATCGACAACCAACCCTTTTACGCGCCAATACGCATGCGCCTGAACCAGCTGCCGCACTAGGTCGATATTAGCCGCGTCGCTGATCTGCAGCAAGACGATAGGCAGATCGCCGGAAATGGCATAACCCCATAGTCCGGATTGGCCGCGTTGATTCTTGCTCAGCACCGCGTTATCGGCACGCAAATATGCGTTGGCGTAAAGTACCGAACCTGCCAAGCGGCCGAATAATTGTGCATCGCTCTCGGTCGCGTTGAGCTGCCGCAACACGACCAGGCTGTGAGTCCATGCTAGATCGAAAACACGGTCCGACAAATGCTGATCCTGGTACTTGTCAACCAGGTTCATGGCCGCATGGCGAGAATCGCCTGCGCCGGTAACGATATCGATCGTCACCGATTCCCCCGGTTCGATGGTTATGCGCTGCCGGATAGAAACAACAGGGTCCAGCACGGAGCCGGCGCTTCCGGAAAGCGGCCCCGCGTCGGTCATTGACCGCGGCGTGGAAAGATTATTCCCACGTCCAATGAACGCCATCCGGTCCGTTTCATAGGAAATTGCCTCGGCAGCGATTCCATGCACGATCATCAGATGAAACATCCAGGGCACCGGATCGCCCTGAGAGCGCGACCGCCGGCTGCAGAGAATCGCACGCCTGTCGGGCAGTATCTCTGTCTGCACAAAAAGATTGCCGAAGGCGGGTGCCTGAGCGTCAGCTGTCGGTGGCGCGAGCACTACCTCGGCATAGGAAGTGACTTCAATCGTCCTACGCGTCCATGCACGATTGGTGATGCGAACCCGGCGCAATTCGATGTCATCTTCGGGGGATACCGTGATCTCGGTGTGTGTATCGAAATCGAGATCGCGGCGGCGGAATTCAACGCGCCCTTCCGAAAAAAGAACGCTATAGCGCTTTGCTTCCTTTAACGTGGGCTGGTGAGTGTTCGACCAGAACTCTCCACTCGCCACGTCGCGTAGATAACAGAAACTCCCCCAGTTATCGCAAGTACTGTCCTCTCGCCAGCGGGTAACGGCAAGGTCTTTCCAACGACTGCTTCCGCCACCGCTATTAGTAACCATAACGTGATACCGGCCATTCGACAGAAGTTGCACCTCGGGAATCGGCGTGTTCGCATTCGAAAGCAGGCGCATCGGCATGTTCGGAAGCTCCTTCGTTACACGAACGTCCGGGAGCTCAGCGGCTTGCGAGCGGAAAGCCGTGGCCTTCGGTATCCGTTCCTGAAGCAGCAGCATTGTTGCCTGGAAAGATGGTTCAGACTCGAATCGCCGCTGCATCGGGCGATCCAGCAAAAGATAGGCCAGCGAAAGCAGACTCATCCCCTGGTGATGTGCCATGAACGAGCGCACTACGGCACGGGTTTCGCCTCGCCGCAGTCGTGATGGCGTGTAGTCAACCGCTTCATAGAAGCCGAATTTACCGCCCATATCCTCGGCGGCAAGCTGCTGCAGGTTGCGGCACGCTGCCTCCGGCGCGACCATTAACGCGAGTACGGAAGCATAGGGTGCGATGACCAGATCTGCGCCAAGACCGCGCTTGAGTCCGAGTCCCGGGACACCGAATGCACGGTATTGGTAATTGAATTGAACGTCGACAGCATTGTATCCTGATTCCGAAATACCCCAGGGCACCCCGCGCTCCTCGCCATATGCGATTTGTCGGTCGACCGCAGCCTTACAGGTCTGGTCGAGAAGCGTATTGTCGAACGTCGGCATGACCAGTAGCGGCATGAGATACTCAAACATCGAACCACTCCAGGACAACAAAGTGGCCTCTCCACCAGTGGTAGTAAGCATTCGCCCAAGTGCGAACCAGCTTTCCTGGGGTAATTCTCCCTGAGCGATTGCGACGAAATTGCATAGCCTCGCCTCTGAAGCAAGCAGATCGTAGTAGCTTGCATCGAGCCGGCGTTCACCGACGTTGTATCCGATGGCCAGTTGTCGCTGCGCGTGGTTGAACAAAAAGCCATACTCCATCTGAGCCATTTCGCCCGCCTGGAGCGCAAGACGTGCCAGCGCCGTCAGGTGGTCACGCGCGCGTTCGTTACCATGATTGGCAAGGTGCCGCAACGAAGGAATATTGACGTTATCATTTCCACTGGCGTCGTCAGTAGACAATAGAGGCTGCGGCGCGAGGCTGGTTAATTCAGCCAATGCCTCTTCACATTGCCTGTTCAATATCCGGGCCCATTCGGGGGCCTCGCTCGAGGAAACAACGGACGGCCCTTCCGCAATTTCGTGGACAACTGCTTTGGAGCAGGCAACCAACCGGTCAAGATCAACCCGTGCCCCGGCGATAGTGAGCGGTTGACTCCCGGTTGCGATGGTGAGCGCCTGTTCGAACTGCGCCAAAGAAGTCAGGGAGATGCCTCCAGGGATCTTTTCAAGAATCTGCAGGGTATCTGTCAATGCCAGAAATATCTGTTCGCTAATAATGGGAGCATCGGCCATCTCCAATAAACCTTCACGCAGTGTCAGTAGGTGGGCCGCGAGGTTACCGCTGTCTACCGTGGAGATATAGCGGGTCAAAGGTGCTTTTGTTTCAGTGTCATACCAGTTATAAAAATGTCCCGCGTGCCGTTCCAGTGATTCCATGGACTGGAGCGTGTTCGCCGTGCGCTCAATGAGTTGTCCGATTCCTATGTAGCCAAAATCATGGGCGGTGATGTTGGCTAGCAGCGCAAGGCCAATGTTGGTCGGCGAGGTGCGATGCGCGATCGTCGCGACAGGATGCTCCTGAAAATTATCTGGCGGCAACCAATGATCTTTTGGACCGACGAAGGTCTCGAAGAAATACCATGTACGACGCGCAATCTGACGCAAAAAATGAATTTGTCCAACGGACAATTCTGCGCTGCGGGGAGGAAGCGGCCGACTCATCCACCACGTAATGGCCGGAGACCCTGCCCATAACAACAACACCGGCAACGCGACGATCAATGCAAATGGGGCTGTAATCGCGAGTCCAGTCAGAATTAAAATTGCGGCAGCCGGCGCTATCCACATCGATCGAAAGGAAGCACCGAGGTCGATACGGCGATTTTTAGCAGTCGCTGAATCGGGGTCGCGTTCCACTTCGCGGGAGGGGTTCCATTCGAGAAGCTTACGATGCGTGATGAAAAGCCGCACGTGTGTACGCACTATCGCGTCAAGGCTGAAATAGGCTTCATAGGGCAGGCAAGCGACGGCAAATATTATTTGTCCAAAATGGCGTCCCGCCGCGCGTGCGGTAGCAACGATATGCTGCCGAAAGGGAACTTCAGGTGGTTTGTTCAGCAGATCGGAGATGACGGTAATCATGGCAGGAATTGCGAGTACGCCAATCACCGCCAACGTCCAGAACCAGGGGTGGGGCAATGCCAGCCATCCCAGCAGCAAAAGCAGCGTCAAGGCCATCGGAACAAGGCTGCGACGGAGGTTGTCCATCAGTTTCCATCGCGACAAAATGGATAACGGGTTTGGACTGTAATTCGCACCCCCCCCCGGTACGCGCCACAGCAGCCAGCCGGCAAGTTGCCAGTCTCCTCGAATCCATCGATGGCGACGGCTCACATCTGTGCTGTAACGAGACGGGAATCCTTCATACAACTGCACATCGCTTAATAAGCCCGCGCGCGCATAGCACCCTTCCAGCAGATCGTGACTTAGAATCCTGTTCTCGGGAAAACGGCGGCAAAGCGCCTGCTCGAACGCATCAACATCATAAATTCCCTTGCCGACAAACGAACCTTCATAGAACAAATCCTGGTAAACGTCCGAAACAATCCGGGTATAGGGATCAATCCCGGCTTCGCCTCCAAATAGCCAGGCGTATCGCGAGCGATTGGTGCTCGATAGACTCACCGCGACACGCGGCTGCAAAATTCCATACCCCTCGGTCACCACCGTACTGTTTCCGTCCGGGCATGCTTTGTCCAGCCGCGGGCGATTCAGCGGATGGGCCATTGCACCAATAAACTGATGAGCGGACTCTCGCGGTAATTGAGTATCGGTATCGAGCGTGATCACATATTTCACTTCCGGCAATACAGCTGTGTTGCCAACGATCAACGAGAACGCGTCCTTTTCCTTCCCGCGCAGCAGCCCATTCAAATCTGCAAGTTTTCCACGTTTACGTTCATGACCCATCCAAAGCTGTTCCTGCGGATTCCACCGTCGTGGGCGATGGAACAGAAAAAATGGACCCTCATCGCCACTTGCTGGTGAGCCGGTTACTTCAATAGCATCATTCTCCGCTGCATAGGAGTACTTTTTATTCAGCTCTTCGATACATAGCTGGGCGAACCGCAACAACTCTACATCTTCAGGAAGCGTTTCTTGACTCGCATCGCGATAGTCGGTTAATAAACCAAAATAGAGATTGTCATCACGATTGGCCAAAAACCGGACCTCGAGCGCCTCGACCAGGATGGGAACATCCGATTTACTCGTCAGCATGGTGGGAACCACGACCAGCGCACGAAACGTCGAAGGTATTTCCACGGAAAAATCCATCCGTGGCAGCGAATAAGGCGTCACCAGCAATTGAGCTACCCAGTTTACGAGCGCTATAGCCAGCTGACTTGCCGCAAAGAGAGACAGGATGCCCACCGCACCCAACAGCCATCCTCTCGTCTCATCGGTATACGCCTTGAGTAAGAGACTACTGACGAGGATTGCCGTGAACAGCGCGATCGCACCAAGATAATAAAAAAAAGGATGCCGACGGCCCGCCCGCCAAAAATTTTCCAGGATTGACAAACGCACCAGCGCTGCCTGCTCTAGGTCAGGCAAACCTTTGTCGATCAGATAAAAACCGACGTGCGCCCGAGCGGCGCCTGCCTGCGTTGCCGCACTATTTCGTGCCAACTGAAGTGCCTTGCGCGCCACTTCCACTTCCGAGATGGGACTTTCCTTAGCCAAACGCTCCACCGCATGCCGGTAGAGATCGCGAGTGGCAAAGTCCATTCGGCCATAGGTACCACCCGGATCTTCCCTCAGTGTCTGTTCGACCAGACTGGTAGTTTCGACAAACTCGCGCCAATCGATGGCACCTAACATACGCAAGCTGTTAATGCTATTGGAGATGGAAACCTGATCAGCCGCCTGCTGCTGGTTTCCCAATTGCACCATTTGGTCGATCCTTTGATTCGACTCTGCAAGCCGCTGCTCGATCCAATTTAACGGAAGAGCCAGTGCGGGGCCCTGCCCCTGCAATCGTCTTGCTATTTCCGAAATGAAAGGCGTGGTCATCGGTGGGTCGGACCGTGCCATATCGGCAATGACAAGAACCAGACTCTTGGGATCTTTTTCGGCAATCTTGGTGATTTCATCAGCCCAGCTATCCGCCAAGTTCCGCTCTGTCCGGCCGGTCGCCACATGCACTCCGACCCGACGGAGATTTTCGATCAACGCCAGCCGCAGCATGATGGGAACCGCCCACAATTCTCCCAACTGCAGGTTGGCGACGGCCTGATAGGCGGAAACGAAACGTGTGAGACTTTCCGTATCTACCCGGCCGTCTCCATGCGAGATAGCCTGTAAAGCAATGTCGTAAACTCTCGGAAGATTGGCTGACGGCCCGCGCGCAAGCAGAGGCAATTCACGGCTGTAATCTTTTGGAAGATGACGCCGGGCGATACGAATCTGCTCTTCGATCAAATAAAAATTGTCAAAAAGCCATTCGCCGGCTGGCGTAAGCGGCCGATCTGCCGTGACAGCTTCGGTCAGTACATTACAAACGCTGAATAGTGTGTTTTCGTTCTCATCCAGACGGGCCAGAAGCTGATCCGTGCCCCGGCCCGATGAGAGTTCGTGCGATGCCGCCAGGATTCCACCATACAGCTCCATCTGGTCGGCGCTGAATAGCTCAGATCGTAATGGCAACTCTTCACTAAGCGGGACGCGTGGTCTTCCGATTTTGCGAACCCGGGTCGTAAGGGGGAGTAAAAGCTCAGAAACCTTCGTGTCTCTAGCTTTCAATTCGAATATTCTCCAAGTTGCCGCGATCCAATGATGGCGGTCAAAATGCTGGTTGTTCCGCGAAGGCTACGGAGTTTCATAGATCGCGGTTTTTAGCTGATTCTCCAAATGGTAATACGAAACCATCGGGGACGTCACTTCTGAGTTCTGTCAGCTCCGAATACCCCGAATTAAGCACAGATGAACGAAACGATCCGGGAAGAACGCCAGACTGTTCTTGTGAATCACATCCTTCGCGAAAACGGGAGATTACGAGTAATCTCCCGTGCTTATTACTTGACGTGCATGGAATTCTTAATAGATTTCACGCCCTTAACTGTTTTTGTAACTTCCACTGCCTTGGATATATCGGCTTGGCTGGAAACAAAACCACTTAATTGCACGGCGCCTTTAAAGGTTTCGACATTGATTTCAGCCGATTTTAAGGTGGGTTCGTTAAAAATAGCCGTTTTTACCTTAGTCGTAATAACGCTATCATCAATATATTCGCCTGTGCCTTCGGTCTTCGATGTTGATGCGCAACCCACCATTGACATGAACAATACGGCAGCGATAATAGTATAAACACTTTTTAGTTGTTTCATAAATCGAACTCCGGATAAGTTAGGGAATCAAGAATCGACCGCGACTGATTCTTCTGGCTATGGATGAACAAGCACTATTTCATTACGAAATAATGATATCGTGCGCTTAAGAAACCGTTTCCGGATCTTTTTATTTGAAGCGTATGTATGATAAATCATAGCTCATCCGTAGTATGTACGGTATCGCACAAAATGGAACAAGTGATAGGAAGTAGTATTCTGAATAAGTGCTATCATAAGTTTTGGGAAGCGGTCTGAGAGAAAGCGATAAAAATCAAAAACAGGGATTCCAGCGTTTGCGCACCTTTTGATTCTCCTTCTGCCCGGGCTCCGCTTACTTTCCCTGTATGTTGTAACTAGCGAATGCTTGGCTCTCCCCCACATCAGCCTGCCCAGAACCATCTCCTTGCAGCTTTGCCGGCGGCTGAACTCGAGCGTTTAAAACCTCATCTGGAACTCATCCATATGCCACTTGGTGACGTTCTTTGTGAATCCGGCAGCCGCTTGCATTACGTCTATTTCCCGACTTCAGCAATTATCTCTCTCCATTATATCCTCGAAAACGGCGCATCTTCCGAAATCGCGGGCGTTGGAAATGAGGGTTTGCTCGGGATTTCCCTCTTTATGGGAGGTGAAACCACGCCTAGTTGGGCTACAGTTCAAACCGCCGGATATGGCTACCGGCTAAAAGCTACCGTGATGCAGCAGGAGTTCAATCTGCCGGGGCCAGTGCAGCGCTTGCTGCTGCGTTACACCCAAGCATTGATTATGCAGATTTCCCAGACTGCCGTATGCAACCGGCACCATACAATCGAGCAACAATTATGTCGATGGCTGTTGTTGACGCTGGATCGATTGAACTCTGAAGAATTGACCATGACGCAGGAATTGATCGCAAGTATGCTCGGAGTACGCCGCGAGGGTATTACAGAGGCCGCAGGTAAACTGCAAAGTGCCGGCATTATCCGGTATCGCCGGGGCCACATTATGGTACTCGACCGCTCCGGGCTGGAAACGCATGTATGTGAATGCTACAACGTGGTGAAAAAGGAGTTCAATCGGCTGTTTAACGATGTATGCAAACATTAAAACCCTTCTACGGACCAATTTTATTCCTCTTCCCATCTTCTGACAGTCTGTGTCATACTTTTCTCAGCACCTGCTGATCTCCCCATGATTTTGTCATAATTATGAAGTAATAGTTTCGCTCGCTTCCCCTCCTGAAGCTCATGCGCAGCGGCCTGCTGCCAATACGGAATAACGGAATGTGCGCTGACGTACCGATTATCCCGATCGAAAAAAGTATGGTACAAAAAATCCGATTTAAGAATGAATCCGATTTTATGTCAAATGCTTATTTTGTCGGCGCCTACCGGGGATCGATCTGCGCGTCAGTCCCGTTTGTGCGAGCGACTCGGAGTAAAGACAGTCTCACAAAGGATATTTTTCAACCTTGAACTGAATATTGAGCACTCGTCCAGCAGCGTCAAAATTTCAGGTACAGAATTTACCGGCCATGAGAATGCGTTCCAGAAAAATATTGATTATCTTCAGTGCAATGTTTGCGCTCGTCGTAACAACTATTTTCTTGTTCGACTGGAACATGCTAAAGCCATATGTAGAACGGCAAGTCACCGAAAAAACCGGCCGCAAATTCTTGATACAAGGCAATCTCGACGTCAGCTTGTCGCTCAACCCGCGGATCAGCGCTGAGGGGCTCTCGCTTGCCAATGCTGATTGGGGCAGTGAGCAGCCCATGCTCGGCGTCGGCAAGGTTGCGTTCCGTATCAGCCTATTGGATCTTCTTAAGGGGGATATCGTCCTGCCTGAAGTATCAATATCCCAGCCGAAAATCATCCTCGAAAAAAGCGAAGACGGAATGCGTAACTGGGATCTGAAAAAGACGGAAAAGGAATCGGAATTGCCGAAAATAGGAAGACTCAACATTGATCAAGGCACGCTCGGTTTTCGTGACCCCAAAACCGAGACTGACATAACCGTAACGGTGTCGACGGAGTCAACGTCGACTGATGCGCGAGAAACACCCGTCAATGTGGTGGCGGAAGGCAAATTTTCGGGATTGAAGTTCTCTTCCCGGATTCATGGTGGCGAGCTCGTATCGCTGACGGACAAAAGCCGCCCATACCCAGCCAAGGGCAACGCCCAAATCGGAACCACTCATGCCGCGTTTGACGGAACCATTACCGGGCTTGAGACATTGGCGGCAATGGATATGAAACTCGAAATACAAGGGGATGACTTATCGGCCCTTTATCCCATAGTGGGAATTGTAATTTTTCCTTCGCCGCCTTATCACATAGCAGGAAGACTCCTGCATCAGAAAACAGAATGGAGTTTCAAAGAATTCGTGGGGGTAGTGGGCAAGAGCGATATGGGTGGCGACGTCCTTTTTGATACCGGGGGCAAGCGTCCCATGCTACGCGCGGATGTCGTATCAAAAGTCCTGGATCTGGAAGATCTGAATGGTTTCATGGGAGCGAGACGCGGACCAATGCCGGAAGATAGTCCGGCCGAGAAACAGGAGAAAAAGGCGTCGATAGAAGCACAGCGCGATCGCATGCTGCCCGATCAGGAATTCAAGGTGGACAGACTGCGGGCGATGGATGCGGATGTCAGGTTCACGGGCCAGTCCATTCGCAACAAGAATCTCCCAGTCGAGCATCTTGAGGCACATTTAAAAATCGAAGACGGATTGTTGACGATGGATCCCGTCAACTTCTCAGTAGCAGGTGGAAATATCATTACCAAGGGTACAGTCAATGCACGAAAAGATATCCCGGTCGCGGAAACCAGGATCGAATTTAGAAAATTGAGATTATCCAAGCTGTTTCCCAAGAGCGAAACCATGCAGAGCAGCAAAGGCTTGATCGGCGGAATTACTCAGTTAAAGGGCGAGGGGAAAACCGTCGGGGCGCTTCTAGCATCGTCTGATGGGCGCGTCGGATTAGTCATGTCCGGCGGCGAAATGAGCGAAATGGTGCTGGCAGGGGTGGATCTGGACGGCGGAGAGCTAATCAAGCTCCTGTTCACCGGAGACAAGAATGTGCCAATCCGTTGCGCAGTCGTCGACTTCGATGTCAAGAAGGGCTTGATGAATAGCGACGCCTTCGTTATTGACACCACGGAAACCAATATTGTTGGCGAAGGGCACATCAGGCTGGTTGATGAAACCATCAAGATGAAGCTGAGCCCTCAACCCAAAGACTTCAGTATATTGAGCCTCCGTACGCCCGTCCATATTTCCGGCACCTTCAAGAAACCCAGGATACTTCCGGATAAGATGCTCGCAATACGCATCGGCTCCTCCGTGCTGCTGGGTGTCTTAGCGACGCCTCTTGCGTCACTCATACCGTTGATCGAAACAGGACCCGGCGAAGATAATGATTGCAACGCCTTAATCGCGTCGGTCAAAAACCCCAAACCGCCATCCAAGAAAGTGCACAAGCCAAAAAAAGCTGAAGCCAAGTCTTAAAGCTGTCTAAAGTCCGCAGCAAACCGAAGTTACCTTTCGCAGCACCGGCACTCCATGAGCGGCGATGCTTTGAGAAAACTTTCCGCACTTATATATTTTCCATGTTTATAGGGTCAAGATATTACATCCCCATGGCGGCACCAACATAAATGGTTAGAAAAAGCCAGCGCATCTTCAGGAAACGTTCCATACGCAGTTTGCCTATTCCACGCCATTCGGCCACCCATTCCAGCATAATCCGGCCACCTGCTCCACGATGATCCGGCCGGGTCAGTCGGAGCGGAGCGACGCAAGATTTTCAGGTTAAGTTGTTTGATTGCCGGTTGTCAATTTTCCCCTTTCTTTGCGCATAGAACTGCCGCT
>JACCWK010000027.1 GCA_013697655.1 Nitrosospira sp.
CGTAGTATCCATCTTGGGCGTTGATGTAGTCTTTGGAACCTCCATCTTGCCAGCAATGGCAGCGCCCAACTCAATTTTTATCCGTCAGATGAAAATAATTCCGCTTAGCCTGTCCATTTTGCAAGAACATCTTTTGTAAATCTCTTTCTTCTATATTGATCGTCAACCGCTCTGCGGTTGAGTTGTTAGTACGGTAGAACAAATACCTATATTAATTTAACCTGATCCCCAACGAATAGTCATATTCGGGAAAACCCTAGATCGCTTATTATTGCACCTAAAACCAGTAAAATCAGCGTTAGATGCTGCTAGCGTTGGTTATAAATAACATCTTGTAATATTATAGGTTTTGTTAAGATGGCGTGTGATTGACGAAATAGCTATACTGGAACTCGCGCAAAAAAATAAAGCAGGTAATCGTGAAAGGAGAAATCATGATTGATTTAGACCTATTCGAATCGTTGTTGAAATGCAAGACGGTGGAAGAACTGCATACCAACGCCACGGCTATTGCAAGCCAGATGGGGTTCGAGCATTTTTTGTATGGTGTGCAGGTAAATACGTCGCTCACCCGTCCTTATCGATTTATTCTTAGTTGTTATCCTGATGCATGGCGTAAACATTATGATGAGGAGGGTTACGCCAGTATTGATCCAACGGTTGCCCACTGCGTCAGAACGACAATCCCGGTAATCTGGAAGAACGACGTTTTCAAGGGACGCAAGGAAGCTCGGATAAGAAGCGAAGCAAAGGATTCTGGCCTGGTGAGTGGGGCCAGTTTTTCCGTCCACGGCGGACGGGGGGAAGCTGCAATGCTGAGTCTTGCTACCTCCCGCGAGTCTCGCGAAGCTCACGATGACATTGTGGGAATGATGGGCAAGGCTCAGCTACTGACCTGTTATCTGCACGAGGCGGTTCAGCGTGTTGTTCTCAGTCAGGGCCCCCTCCCTCTGAAAAGAATTAGCCTGACGGAACGGGAGAGAGAATGCTTGCTGTGGGCGGCGGAGGGCAAAACGGGCTGGGAAATAGGCAACATCGTCAGCATTTCGGAACGTACTGTAACTTTCCATCTGCAGAACGCAGCCCATAAAATGGGTGTGGTCAACCGGCAGCAGGCGATCTCCCGTGCCCTCTCCATGGGGCTTATCGCGCCTTGCTCTATTACGTGAGTTAGGTCCTTAGCAGCGGTTCAGGATAAGTAGCTCAAAACGCCCTTAAGGTTCTATCTTTAGTTCCACCATTACAGGAGCATGATCGGAAGGTCGTTCAAGCCTGCGGGTAGCTTTGTCGATGATGCATGCAGTACATATTTTCGCAAGCTCATTACTCAACAGGATATGGTCGATTCGCAAGCCCATATTACGGCGAAATGCCATCATGCGGTAGTCCCACCAAGTATAGGATTTCTCCGGCTGTTCGAACAGTCGGAAGCTATCCAGAAGTCCCAGTTTGAGTACCTCACGGAATGCCTCTCGCTCCGGCAGACTGAACAGCACCTGTCCGTCCCATAATTCTGGATTGTGTACATCGCACTCTTCCGGCGCGATATTGAAATCACCCAGCAGAACTAGTTTCTGGTGCTTGCTTAACATATCCTGCATCCAGCTATTGAGAGCAGCGAGCCATTTCAGTTTGTATTGGTACTTTTCTGATTCGACGCTTTCGCCGTTTGGAACGTAGATGCAAATTACTCGCACATCATTGTAAACTGCAGCCAGAACCCGCTTTTGAGGATCATTCAGACCTGGTATGGCTGTTACGATTTCACTTCCGCTCTGTTTGCTGAGCAAGGCGACGCCGTTATAGGCTTTTTGTCCAGCATAGATCGTTTGATATCCCACTGCCGCAATTGCGGCTATCGGAAAATTCTCATCCTGCAGCTTCGTTTCCTGCAAGCATAAAACATCTGGCTGATTTTCGGCCAACCAGTCGAGAACCTGTGGAAGGCGGATTTTTAGGGAGTTTATGTTCCAGGTAGCAATTTTCATTATTTATATAAGTAATTGATTTTGTTTAATTTAATTTTTCTCTTCTTCGATAGTACCCCCACGCATACCCCCAAATGAATTTATGCCTCTAAACCATTTTCAGCCTCATCTGCTCAAATTCATTGAGATCAACGATATAAGGAGTTGAGTCATGAAGACCGCAGAGCTGAACCTGCTGGATTGGCAGGAGCGATTTGGCACAGAGGCATCCTGTGCCCAAG
>JACCWK010000028.1 GCA_013697655.1 Nitrosospira sp.
AGAACCACTTGGTCAGCGGCAGGTTGGTGGAATGAAACAGTGTTCCCGCCGTCAGCGAGGCCTGGTAATGGCAATGCGTGCATTCATGGGAATGGCGAGTGGCGATGGCATAGCCGTGGTCGTGCCCGCAGCGCGGGCAGCGGAATCCCTGTGGCCAGCGCTGCTGGGCAAGCGCTTGGGCACAGGATGCCTCTGTGCCAAATCGCTCCTGCCAATCCAGCAGGTTCAGCTCTGCGGTCTTCATGACTCAACTCCTTATATCGTTGATCTCAATGAATTTGAGCAGATGAGGCTGAAAATAGTTCATAGGCATATAGAATAATGACGGTGGAATGTGGCTGGGCCGATTGAGAGAAGTTACTATTGCTTGAAGGACAGATGACTTACCTGCATTATTTTCTCCGACTAGGCAGGCAAAATCCATCGGTTGAAAACGAGCTTCTTTTAATCCTTTAAAATTGCATATCCGAATTTCTTCTAGCTTCATGCTCGTGTTTCACTTTTTATTAATTATGATGAGCAACAGCTAATTGATAATCGCTCGTTCTTATTGATTACTTTTCGATCATTGTCACCGAATATAATCAAATAGCGACAATCCCTGCACCTTCAGAAATGCTTGCTGTGTCGCCTGAAGGTAAGTCTGCTGCTGGGTCAGGTCACTGATCGCCTTGGCATAATCGACACCCTGCAGGTCGGAAAGCTGTTGCTTGTACTGAAGGCTCAGGTCGTCACCGGTTTCGTTGAGCGTATCCACTTCATTCATGCGCGTGCCTACCCCCGAGCGAACCTGAAGCACCTTGTCCAGCGAATTGGATAAATTGCCTTGCGCAGCGCTCAAGCCGTTGGCGAGCGCGGTCTTGTCGGCGTCGTTGGTTACGGGGGTTTCAAGGACGTTAATCAGGTCTCCGAGAGTCTTGAACAGGCTCTGGTTGCCGCCCCCGGCAGCCGGGATGCGCTCGAACACTTCCCGTCCGGATTCGTTCACGGCGAGCTGGCGCGACGTGCTGGCCTGAACCAGCCGCTGGCCATCGTCACCGAAGTACTGCACGCCGCTGCCGGTGTCCGCGAAGGGTTTGGTCGAGCCCTGGAAGCCGGAAAACAGATATTGCCCGTTGGCGTCGGTACGGTTGGCGAGACTCATCAGTTCATCGAGATTGCCACGCAATTGGGTTGCGATGGCGGCGCGTCCGCTATCGGCCAACGTACCGTTTCCAGCGTACACGGCGAGTTGCTGCGCGTTCTGCACCAGGGTCGTGACATTCCCCAAGGTTCCTTCCAACGCACCCAGGCTACTCGTGGCGCTCTGCCGATTTGCAGCGTACTGCGTATTGTTCGCATCAGCCTGGGATACCCCGAGCGCTCGGACATAGGCCGCTGGATCATCCGATGGCGTAAGGTTGCGTTTGCCGCTGCTTATCTGTTCCAGGATCTTGACTTGCGCCGCCTGCTGGCGATTCAGCGCGGAAATGCCGATATCATAAATGGTATTACTGCTGACGCGCATGGCGACTCCTTTTGCTTATCTATCCAATGCATCCATTGGGTATCATGTTACTACCTACGGGGCGAATTATGAAAATATAATAATATTACCCGGTGGTAAACAACATGCATCTGTTTCCTTATCTAGCCAGTGCAAGTAGTGTGTCGAACATATTGTTGGCTGTCTGTATCACCTTGCTGGCTGCCTGATAAGCCTGCTGGTAGCGCAACAGATTGGCTGCCTCTTCATCCAGGTTGACGCCCGACTCGGATTGCTGCAAAGCCTGCGTCTGACTCACCACGTTGGTCTGGGCAGTACTGGTCACCTCCAGCTCGCGGGTCTTGTTGCCGATCTGGCTGACCACCTGGCCGTAGGCGCTTTGATAGCTTGCCGTTCCGCCAGCCAGGGTATTGTTGCTTTGCAGTGCACCCAGTAGCAACGCGTTGCGGTTATCGCCCACACCATTGGTGTTGGGACCGATGCTGAATGTGTCGCCTGGTTTGGGAGCGCCAGTGATTTGCACGGTCCATCCGTTATAGCTGATCGCACCCCCCGAGGTAAACGCGACACCGGATGGATTACCGGTGCCGTTGCCGCTCACGTCGAAAGTATTGGCGCTCGTGAAGGTCAGCGTCACCGGCTCTTTCAGGTTGGCGTCGGCCGGAGGTGGCGTATTGACTGTACCGGGACTGATACGCCCCGTACCGGTGTTGACAAGCGGTGAGTCAGTATGAATGGGCGCCGCCACCGCAATCATGCTGGTGTCCTGTATGGCGACAGCGATCTGGCCAGCGCCATTTTTGGAGGGCTGGATCAGGAATTCGTCTCCTGCGGCAAGGGTGCCGGAAGCTAGATCAAGGTGTACGCCATCCACGGTCTGGGGAAATGTGGCGAAAGTCTGCGCTACATTGTCATTGAGTCGCGTAAGCGTGTAATTGGCACCATCGTAACGCAAACGGTAGTCGCTCGCGGTAAGCGCGCCATAGCCGGTGATTTCAGCGGCGATGATCCCGCTGCCGGCATTCTTTGCAGAAGCCGCCACCGATGGGCTCGGCACGGTAAAGAAATCGCCGCCCAGATTACCGTTCATATCCTGCCCCAACCGGTGCTGTTCGTTGAAGGTGCCAGCCATGCCGATGGCGACGCGCCCGAGGCCGTTGCGGGCCGCATCGAGCGATTCACTGCGGAATTGCAGCAGTCCGCCCAGTTTGCCGCCATCCAGGCTCGATTCCTTAATGGGTATGTTATTGCCGTCGGCAACATAGGCCACCTCGATGCGGCCCGCATCGGTCGGGGAGGTAGTAGTCGCGAGCTGAAAAGCCTGAGTACCCATCACCAGAGGCTGGCCGGTGCCAATGAAAATACCGTAAGCACCGTCGCTCTGCTCAACGACATTGACGCGGGCCTCCTGATTGAGCTGCGCAACCAGTTCGTCGCGCTGGTCTCGCAAATCGTTTGCAGGCTGGCCGTGGGCAGCGCCCTCAGCCCGCCCGATAGCTTCATTCAGCTTGCCGATCTGTCCCGCAAGCGTGTTGATCAGCGAGACGCTACTTTTTATCTGGGTATTTACCCCATCCTCAATCTCATCAAGGCGGCTGTCCAGCGACTGGAAGCGCCGTACCAGCACCTCTGCGCCGGACAGCATCGATTGCCGGGAGGGCACGTCGGAGGGATTGGTAGCAACGTTTTGCACGCTTCCGAAAAAATCCTGCAGCGCCGGCGCGAGGCCGCCCTGTCCGGTAGTATCCGACAATAGTTTGTCGATCTGCTGCATCTGCGCATAATACGTATCGAGCTGGCTTGATTCGGTCTTTGCCTGCGAGACCTGATTGGTCAGAAACTGGTTGTAGGCACGACTCACCGTATCGACCTTCATGCCCTGCCCAATGAAGCCAGCGCTCGTTAGCTGTGTCTGGTTGGTCGACTGCACTATCTGCTGGCGCGTATAGCCGGAAGTGGCGGCATTGCTGATATTGTGGGCGGTGACGAGCAATCCGGTTTGCGCCGCGTTGAGCGCGCTTAATCCTATGCCAAAAATACCGTTACCCATATAAAATCCCCTCGTCCATATCGATATCCACAGCCATATTTGATGTTAACGGCAAAAAGCCGGAAATGTTTAGCGTCGGCAGATCATGCTGATGCCGATTTCCTGGATCATGCGGCAAATGGCCCATCTCACGACCACTGCGTGGTCTTGATGATCCGGCTTAGCTTGTCTGCGTAGTTCGGGTCAGTGGCGTATCCCGCCCGTTGCAGTCCCTGCGCGAAACTCTCCGCATTCATCCCTTGTGCCGCCTGTGCCATCACCCCGGCGTAGCGCGGGTTGTTACTCAACAGATTGACATAGTCGCGGAAAGCGTCGGCATAGGAGGAGTAAGCGCGGAACTTCTCAACACTTTTTTGTGCCACGCCGTTGACATACTCGGTCGTCACCGTCTCTACCACGGACCCTTTCCAGCTGCTTCCGGCTTTTATGCCGAACAGGTTATAACTGGGCGTGCCGTCCGCTGTCCGGATCTCGCGTTTACCCCATCCACTCTCCAGCGCGGCCTGTCCGAGCATAAACCGTGCCGGCACGCCCGTCGCCTGACTGACCTCGACCGCGTGCGGCATCAACCTGCTCTGAAACGCGGCCACTTGCGGTCGCGGACCGGATTGGACGGCAACCGGTGGCAGCTGTATTGGTTGCGGCGTAAGATTGCTGGTCTGCGGAGATAGCCGCCGCTGAGATGGGAGCGGCTGCAGCGGCTGCAGCGACTGCGGAGGGACCGTTCCCATTTGTGGTGCGGGCCCGCATACCTGTGGCTGCAAGGGCTGGGTTCCACCCTTTTGCGGTGGCGCGGCCGGTGAACCTGCGAACGAAGACTGCGAGGATACTGGAGCGGGAGCTGAAACAACGGCCTCCTGCCCCAACTCCTGAGCAGATCCCGGCGGCGCTCCACCGCTCAGTTGCCGCACCATCATGTCGGCCAGCCCGATGCCGCGCGAGGCCATGCTTTGTGACAACTGCTGATCAAGCATCGAGGTGTAAAGACGAGTCTGGTCGCTATCCATCATGCTGTCTTGAGACGTCGCCTGGCGCATGCTCTTCAGCATCATGTTCATGAACAGCGACTCAAATTGCTTCGCAGCGGTTTCAAGCCCGGCCTTATCGGTTCTCTTGGCTTCAAAACGCAATCCGTCGACTGCTTGCACGTCAAGCGCGAATTTTCCGGAAAGATCAGCGGAAGTTACCATTAGATAATCTCCAGGTCCGCTCGCAACGCACCGGCAGATTTCATCGCCTGCAGTATCGATAGCAGGTCTTGCGGCGTGGCGCCAATCGCGTTCAATGCCTTTACCACTTCAGCCAGAGAAGCGCCCTCGACCATGGTGAGCATGCCGGACTCTTGTTTGATCTCGATAGTCGACCGCTGCGCCTGTACCGTCTGCCCGCTTGAAAATGGTCCGGGCTGGCTGATTACCGGTTCGGTGCTGATGATCACCGATAGATTGCCATGGGCGATAGCGCAGGCCTCTACTGTTGCCGCATGATTCATGACCACCGAACCGGTACGGCTATTGACGATAACCTTGGCTTGGCCCTCGGCCCGGCTAATATTCAGGCTTTCCACGTCTGCGAGGAATGCCACGCGCTGATCGCTGCCCTCCGGCGTGCGCACCTGAATTGCCCGGCCGTCCAGCGCAGCGGCGACACCCGCACCGAATCTTGCGTTGATCGCTTCCACAATGCGTTTGGTATTGGAAAAATCCGTGCTGTTAAGCTCGAGCCTGACGATGTTGTCCTGGCCCAGAGCGACAGGTACCGCGCGCTCGACCGTCGCACCGCCGGTAATGCGTCCAACGCTCAGATGATTGACCTGCACCTGGCTGCCGCTGGCGGCCGCGCCGAAGCCCCCGACCAGCAGGTTGCCCTGAGCCATGCCGTAAACCTGGCCGTTGGCTCCCTTGAGCGGCGTCATCAGCAACGTGCCGCCTCGCAGGCTTCTTGCGTTGCCCATGCTGGATACGGTCACGTCGATAAGCTGGCCTGGCTGGGCGAATGCTGGCAGCGTAGCGGTGACCATCACCGCCGCCACATTCCTCAGCCGCAGATTGGTGCCAGGCGGCAGATTGATACCCATCTCCATCAGCATGCTGGTGATGCTCTGTACGGTAAATGGGGTCTGAATGGTCTGGTCGCCTGTGCCATCCAGCCCCACCACCAAGCCGTATCCAATCAACTGGTTGGTCCGGACACCCTGGATCGAGGCGAGATCCTTGACGCGTTCGGCTTGCGCCGGGCCGATGACGCAGCACCCAAGCCAGACCAGGGCAAGGATCAAATGGACTTTCTTAACTATCTCAGCATATGGCATTTGGCACCCATCAGAACGGCGAAATGGTCATGAATAACCGCGAGAGCCAGCCCATTGTCTGTGCCTCGTCGATATAACCGTTGGCCTTGTACTCGATCTTCGCATCAGCCACCTGGATCGACGATACCATGTTGTTGATGACCGTTTCGGGGCGCACCACGCCCGAGAAACGGATGTACTCCGTGCCTTGGGTCATGGCCAATTGCTTTTCGCCGCTTACCACCAGATAGTTGTTAGGCAGCACCTCTATCACCGAGACGGTAATCGTGCCGGTAAAATTGTTGGTGGAAGCCGCCTCTCCCTCGCCGGAAAAATCGTTTGTGGACGAGGCTCCAATATCCACATTCTTAGTAATTGGCACCCCGAATATCATGGGAGGGACTTTATAATTTATGCCGCCGCTCTTGTTGGTGCTGCTGTTTGACTTTTTGCTTGCGTTGGTCTTCTCGTTGAGAAGGATCACCAGCGTGTCGCCCACCTGGCGCGCACGGCGGTCCTGGAATAGTGGCCGGTCATAAGTACCTGCCTGATAAATGGCGCCATTTGCCGGCGGCGGACCCGCTTGCGTCGCACGGGCGGACATCGGTTGTTGCACGATCGCAGCGGGGGCAGGCAAACTTATGCAGCCCGATAGCCCGACGAGGATGAAGACCATAACCACCGCAGACCCAATCAACCCAAAAAATCCAGCAGGCCGCATAGGCCTTATATGCCGCCCGACCCCGGCCACGGAAAAATCCGTGTCTCTGGAATTGCCTATATTTCCCCTGGCTTTACTTTGCCTCTGCATCGCTGTTCTCATCATCATGATCTTCGCTTTGCTATCCCATTTGAGACAAGCGCTGGAGCATCTGGTCTGATGTCTGGATCGCCTTGCTATTGATCTCATAGGCGCGCTGGGTCTGGATCATATTGACCAACTCCTCCACCACGTTGACATTGGAAGTTTCCACATAGCCTTGGTTAAGCAGCCCTGCGCCGTCTATGCCGGGAGTATTAATATTGGGAGAGCCGCTGGCGGCAGTTTCCACATAGAGGTTTTCACCCATGGCCTGCAAACCCACCGGGTTGATGAACGTAGCTACTTGAAGCGTGCCTACCTGAATCGGGTTGGCGCTGCCGGGCTCAGTTACCGAAACAGTGCCGTCGCGGCCAATGGTGATGCTTAAGGCGTTAACAGGGATAGTAATGTTCGGCTGAACCTGAAAACCGCTGGACGTCACCAGTTGCCCCTGGGCATCGGATTGAAACGAGCCATCACGGGTGTAGGCTGTCGTGCCATCAGGCATCAGCACCTGAAAAAAACCTTGTCCCTGAATTGCCACATCCTTCGAATTTCCGGTTTGCTGTAAATTGCCCTGGGTAAATATACGCTCCGTTGCGACAGGCCTGACCCCGGTTCCAATCTGCAAGCCGGAAGGCAGTTGTGTCTGCTGCGACGACTGGGCCCCGGGTTGGCGCAACGTCTGGTACAACAGATCCTCGAACACCGCGCGCGAGCGCTTGAATCCATTGGTGCTGACATTCGCCAGATTGTTGGCGATTACGTCCATCTGGGTCTGCTGTGCATCCAGGCCGGTCTTGGAAATCCAAAGCGAGCGAATCATGCAATCTCCTGAACTATATTAGGTTGAGCTGTATGGGGCGCGGCTGTGAGAAGCTACGTCCGTAATTGGAGCCAGTAATTAATGGAAAAATCAGTACATCCGGTAATTACTACATCCTTTGCGAATCTTATGTCAGCATGGTCAGAATCAGTACCGGGAATAGAGAGGCAATTCCATCTTTCTTCCGCATTTTCTCGCTGAGTAGTCCCTCAGTTTCCGCTCCAGACCACTAGGAACTCATGCTCAGCAGGCTGGCTGCCCGTTGCGCATTGCCCTGGGCATTCTGCATCAGCTTCATATGCATCTCGAACTGGCGCGAGAGCGAAATCATGTCGACCAACGCCTCGACTACATTGACATTGCTACCCTCCAGCGCACCACCGATAAGGGTAACAGCGGGATCTTCTTCCGTGCGGCCGCCTCCCGCAAGGCGGAATAGACCATCCCCGCCACGCGTGAGCTGCGTTTCTGAAGGATTGACCAGCTTTATACGGCCGACCGTTATCACGACACTCGTCTCATTCGAACTGGAACCAAACGGCACGGTGGAAATCGTCCCATCCTTTGCTACCGTGATAACCGAGTTGGGCGGAACGGCAATGGGCCCCCCCTCCCCCATCACATTTATTCCGTTTCGCGTCTGCAACATGCCATTGGCACTGACCTGCAGGCTGCCGTTGCGGGTATAGGCTTCGCTTCTGTCTTCCAGTTGCAATGCTATCCAGCCCGACCCCTGCACCGCCACGTCAAGATCGCGGCCGGTTTGCTGTATGGTTCCAGGACGAAAATCAGCGCCGGCACTCGAATCTACAACAAGTGCGCGTGTCGCCAGCGCATCGCTGAAAACCGGTACGGCGCGCAGCACGCTGGTTTCCGCACGGTAGCCAGCCGTATTCGCGTTTGCCAGGTTGTTGGATACTGCGCCTTGCTGCCCCATTGTGTGCTTGGCGCCGGACATTGCCGTGTAGATCATGCGGTCCATTTTTATTCCTATTCCGGTAAATAGTCGAAAGTCATCAAAACGGGCGGAGGTGGCCTACCGCCCATTTCCTATTTCTTTATCACCTCAGATTCACTATTGTCTGCAACAGCTGATCTTGCGTTTTGATGGTCTGCGCGTTAGCCTGATACGTTCGTTGCGCGGTAATCATATTAACCAGTTCAGATGTCAGTTCCACATTCGAATCCTCAACCGCGCCGGATTGCAGTGCACCCATACCGCTGGTTCTGGGCGCACCAACAAGGGGAATGCCAGAAGCCGTGCTCTCCGTCCAGGTATTGTCGCCCTGCACTTGCAAGCCTTGTGGGTTAGCAAAATTGGCCAACACAACCTGCCCCAGGTTTAAAAATTTACCGTTGGAGTAACTGCCCCGTATCGTGCCCTCGGCGCCGACATCAAAACCGGTCAGCTGGCCTGAAGCATAGCCGTCTTCCGCCATCTTGTTGAGGCCGAAGTCGGAACCGAACTGGGTGGTGCCCGCGAAATCAAGATTGAAGACTACCGGGGCCGCGCCGGTACTCGTTGGTTTCGTCACGTTGAACAGCGCTGAACTCGCTGGGTCAAGCCCACCGTTAGTAAGAAACTTCAGCGGGCCTAACGGCGCGCCGCCATTGAGCAGCGCACCTTCACTGCCGGCAAATACATCCCAGCTGTTGGCGGCCGTCTTGACGAAATAGGTCGATACCGTACTCGAGTTGCCCAGGCTGTCATGGATCGGTACGGGGGTAAAGCCGCTGTAAGTGGTTGAGTCGGCCGGATCGAAAGCAGCCGAACTCAGTGCCGTCTCCCGCGAATCCAGATTAACCACCGTATTTACCGCGGTGGTTGCGCGCGCCGCCAGATCAGCCGTGGGAATCTGCAGATCGGTCGGCGCACCTACGTTGATCTGGCCGGCTGCGTTCGCTGAATAACCGGTGAGACGTTGCCCGGTGCTGGAGACAATGAATCCATCCTTGTCAGGATGGAACTGACCGTTGCGCGAATAGCTGATGGCGCCGTGATCGCTCAGACGGTAGAAGCCGCTGCCATTGATCGCAATATCGAGCGAGTTGTTGGAAGTTGAGATACTACCTTGACTGAATTGCTGCGCGATAGTGGATACCTTAACGCCCACACCGGGCTGATTACCGCTGGATAGAGAGTTGGCGTAAACATCCGCAAACTGGGTCTGCGATTGCTTGAATCCCACCGTGTTGGCATTGGCTACATTGTTGCCGATCACATCCAGATTCCTGGATGCTGCGTTCAGACCACTTAAACCTTGCTGAAAACCCATGATGCGCTCCTTGGATAAACGTCTCTTTTAGAGACTAAAGTTAGAATATTTGATAAAGCCTGGTTAAAAAATCTGTTTGACATCCGCAAGTCCGGTCGACCCCAGCGGTCCTACGTTCAGTTGGACACCCTGACTGCCCTGGGTCACGCCCTGGACTGTCCCGAAGGCCAGCGTTTGGGCGTTAACCTGCTGATCGCCGCGCAGCGCACTGACGCTGACGGTATATCCTCCGTCAGCCGCCTGCGAGCCGTCGCTGGTCTTGCCATCCCACGTCAGGGGTAGCGAGCCGGCCGCTTGCGCGCCCAGATCCATGACCTGCACCGCGCGGCCGGAAGCGTCGAGTATAGTTACCTTCACCTGGTCCGCAGCCTGCGCCAGATCCACACCAAACACGCCACCGCCTCCCGCCAGTTGCAGTGCCGAACCGGGAACCAGAACGCTGTGCCCGATCATGCTGGCAGCCTGCAGTGACTGGCCCGCCGTCATGCCGCCCGCCATTGATTCCATCGTGGCATTTAGTTTCTCGATGCCATTTACCGTGCTTATTTGCGCGAGCTGCGAAGTCACCTGGGCGTTGTCGAGCGGATTAAGCGGATCCTGGTTTTTCATCTGTGTGACCAGCAGCTTGAGGAAGCGGTCCTGTGGATCTTCCGCTGCAGGCTTGGCCGCATTTTTGGTGTTATACGATGTAAACAGGGTTGATGCCGCACCTGTATCTTGAATAGAGCTCATGGAGTTTTCCTTATTGTCCGATTGTTAAAGTCTTCAACAGCAACGTCTTCGCGGTATTCATCATTTCCACGTTATTCTGGTACGAGCGGGAGGCGGAAATCATATCGACCATCTCTTCCACCACATTCACATTTGGCATAGTCACATAACCCTCTTTGTTCGCCATCGGATGGCTAGGATCGTGCACCACCCTCATGGGCGACTGGTTCTCGGTCACTGACGCCACCTTGACGCCATTGGAAGCACTATTGGTACTTGTGCCTCCAAGCTGGCCCATGGGCTGGGTACTCATGAACACGACTTGTTTGGCTTTATACGGCTGACCATTGGAGCTCACCGCGCTGTCAGCGTTGGCGAGATTGCTCGCAACTACATTGAGACGCTGATTCTGGGCCGTCATGGCCGATCCGGCGACATTGAATATATTAAAAAGTGACATGGTGCGTTCTCCTAAACGTTGTCCTTAAGTCTGACTTTTCCCCTAACCTTGTATAGCAGCCATCATCATCCTGATCTGATTGTTAATGAATGTGATGTTGGCTTCATAGTGAATGGCGTTTTCGGCAAACTGGCTGCGTTCCACGTCCATATCGACTGTATTGCCGTCCACGCTGCCTTGTACATCGCTGCGGTACAGCAATGGCGCGCCACCAGATATGCCAGTATCGGGCGCAATATGACGAGGCGTGCTGGTAGCGAGCGTGACAGCGGTACTGCCGGTCAACGCGCCTTGCAGCGCAGTATTGAAATTGATATCGCGCGCCTTGTACTGCGGCGTGTCCGCGTTAGCGATGTTGGAGGCGATCAATTGCTGGCGATGTGCCCGCAGATTAGCGGCGTCCTGGTAAAAACGGAATGTTGAATCAAGTTTGTCGATCATAATTACTCCTCAAGCAATGATTATTTCTGCCGTTAATAGCTCATAACATCGTATTACATGGCGTAGCCAGCCAAAGCACAGATCAGCGCGGTAAAATGCCCTCATCTCCCCGCTTTGGGCTCCTTCTCTGTAGATGCCCGTCAAGGACGATACGTCACATGATAGAGAGACCGCATTTGCGCAATCCAACGAACAAAGCCTGAAACCAGCCTCATTTCGAGGCACTGTTTCCGACGCGGCCAACTAGAATTGCCGTTGTTAGCCTCGGCTCACCCGATCCGGGAAATTTGTTGAAGGAACCCATCATGCCCATCACATATTTGCGACAGTTATCATTCAGCCTGAGTCTGGTCGCTCTTTTTTCCGCACCCACATCGGCATCTGGGTCGGCACACGGAAAGCAGGACGCGCGTCTTATACAGGAAGCTGTCACCAGTTTCCTGCGTACCCAGTCAGCCGGTTTGCCCGGCCAGATCGAAATCACGCCCGGGATAATTGACGCGCGGATCAGTCTTCCGGCCTGCGCGGCGCTTGAGCCGTCCTTGCCGTCCGGAAGCCGGGCTTGGGGCAATACAACCGTGATTGTGAATTGCACCGTTCCCTCTCCATGGACCATTTACGTACGCGCAACCGTGAAGGTTGTGGCGGATTATGTAGTCAGCGCAAAACCGCTGTCACAAGGTCAATTATTAACGGCCGCGGACTTGACCACTCTTAAAGGAGACTTGACGCAACTGCCACCGGGCATCATCACCGACCCCAACCAGGCTTTCGGCAGGACAATGGCCAGCAGCATTCCGCTCGGTAGCCCGCTGCGTCAGGATATATTGCGCGCACGCGCGGCAGTAAGAGCGCACCAGAGCGTAAAACTGGTTTCGAGCGGACGCGGATTCAGCGTAACTGCGGAAGGCAAGGCCCTCGGCAACGCAGTGGACGGGCAAATAGTACAAGTTCGAAGTGCATCGGGCCCGATAGTAAGCGGCATAGCCCGTAT
The DNA here is from genome assembly GCA_013697655.1 of Nitrosospira sp. GTDB lineage: Bacteria > Pseudomonadota > Gammaproteobacteria > Burkholderiales > Nitrosomonadaceae > Nitrosospira. Next base: position 12,337 of record JACCWK010000028.1, read on the forward strand.
GGGCTCAATAGTGGAAGTGAACTACTGATGGAGGGAGTTGAAGGTAGTGGCGGAATTTTCTGCCGCGAGGCAGGTTTACAACCTGTCCGGCGTGGCCCATACTCGTCACTATAACGCTTGTCAGATCTTGACTTTATTGCTCTCGGCAGCTGAGAGCTGTGCACTGCATCAAAATGTTTTACATATCAGATTTGTTTAGTCAGCCCAGGAATCAAACATTAACGATGACCAGATTGCCCCCATGCCACACTTGTGGTTTGCACGTGAATACTTGGGCTTTCCCGCACCAGGCCAATTGATTTCAAATTTTACTTAAGTTTTCCACGGAGTCGCCGTTAACTATTTACGGTCAACCAGGAGATATATACCATGAATATTGACAATTTCATCAAGACTGCTGCTGTCCTTCCCATAGGTGAAGCATCGGCCCGCCCAGGCAAGATCGGGCAAAAAACAGAGGGGGTTACGAACTCGAATACTCGCGACGACAGCGTTCAACTAAGTACGCAATTACAAAACATAGAGAAAAATTTGGCCAGTGGCGAGGTATTCAACGCCGCGCGAGTCGAAGAAATCAAGAAGGCAATCACTGATGGCCATTTTGTCGTCAACCCCGATAAAGTGGCGGATGGTCTGCTTGATACAGTACGTGATCTCATCCAGACCAAGCAAACCTGATTTGAAGTGCCTTCCCAAATTCAAAGTCCCAAGTAAGCACGGCGTGAGAGAAATTTTGCTTGCGCCGCGTATATTTGCTATAAGGGATGAAGTTTCTTGAGCAACGCGGTAACGCGACGAGATTTGGATTTAGAGAGATGCCTTTGACCGCAATGGTTTTCCATCCGCTTGCCTCCATCTCCGAAGAGCGTGATGCGACCCGAAATTTCATCGACGTTCTGGAACGGGAACAGGACGCCTTGAAGCAAGCGGATGTTTCTCTGCTGCTGCCGCTGGCAAAGGAAAAAGCGCACCAGGCCCAACAGTTGGCCCGGCTAGCCGATGCACGCAACCAATGGCTCGCGAAGCTTGGTTATCCGCGCGATCGTTCCGGCATGGAGCGCGGGTTGAAAGATTGCGATCTTCCTGGCGCCGCCGATGCCTGGCAAGAACTGCTTCAACTGGCGGAAACTGCCAGTCAACTCAACAAAGTTAACGGAATTCTCATCGCCCAGCGTCTGCGCTACAACCACCAGGCGCTCGCGGTGTTGCAAGCGGCAACTCATAGCGCGGGTTTGTACGGCGCGGATGGCCAGCCCCAACTTTTCTCCGGCGGACGCCAGCTGGGGGAAGGTTGAGTCGCGGGCAGCATGCAAGCCGCCTTCGTTTCTCCCGGGTCTGCTGCTCTTCAATAGTATTTTTGTCGCGGGGCTTAATGAATGCCCAACTCCGGCAGTTGACCATTCACTTCAACTCTGCGCCGCAAAAAAGTCACCCCCACTCCGTAGTGAACTCACAATGAGGTGATGATCAGGTTTTATGGGGCCATTGCCGTGAAACGCAGACAGTGGTCAACCGCCAGCTTCAAGTTCCATCAAGTTGAAGTTCCCGGCAGGGTATCAAGGGCGGGACCCGGTCTCGGTATCGGGTAAGGCATCTGCTGGATTGTCATCGGATGAAACGTCAGACAGTCCGGACAGTATCATCAGGGTGACGCGCCGGTTCCGCGCACGGCCTTGCTCGCTATCGTTTGATTCCACGGGACGATTTTCACCGTAACCCAGCGCGGTAAGGCGTGTGGCCAGAACCCCGTTGTCGATCAACAGGCGTACTACTGTGCTGGCGCGCACCGCCGACAATTCCCAGTTGGACGGGAACTTGGGGGTGATGATCGGCATGTCGTCGGCATGGCCTTCCACCTGGATTGCGTGATCAACGTTCTTCAACACTTGTCCCACAGCGCTAAGCAACTTGATCGAGTCCTTCTGCAGCGTCGCTTCGCCGAGCGGAAACAACGCGCTTGCGTTTATTTCCACGCGTACACCGCGCTCGCTTTGAGTGACGTGCACCTGCCCATCTTTCACCAGGGGCGCGAATGCCGCCATGATGTCGCGTGCGATGATCTGCATTTTCTGCTGTAGCCTAAGCTGCGCTTCCCCGAGACGTGCAGCTTTTCTTGCCGCCGGGTCTTCGGACAGAATAAGGGCGGGCGCTATCGGTAAATACACCGGCTCGGCGACTACGATCTCCGCATCACGGCGCTCTGGCTCCTTGGCGATGGCGCTGATCAACGAAGCGGATAATGCGCGGTATTTTCCCTCATTTACCTGGGAGATCGCGTACATCACGGCAAAAACTGCGAGCAGCAGAGTGATAAAGTCCGCGTAGGACACCAGCCAGCGCTCATGATTTATTTGTTCTTCCGGTCGGTGTCTCGGTTTGCGTCGCATTATGGATTTTCGAGTCTTGAATTATGAATTATGGACGAGCAGGGGTAGTGCGGCCTCTCCCGCATCTTTCTTTATTCTTTGTCGCCATTCTCTTTATCGATAGCAATTTCATCACTGGCCCGGCGCGCCCAGGCGCGGCGACTTAATGTCCTTCTTTCAGGATCGTCTGCTCCGCTGCTGTGAAAATAGCGACGTTCTCCGCGAGAGCGTCTTTCTCCCTCCCGTTTATCGATAATCTTCACAAGGTTCAATGGCGCCCCTTTGTCCTCGCTGGGGTTAGCAACATCATCAATTTTCGTTATCGTTGCGCGGTCACCGTCTTTCATTGTTATCTCCTGAAGGCATGAAAATGTATTTTTTTGTTTGCTGTCGCCAGCGATATTTTGTCGAAATCGCTTTTATATGATTTTCTAAGCAGTGTCATACGACATATCCCTTTAGCCGCCCTGCGATCAACCTCGGGTTCTCACCATTGGCAATTCCCACTAGTCCATCCACCAGCATCTCGCGCATTAATACCTGCCGCGCGATGAGCGTCTTGAGTTTGTTGGCAATTGGCAAAAATGCCAGATTGGCCAGTCCAACTCCGTAAATGGTCGCCACGAAAGCCACCGCGATGCCGGCGCCCAGATGAGTCGGGTCCGTAAGGTTTTCCATTACCTGAATGAGTCCCATCACCGCTCCCAGGATACCGATAGTCGGCGCATATCCTCCGGCAGCCTCCCACACCCTTGCACCCTGACGATGCAGGTCATCGAAGGTCTCGATCTCCACCTCCAGCACCCGCTTCAATTCCAGCGGCTCAGTGCCGTCCACCACCAGTTGCAAGCCTTTTTTCACAAATGGGTCATCAATCCCCTCAATATGCAGATCGAGCGCCAGCAATCCCTCTTTACGCGCCGTAGTACTCCAGATACCGATATGCTTCACCAGTGCGGTATCGTCAAGCAGGGGAGGAATGAATACCCAGCGGCTCATTTTCATGCCTAGTACAAACTGGCGCACCGGACTTTGCAACAGGACCGCTCCCAGCGTGCCGCCCAGCACGATAGTAAAGGCGGTAAACTGGAAAAGCGAACCTACATGGCCGCCCTCCAGCATCTGGCCGCCAAAGACTGCAACTAACGCGATAATAATACCAACTATGCTATTGAGGTCCATGCGAGTTCCTTAAGTTTGACGCGTAGCCGCGCAACTGCCTGATTATGTATCTGACATACCCGGGACTCGGTCACCCCGAGAACCGCGCCGATTTCCTTGAAATTTAATTCCTGTTCGTAATACAGCCCCATCAGCAATTTTTCCCTTTCCGGAAGATCCGAGATGGCACCTATAAGCACCTGCCGCAGATTGTCGTCGAGCAGGCTCGCCAACGGATCGGGATTGCTATTGGGGCAGTTGCGCTCCAGGAAGTCATCGTCGCCATCTTCCATGAAGTCTTCATAATGGATGAGCTGAGTGCCGCGTGCATCGAGCAGCATCTGCTGGTAGTCGGCGAGCGGGATTTTGAGTTCGCTGGCTATCTCAGCCTCGATGGGCGAGCGGCCCAGGCGCTGTTGCAAGGCATGCACCGCCGCTTCGATCTGACGCATGCTCTTGCGCGCCCCTCGCGACAACCAATCCGTCTGGCGTAGTTCGTCCAGCATCGCACCGCGGATGCGCTGTGCAGCATAAGTCTCGAACTGCGCGCCGGGAGCTTCCTCGTAGCGGCTGAGGGCGTCCATCAGGCCGATCATGCCCACCTGGATCAAGTCATCCACTTCAACGCTGGCCGGAAGTTTGGCTACCATGAAATTGGCAATGCGTTTGACCAGCGGCGCGAACTCGGCGAGCGGCCGCTCCTTATTTACCACACCAGCTGCGTTATACATGGTTCACCTGAAGCCCTGCGGCAGTTGAGTTGATAGGAGTGCTCCGGCTGTTTTGCAGCAGGCGCTGCATAAGGCCTTCCAGGCCCTTGCTTTCGCCTTTATCCTCGCTCTCGCGGCATGGCAGGCGTATTAACGACTCCGCCACGCGACGGAATGCGGTCGCTGAAGCGGCACCCGGAAAGGCCTGGATCACCGGACGCCCCGAGCGGAGCGATTGCCTCAGCTTGTCATCCGTCGGCACGAAACCCATGAAGTCGAGCGACACCTCCAGATAACGGCTGGCTGCCTTCGCCATATTGTCAAAGATCATCTGGGCCGCTGTCTCGGTCCCGACCTGGTTGACCAGCACGCGAAACTGCTGCTTGCCATGGTCGCCGCTAATATTTTTAATCAACGAATACGCCGCGGTAATTGAAGTCGGCTGGGGTGAAACCATCACGACGATTTCGTGGCTGGAAGCGGTAAGCGACAGCAACCGGCTGTCTCGAACCGGCGCCGCGTCAACCAGCACCACATCCATCGGTCTGGCAAAATCTCTGAAACTCTCGATCAGATGAACCTGGTCATTCTCACTCAGCTTGCGCAGGACGCGCATACCGCGACCTGCCGGCAGGAGCCGAATGCCTTCAGGACCGACGGTAACAACTTCGTCGAGGGTTTTGTCGCGCCGAACCACATCCAGCAAGTCGCGGTGGGCGTTGAGGCCCAGCGTGCCACCCACATTGTTGGCCCCCGCATTCTCATCAATAATTAGCACATCCTTGCCGCTGCGCGAGAGGGCCGCCGCAAGGTTGATCACCATGGCGGTCTTGCCCGAACCCGTGGTGCCGGAAGTGACGGTAACGATGCGCAGGGAGTCCTGCACCAACAGGCGGCGCAAACCTTCGGCCTGGTCCTGAATCAGCTCAGCCAAGGGAAGCTCCGATCATATTCAGATTGGCGGCGCCACCTTTAAGCCCCGCCATGAGTAGCGGAAGCGCCTCGTCCGGCACGGCAAAGGGAGAGGCTGCAGGAAGATTGTTAAATGCACTGTTGATCAGATGCCGGGAATCCGCCAGATGCAAATCCTCCGGCACGCGCTGGCCAGTGGCGGTGAAATAGAGTGGCAACTGATGGCAAATTGCGGTATCAAGCGCGCAACCCGTGGTCACTGCTTCGTCCAGCTTGGTGATAATGGCTCCCGCCAGGCCCCCGCCCTGATAGGCGCGAGCGACCTCCTCCAGCGTCTCGGCGCTGGATGCGGCGTTTAGCAACAGCAAACGTTTGACCTCGGTACCGCAACCGGCCAGCATCGCAGCTTGTTCGGCCACCATCCGGTCGCGTTGGCCCATCCCCACGGTATCTATCAGCACCATGTGCTTACCCCGCAGTTCGGCCAGTGCCAGGGCGAGATCTTGCGTATCCTTCACAGCATATACGGTGACGCCCAGGATCTTGCCATAAATGCGCAGTTGCTCGTGACCACCGATCCGGTAACCATCCGTAGTAAGCAACGCCAGCTTGTCCGCACCGTGACGCACAACGCAGCGCGCTGCAAGCTTGGCGGTAGTAGTCGTTTTGCCTACGCCGGTAGGTCCTACCAGCGCATAAACACCGCCGTTCTCAAGTATTTCGTTCTCGCTGCCAATAGTCTTCAGATTGCTTGCGAGTATTGCCTTTACCCAGCTCATGGCGTCTTCCTCAGTCTGCCCTGCAGGCATCCGGTCCAGCAGATCGTACGCCAGGGAGGCGCTGAAGCCAGCAGACAGCAACTGGCGCAGTACCTGTCCCCGCGTGGGGTCGCGTCGCTGCTGGTCGTTCCAGGTCAACGCGGCTAGTTGTTGCTCCAGTGTCCCGCGCATCGACTTGATCTCCCTAAGCACGCTTGCGGCCACTTCGTCTGCCACCTCACGGGAATTGCCTGCGCTCCGCCGCTTCTTGCCGGAACTGGCAGACTCTGATATCACCGAGCCTTCAACTGGAGCAATCATGTGACTCACCGGGTCTGATACCGGGTTTGGTATCGGCTTCGATAGCTGCTTCGCCACCTGCTTCGCAGCCAAATCTAACCCCTGGTCTGCCCGCAGGTCTTTCCTTTGGGCTGGCGCTTGCATTGCCGACTTCATTTCCGGTTGTACTGCCGCTTGAGCTGTCATCAAACGCGAGCTAAATACGGGTCGTGGGTTCTTGTTTTCGCTGACGCGGTCCGGCACTGCTAGTGCCTCCTGCGGCGCGGATTCCCTTGTGGGACGATATTCAGTCGTGAGCACCGGGATTGCCCACTGCTTTGTCGATTGGTCCTGCTTCCTATCGAAAGAGGGGAAATGAAGTCGGGGCAACTCTCTGACATCTCTATCGCCGGTACTTGCCTTCACTTCACGTTCAAGAAAATTCTTCTGAAGGGAAGGAATGATGGTATGCCCCAGATTCCCACTTTTTTCCCTGGATTCTTCATGGCACGGCGATGAGACACTTCCGCCTGCGTGCTCCACAGATGGTGGCATCAGAGCCGTGATGTCATCCGGCCCCAAGGCTAAAATTTCTATGCCGCCATCGACCGCGCGATTGGACAGGATTACACCATCGGGGCCCAGCGCGTCCCGCACCATGTGCAATGCATCCCGCGTGGTTTTTGCGAAAAACCGTTTAATACTCATGCTCTTGCTCCTAGAATGGAGGTGACTTTAATGTTGCTGGAATCGGGTACTTCAGCGTGGGACAAAATTTTGAGACGTGGAAGGGCGCGGCGCAGAAAACGTGCCAGCAATGTCCGCAATGGTGCAGGCACCAATAGAACCGGTGTTAACCCTACCTGCTCCTGGCGCTGACTTGCACCGACGGCTTCGCGCAACAGGGTGTCAGCAAGTCCTGGCTCAATCCCGACGCTGTTTGGGCTGGCGTGCAAGGCTTGAGTCAGCAATCTTTCCAATCCGGAGTCAAGCGCCATGACCTGTAACTCCTCGGTTTCCGGCCAGATTTGCTGCACGATGGCCCGGCCCAGCGCGATGCGGACCAGAGCGGTCAATTCGTGCGGGTCCTGTATACGGGCGGCGTGCTCGGCCATGGCGTCGACGATTGTCCGCATGTCGCGAATATGCACACTCTCGTCGAGCAGGTTTTGCAATACCTTCTGCACGGTCGAGAGCGGCAATAGCTTGGGAGTCAGATCTTCCACCAGCTTGGGTGAGTCCTTCCCCAGCCGATCCAGCAGCTGTTGCACTTCCATGCGGCCGAGCAATTCTGCCGCATGGATATGCAACAAATGATTTAAATGTGTCGCCACAACCGTACCTGGGTCGACCACGGTATAACCCAGAATCTGGGCCTGCTCGCGCTGATTGGCCTCGATCCAGACTGCTGGCAGCCCAAACGCGGGATCGCTGGTGGCGAGGCCCGGAAGAGTACCTGAAACATTGCCTGGGTTAATTGCCAGGTATTGAGTGACATTGACTTCACCAGCACCGATCGCAACGCCTTTGAGGGTGATGCGATAAGCATTAGGACGTAGTTCGAGATTGTCGCGAATATGCACCGAGGGTGGCAGGTAGCCAATCTCTTGCGCGAATTTCTTGCGCACGCCCTTGATCCGCCGCAGCAGTTCTCCGTCCTGCGCCTTGTCCACCAATGTGATCAGGCGATACCCCACTTCCAGACCCACGATATCTACCGGTGTAACATCGTCCCAGCTTGCGTCCTGTATTTCGGGTTGCGCCGCAGGGGCGACTGTTACTCGCGCCGTCTCTCCCTTCTTGCGCTTGATTATCATATACGCCCCCCCACCCAGCACGGCTGCCAACAGCAGAAAAGCGATGTGCGGCATGCCAGGTATCAAACCCATGAGGCCGATGATTGAAGCAGTAAGGATCAACACCTGGGGGCTGGAAAAGAGCTGGTTCACAAGCTGGCTGCTAATATCCTCGCCGGTGCCCACGCGGCTCACGACCAGACCTGCGGCAACAGAAATGATGAGTGCCGGAATTTGCGCGACCAGCCCGTCACCGATGGCCAGCAAAGTATAGCTGCTGGCGGCGGTGGAGAAGTCCAGATCGTGCTGCAGCATGCCGATGATCAGACCGCCTATTACATTGATGAACAGGATCAGGATGCCCGCTATTGCATCGCCACGTACAAACTTGCTGGCGCCATCCATCGAACCGTAGAATTCGGCTTCCTGGGCGATAGCGGTACGCCGCTTACCTGCCTCCTCCTCGCCGACAAGACCGGCATTCAGGTCCGCGTCGATTGCCATCTGCTTACCTGGCATTGCATCCAGGGTAAAGCGCGCCGCGACTTCCGCGATGCGGCCGGCCCCCTTGGTGATGACTATAAAGTTAATCACTACCAGGATGATGAATACAACTATTCCCACCGTGTAATTGCCGCCCACCAGGAAGTGGCCGAATGCCTCGATTACCTTGCCTGCTGCGTCGGGCCCCGTATGGCCCTCCATCAGCACAATGCGGGTAGAGGCCACGTTAAGGGACAGCCTCAATAGAGTCGTCAACAATAGCACAGTTGGAAATGCCGCGAATTCCAACGGCTTGTGTGTATTAATGCTGACCAGCAACACCATGATGGAGAGCGCAATATTAAAAGTGAACATCATGTCCAGCACAAAGGCCGGCAACGGCAACACCATCATGCCGAGAATCATGATTATCAATAAAGGCCCGGTAAGGCTGCGGCCGTTCAGGCTGCGAAACATGGCGGACAGTTTGACTAATGCATTCATAGCTGATCAGTTTTATCGAATGTGTCAGGCATTGGGTTTGATGTCGTATTTTCCGGGTCTAGTTCTTCAGGTACTTCAAGGGCATTCGGAAGATCGGGAGCTTTGCCGCCATACTCACGGTAACGGCGTAACTGGTAGATATATGCCAGTACCTCCGCCACGGCGTTATACAAGGTTTGGGGAATCTCATCACCCAGTTCAGCGTGGTGATACAAGGCACGGGCGAGCGGTGGCGCTTCCAGTAGCGGCACCTGGTGTTGCTGGGCTATTTCCCGAATTTTCAGGGCCAGCAAGTGCGAACCCTTGGCGACGACGCGCGGTGCGCGCATCTTGCCATCTTCATACTTGAGTGCAACGGAATAATGGGTTGGATTGGTGACGATAACGTCGGCCTTGGGGATTTCGGCCATCATGCGTTTTCTCGCCATTTCACGCTGCCGGGCGCGAATGCGAGCCTTGACTTGCGGATCGCCTTCGGTCTCCTTGGCCTCCCGGCGCACTTCCTCTTTGGTCATCTTGAGCTTGCGAAGGTGATCCCAGATCTGGAATGGCACATCCACTGCCGCGATCAGCACCATGGTTCCCGCTATGGCGAGGAAGCTCATGACGACCAGGTCGCCCATATGCCCGGCACCCACGGCGAGTGGAGCGGCAATCAACGACAGCACCGCTTCCTTGTGATGCCAGATTGTCCAGGCACCCGCCCCGCCGATCAGCGCGGCCTTAAGGAGAGCCTTAGACAGTTCGAGCAGGCTATTCAGTGAAAACATGCGGCCTACCCCCTTTACGGGGTTGAGCCGGTTGAAATCAGGCGCGAGCGGCTTCCAGGTAAAAAGCCAGCCGGAAAGCAGCATCGGTGCGGCGACCGCCACCAGTACCATCAGGATAAGAAAGGGAGCGAATGCTATCAGGGCGTGCGAGGATAGATCGAACAGGCGCTCAGTGAGCAGACCGGCATCGAAGCCGATATCGCGCGGCACCTGCATCCCCTCTTTCATCAAAGCTCTGAGCTGTCCGGTGAGATGGTCGCCCATGAGCCACAGGCCTGAGCCAGCGGCCATCAGCACCGCGAACGTGGAGAGCTCCGGGGAACGGGGAAGCTGTCCATCTTCGCGGGACTTCTCCAGCTTCCGCGGCGACGCAGGTTCCGTTTTTTCCAGATCGCTTTCTTCGCTCACTGCTGACTCCTGCAAATGCGTTCATAAATCGGCTCATCGGCCAGTGGGAGCCATTATTAAACAATTCAGGAATCGATCATCGAAGGAAAAGAGTGGAATTAGTCTTGCAGTTCTGCTTTAGAAGCTTCTAGGGCGTGTTAACTCTAATGTTAGCAACAAATAGAATTGTCCGGTTTGGTAGCAAATAGAGTGTCCGCTTTCTAACGCATCGAATTATGGATTCGATTCAGTGCGCGGCTGTGGCGGCGGATTTACGCCACAACCTTATTT
>JACCWK010000032.1 GCA_013697655.1 Nitrosospira sp.
AGTTCAGAAACGTTATCGTTGCTCATGGCGTATTCACTCCTTAGTAAAAGGTTGATGATCTTGATCAACCATCAAGAATACGCCGCCTTCTCTTTTTATGGCATACACAACTTTCAAGCATAACTCCAGATCATTGTCGGCAACATTTCGTTTCGACCGCAGAGCGTCAGTAAAGGAACCAGGCTCGGCAAGTCAAAAAAATACAGGTGATATGAGGAAAATGCGAGCCAATGGAGATAGGTCGTTCCCAGATGCGGTCTGGAATCGCAGCAAGTCAGCAAGATACCGGCGATCGTGAGAAAACGGTGTCCCGAATTACTCAGATATGTTGGTAACAGCACAAGAACATTCCGATTTATCTAATTTGACAAGGATAGAGCAGCTTGCAATGGATATCGCGCGCTGTGATAAATACCTATGAAAATCCCTAAAAGAATTGAACCACTCGTCGACGAGGGTCTCGTCGATGAGGTCTTCTGCCAGCTCATGAGCGGTAAGGAAGCCATGGTCTATGTGGTTCGCTGCGGGAAGGATATTCGTTGCGCGAAAATATATAAAGAAGTTAACACACGCAGCTTCCGAAAGAGCGTTGATTACACTGAGGGCCGGAGAGTTAGGAACCGCCGGCGCGCCCGTGCGATGGAAAGAGGCACCCGCTATGGGCGCAAGGCCCAAGAAGAGGCCTGGCAGAGCGTTGAAGTTGATTCTTTATGCCGTCTTGCCAACGCCGGCGTACGAGTGCCGCAATCCTATAATTTTTTTGAGGGCGTCCTGCTAATGGAATTGGTGACTGATGCCAATGCAATGCAGCCCCTCGACTCAATGATCTTGTGCTAACGGCGGAACAGGCCCGCGAATATCACTGCACGCTCATCAGACAGGTCGTTCGCATGCTCCATGTAGGGGGTCCGTCCACGGCGATTTGTCTGAGTACAACGTACTCGCCGGCAGCGACGGACTTGTCATCATTGACCTGCCCCAAGCCGTAGACGCCGCTGGCAATAGCAGTGCCCGCGGTATGCTCGTGCGCGACATGGACAATCTGGCCGCGTACTTTGGCCGCTTTGCTCCAGAATTGCTTATCACCGATTATGGCAGAGAAATATGGTCGCTTCACAAGCGCAACAAGTTGCATTCGGACGTTACCCTTACCGGAACTTTTGAGGATGGCAAAAAGCCCGTTGATGTACCCAGCGTCATGCGGGTAGTTGATGCTGTGCCTAAGAAAGAAGCCGTCTGGCAACGTTACAAACGGGAAATAAGCGAGTAGGTTATTTTTCTATTCTCCGCGCCAGCCGCAATTGGCTGCCTGAAACGGGCACTAAAATCATCGGATCGCAACCGCTGGAAACCAGAATAAGAACATGACGCTGCGGTGCGACAATTTGCCACATTCTCATGCTTTCAGAAATAGATTATTCTCCCAGCCCGGTATCATTATGGGAGAAAGTTATGCGACAGCGGCGGATTTTTCATATTGCAGCCATTTTATTGCTGAGTATTTCAGTCGCGGTTCAAGCGAATCACCCGGATCCAGCTTCGGAAGGTCAAGACGCCAAACCTCGGCCTCCCAAGACGACGTTAGGTGTAGGCCTGACACTAGATCAAAGCGGTCGATTATGGTTAGCAAAAGTGGAGGATCAGCGGCTGCTGGTTTCCCGGTCGGACGACGAGGGGAAGAGCTTTTCCAATCCGATTGTTGTCACACCTGAGCCGGAAAATATATCGGCTGACGGGGAGAATCGTCCCAAAATCGCTGTTGCGCGTGATGGCACCGTGCTTTTAACCTGGATACAGTCTCTTCCGCAGAAGTATTCAGGCAATGTTCGTTTCGCGCGTTCGACGGATTCGGGCCAAACCTTCTCCAAACCTATTACCTTGAATGATGATGGCCGCGTTACCAGCCATCGTTTTGATTCACTGGTAATTGATGGCGCTGGCCGAGTAGTGGTGGCGTGGCTGGACGCGCGTGACCGGGATTCGGCAAAGGAAAAAAACGAGGAGTTTTCCGGGGTATCAATATATACCGCGCAGTCCAGTGATAACGGGGCCAGTTTCGGCGTAAATCGCAGTTTTCAAGCGCATATCTGCGAATGCTGCCGGATTGCCCTTACGTGGAGTAAAGAAGGCCCTGTGGCATTCTGGCGGAATATTTTTGGTACCAATACGCGCGATTTCGCCATTGGAAATCTGGATAAGGGGGAAATGCGGCGCGCTACAGTCGATGAATGGCAGATTGATGCCTGTCCACATAACGGCGGAAGCATCGCAACCGATAGCAAAGGCCAGTTACATCTGGTGTGGTTTACCAATGGCAAGGTCCGTCAGGGGTTATTTTATAAACGTTTCAGCGGAAAATGGGAATCGCAGCCCCTACCCATCGGCGATCCGGCAACGCAGGCAAACCACGCTTCGGTGATTGCGGAGGGCAAGACAATTCTTCTCACCTGGCGTGAATTTGATGGGCGCTTCTATTCTGCGCAGTTAATGCATTCGAATGATGGCGGTGTCTCCTGGAGCGAACCGCAGCGCTTGATGGAATCCTCCGGCGCAACAGATTATCCCGTACCTCTAATCGACGGAAAAAAAGCATTGATAGTGTGGAATACGGCAGCGGAAGGCTTGCGTGTCTTGCCTTTTGACCGGGTCGTTTCCGCAAGGTGACCCCGCTTAATCAGATTTGATCTTATGACATTGGAGTCCGTCTCAGGGAAAATCGAAGAGTCGAAAAGTTGTATTTGAAATATGGTGGAAACAGTATTTATAAGCTGGTTGTCTATCCAATAAGAAATAGGCGGGAGAGTAACAAATACATGAAATTCATCCTTCTCGCCTTAGCGAGCCTGCTTTGTGCGCCTTCTGTCCGGGCGACCGTATATCCTGAACGCCCCTTAGGACCTCTTCCGGAAAAGGTTGTAGCGGATTCCCGCGAAAGCGGAGCGGACGCCAAAACATCCAGTACATCCCAACCGATCGGCGGCCTCGCCGGGTTACCCGCGCAACCGGGCAGATACATCTCCTCGGCTCTAAATATGACTCTGGTCGCTCAGAATGCGACCCCAGTCCCGACTTCGCCCCCTGGCGCTGCCAAGAAGCAAGCGCCGGGTGAAGCAGCTGACGAAAAAAAAGAGGACGATAAAGACAAGGATAAAAACCACAATAAGCCAGTAGCGGAAAAGGAAGAGGAAGTTACTTTCAAGGAAATGATTGTTACGGGCGAGATCGAACGCGACTCACATTACACATCACCTTCCACCCGTATCACACGAACGCAGATCGAGCGTCAGAACGCGCAAACTACGGAAGAGGTGCTCAAATATCAGCCCAGCTTGCAGATTCGCCAGCGTTATGTCGGCGATCCCAACGGGGTTCTAGGCATCCGCGGGGCGGACATGTTCTCGACTGCGCGCAACATGGTATATGCGGATGGCTTGCCGTTGCACAACTTTCTACAGGCTTCTTTTAACGGCGCGCCGCGCTGGTCAATGGTTGGTCCTAACGAGATAGACGCTGTCGATATCGTATATGGACCTTTTTCGGCGGAATACAGCGGTAATTCGATCGGTGGCGTCGTAAATATAAGAACGCGCATGCCGCGCAAGCAGGAGTTCTATGTCGAGACCAGCCTCTTTATTCAACCGTACAAGCTTTATGGGCCAGACAAAGGAACATTCATAGGAGATCGGCAATACGTATCCTATGGCAATCGTTTTCATGACAAGCTGTCGGTGTTCCTGGCTTACAACCGTCTGGAAGCCCAAAGTCATCCCATGAGTTATTTTATCGACAACACCGGCTTGCATGATGTTCCGGGAGGCGCACCCGTTACAGGTGGCATCCGTACTCCCGATACGCGTGGCACACCTAGTGTTATCTATGGCGATACGGGACCCGAGAAAGTGAACACCAACCTTTTTAAACTCAAACTGGGCTATGACCTTACCCCGGAACTCCAGGCGATTTTTACAGCTGCCTATGAGGATCGCACGCGGAATGGTAATAACGTCAGAAACTACTTAAACAATACTTCCGGGCAGCCATTTTGGGGAGGAGCCGCGCCTCCATGCTGTGCGACTGACGGGAACGCTTCGCTTGACGGTACGCGGTTTGATGTCATACGTAGCGGCTTTGGCGGGAATCAAGATAAGCGCGAGACGCTAAACCTTGGCCTGCAGCTTCGCGGTGCACTCAACCCGAACTGGCATATTGACACGACAATCAGTCATTTTGATGTTCTGAAAGATACCCGCGCCACTGCCTTTTTCAATCAAAGCGACCCGGCAAATACCGGTGCGGGCCAGATCCAGGATTTCAAGAAGTTCAACTGGCTGAACTATGATCTTAAATTGAGTACGCCAGCGCTGCTGGGCAATGAAAAAATATCGCTTCTGGGCGGCTACCACTATGATCAATACAACCTGAGCTTCCGCCAATATTCCCTGATTGATTACCCAAGTCTCACTCGTGGCGCGTTGCAAGCTAACCGAAATAATGATGGGCAGACTTCAACCCATGCAATTTTTTTACAATCCGCATACCGTTTTTCGCCGGGCTGGGATGTTACGGTGGGCGCGCGTCAGGAATGGTGGGCCGCTGCCAAGGGGGTTGTCGGAGGTACTGCAGGAAGTACTTCGGTACCGGATCGAGAGATATCGGCACTCTCACCCAAGGTTTCACTCGGCTATGAGCCGGGAGCATGGAAATACCGTTACTCGTTTGGCCGGGCCCATCGGTTTCCTGTGATAGCCGAACTTTTTCAATCGATCGGGACCCCAACCCAAATTCTCACAGCCAACGCACAGCTCCGGCCCGAGAATGGCGTACATCATAACTTCATGATTGAATACGGACTGCCCAAGGGTTATGTTCGAGTGAATGTTTTTCGCGATGACATCAAGGATGCCATCCAACAGGTGCTACAAGCCACTGGCATACAAACACAGAGTTCATTCCAGAATATCGATCAAACCAGTACTACAGGTGTTGAGTTAATATTTGACCAGCGGCGGCTATTGGGTTCGAAATTTGACTTCATGTTCAATGGCACATGGATGAATGCAAAAGTAGACAAGGGTCCCTTCATCAGTTTTACCGATCCAACCGGCACGCCAGGTAATTTTGACCTTACGGGTAAACAGCGTATTCGTTTACCGCATTGGCGAGCGAACTTCTTCGCAACCTACAATGCTACGGAGGCCTGGGATATTTCGTTTTCCGGTCGTTATACCAGTGACTCCTTTAATGATCTCGATAATAGGGACCGTGTAAACAATGTATTTGGTGCCCAAAGCGATTTCTTTTTTATGGACTTTAAAACCAGCTATCGGCACAAGTTCCAGAACGGCATGAAAAGCCGTGTCTCGTTCGGGATTACCAACCTGAATAATGATAAGGCGTTTGTATTTCACCCATATCCGCAACGCACCTATCTTGTTGAGGCTGCATTTAGTTTCTAAATGCAGCTTCTAAACGAAATTACTGTCGGAACAACAGAATGCCAATGTCTAATCCAAATTTACAGAGCTGAGAGCAAGCAATAGCGAAACTAATCGAACAAATTAATTATTCCATCCAGGCCGACGTGATTGATTGCATAGGTGGCCTTCTCTTGCACAATGGGCTTGGCATGATAGGCGATGCTAACTGCGGCTTCGGCCAGCATTTTAAGGTCGTTGGCTCCATCGCCGATGGCAATGACTTGCTCCCGCGTCAATCCCAGTTCGTCGCGTACGCGTTTTAGCACATTAGCTTTTCCCTGCGCACCGATAATTTCGCCCAGTACTTTACCGGTAAGTTTATTGTCCACGATTTCGAGTGTATTGGCGGCCGTGTAATCGAACCCCAACTTTGTTTTTATTCTATCGGTAAAAAAAGTAAAACCGCCTGAAATGACCATGGTCTTGAGGCCCGCTGATTTCATCTGTTGCAGCATCTTCTCTGCGCCAGAACTTAATCGCAAGCGCTCATCGTAAACATGCTGCAATGCATTTTGATCAAGACCTTGAAGCAGTGCAGTGCGCTGCTTCAAACTTTCGGCAAAAACAATTTCTCCACGCATGGTTCTAAGCGTGATCTCGGACACTTGCGCCTTTACGCCATGCATATCGGCTATTTCGTCGATGGATTCTATCGCGAGCAGCGTCGAATCCATATCCATGGCAACCAGGCGAAAATCGGCAAGTTGCGCCGTTTGTTCCACGAAAGCAAAATCCAGTTCTGCATCGGCACAATATTCCGCCACGTTTTCACGCCGGTTCGCATTCTTCAGTCGGAAAGCCTGACCCGTGATACGCTCGATATGATTGGCATCAGCAAGTTTTGCCAATTCTCTTAAATCATGGTTCTGGACCTCAAGCCCCTGGATAATAAGATTCATCAGTCTTCCAATTTTTGTTGAGAATCATGCGGCGTATCGAGCCTGTGATGGACGGCCTGCGTAACAGCTACCGTCTTGTGCTTTATGGAGATAGATGGAGAACTTGTCAATTGCATGGCAGCTCGCATTTTGCCAGCAAACTCTTTTCACTTCTATATTCAAATTACCAGAATCGTTCCTAAGTCTTAAATTAAATGCTCGCAGTATGCGAGCGACCTCCTTCTCTACAGAATTATTCGGGTCTCTAAATCGCGATTCGGATAAGAAAATCAGTGGCGTCCTCAGGGATTACGCGGCCTGATAAATCGGCTTATAATTTGGAGGAAGCAATTAAATTTTCAAGAGCCCCTATGATGCCGGGGAATGTATAATTACCGCTCGATGCTTCCGCAGGGAATTGTTGCCGCAGGTACACTATGAACAACAAGTTAACTATTGGTACTCCGCTCAGTCCCTCCGCAACTAAAGTCATGCTGCTGGGTAGCGGTGAGCTTGGCAAGGAGATCATTATCGCGCTGCAACGCCTGGGCATAGAAACTATTGCGGTTGATCGTTATCCCGGCGCACCCGGTCATCAGGTCGCCCACAGTGCGCATGTAATCGATATGGCGGATGGCGCCGCGCTGCGTAAACTAATAGAACATGAGCGGCCACAGGTCATCGTACCGGAGATCGAAGCAATCGATACCGCCACTTTGTTAGAGATCGAACGACTGGGAATATCGCGTGTCATTCCGACGGCGCGCGCCGTGCATCTCACCATGAATCGCGAAGGAATCCGCTGTCTTGCGGCGGAAATATTAGGCTTGCCGACTTCTCCCTATGCCTTTGCAAGTAGCCTGGAGGAATTGTGCGAGGCGATTGAAAATGACATCGGTTATCCTTGCATAGTAAAGCCGGTGATGTCGTCGTCCGGTAAAGGGCAATCGAAAGTCGGACGGATGGAAGAAGTAGAAGCAGCGTGGAATTATGCCGCAATCGGCGGCAGAGTGAATCAGGGGCGAGTGATCGTCGAGGGTTTTATTCATTTCGACTACGAAATAACACAACTTACCGTACGCGCGATGAGTACGAATGATGAGGTGGAAACGCACTTTTGCGAACCCATCGGTCATATTCAGATAAACGGTGATTATGTGGAAAGATGGCAGCCTCAGCCAATGCCTCCGCTGGCCTTGCAACGTGCGCGCGACATCGCTGAAAAGGTGACCACGGAGCTGGGGGGTCTGGGCATTTTTGGCGTGGAGTTATTTGTCAATGGCGATGACGTGTGGTTCAGCGAGGTTAGCCCGCGCCCGCGTGATACTGGCATGGTTACTATGTGCAGCCAGCTTCAGAACGAATTTGAGCTGCATGCGCGCGCCATACTTGGGCTGGCAGTGGATACCAGCTTGCGGGATCCGGGTGCGAGTGCGGTAATTTACGGGCGACTTGAAGAACAGGCTATCGCATTTAGTGGAGTGGATGAAGCATTGCGAGTGCCACAAAGTGATTTGCGTCTATTCGGCAAGCCGGAATCATTTATTCATCGCCGCATGGGTGTGGCGCTGGCGAACGGTGCGGATGCCTTCGAGGCGAGGACCCGGGCGAAACTTGTGGCTAGCAGAGTAGTGTCACAAAGAGATTGGAAGAACCGGTAATTCGAGTTGGTCTCATCGCCATTATCTTATATGCCTATATGCCTATGAACCATTTTCAGCCTCATCTGCTCAAATTCATTGAGATCAACGATATAAGGAGTTGAGTCATGAAGACCGCAGAGCTGAACCTGCTGGATTGGCAGGAGCGATTTGGCACAGAG
>JACCWK010000082.1 GCA_013697655.1 Nitrosospira sp.
CCAAGTTGCGCGAGGCCGCGAACGATCATATGACGATGCTGGAGCAAAACCCTGAGCGCGTTATTGGCTACTTCCAGGATCGCCGGGTTCGCTATGCGGCTTAATACTTCACAGGGCCGAAGCAATAGTGTGGGAAAATGAGGCTCATCTGCTGGTCCGACAGACGAGCGCAGGAGGACCGGATAATTTTGAAGTTGTCACGCCATCCGTGTCGATAGTGGCCGAGCCCACAATCAGCGTGGTCGACGCCGTGGCTGACAGGAACAGCGCCCGCGAAGCGACGACCGCTTATATCGATTATCTTCACACTCCCCAGGCGCAAGATATCGTAGGCATGAATTTTTATCGTCCACGCGATGCGCAAGCGGCCGCCAAGTATGCGAGCCAGTTCCCCGCCCTGGAGTTGTTTACCATAGACGATTTTTTTGGCGGCTGGCAGCAAGTCGAGAAAATACACTTTGCCAAAGGTGGAGTTTTTGAACGGATTCAAAATAATTGATTCCGGAATTGCCATAAAATACATGGGCGTGTAAGTCATTGATTCCGGGATGAAACAAGTAAAGGTTTAAAGCTTCATCCCGGATCTTTCCATTTCCACCGCAACAGCACCCGCAACTGCCTAAACTTTTCCATGTCTACTCCGTCCGGCATAATTACTATGCTGCGTGCGGAGAATCTTCGCGGCGAAATTGGAAAAACCCTCGGTGGTAGGGGCTCCGGAAGTTTGTGTGGCTTCAGTTCTAGTACTGTCAGATAAGGCGTAACAACGCTGCTACCGAGCACGGTACAGGCAATTCGCTCCCCTTGCCGTAATTCGAGCGTGCAGGTCATGTCATCCGAGAATTCAAGTCCCATCACCGATTTCGGCGAGCGTAGCAAGGCATAATGTCTTAAATAAAAAATAAGACTGAGCGTCAGGGTAGCGCTGCCTGCCAGTTTGACCGCCGCCGGCAACATTAGCGGCCACAGCATCCCGATAGCGAAGAAATGGGCAAGACTCAGCATTACGGCAATGCGCATGGATGGTTTCAGTCGAAGAACAAGCAAGGAGGGTGACGGGAAAGAAGAGGCGGTCATAAGTCCGATTATTGCACTTCTTGTAATTACCCGTTTATCCAGACCAAGTATTGGCCGTATAATTGATTCTCGTTCGCCAATCCACCATTGTTTTACATGAACCCCACATGGGAATCTTATCTGCAAAGCCGCAACGCAGTCATTCAGGATGGCCGCGTCGTTAATTACGGTAATACCGCCACCGAGCTAGAAAGTATGCGCTCTGGTACGGTGTTGGCGGACCTGTCACACTTTGGCCTCATTCATTTTTTGGGTGATGACGCGCAGCCTTTTCTCCAGGGACAGGTGAGTTGCGACGTTAGAGCGGTGAACCCGTCTGCTGATGGCGCCACTGCCCTCTATGGGAGCTATTGCAACCCAAAAGGCAGAATGCTGGCAAGTTTTTTGATGTGGCACGATAGCGGCGGCTATGTAATGCAACTACCGTCTGAGTTGCGAGCCGCTATCCAGAAACGTCTGTCCATGTATGTCCTGCGCGCCAAACTTAAGCTGGGCGACAGCAGCGATACGCTGGTGCGCTTTGGCTTGGCCGGGAATCATGCCGCCGAATTGGTGCGGGGGGTTCTGGGAACGGTGCCCTGCTCCCCTTTTGACGTTATTCATGCTCGGCCCGGAAGTGCAATATGTCTTGAGCGAGACCGTTTTGAACTCGTTATGGTTCCAGAGGCGGCACCTGCCATGTGGGAGCATTTGAGCATGGAGGCCAGGCCGGTCGGAGCAGCCTGTTGGGACTGGCTTGAAATAAAAGCCGGCATTCCCGTGATTACCGCTGCCACCCAGGAACAATTCGTACCGCAAATGGTGAATCTGGAGGCGATCGGCGGGGTAAGTTTCCAAAAAGGCTGTTACCCCGGTCAGGAAATTGTCGCCCGCGCCCAGTATCTGGGTAAAATCAAACGCCGTATGTTTCTAGCCAATATCCAGCCGCCGCCAGTTTCGTCTGCAAAACTACCAGCCCCCGTTGCATCGATTGCGGCTGGGGATGAATTGTTCAGTACTGATATGGGGGAACAATCAAGCGGGATGATAGTCAATGCAGCACCCGCCCCTGGGGGAGGATTTGATGTATTGGCTGTCATACAGACAAGCAGTATCGAAGCCGGGAAAATTTCCTGGAAGTCTTTGGATGGTCCTCCGCTAGGAGTCATGCCGCTACCTTATTCAGTAAACAATTGAGAGATATGCAGTGGAACGCTTTATTCATCCATCGAACAAACTTTACGTCAATTGTGACTGATTATTCAAGATAATGGCTTTTTCCAATTAGAATATTGACGCGTCCCGATGGATTGTGGTTGTCTTTCTTTTCAGGAAGACTTTATTCGGCCACGTTACTCGACAAGACGCCTTTAGTGGTGGCCAGTAAACATCATCAACATCTCACGGGTTCCGCTAACCAATATATCGTAATGCGTTTGCCAACGCTCAGTAGGGGGAGAGATGGATAGGGGGTAAGTTGCCTTTCATTTCCCCCGCCTTCTTTTCCTTCTCGATGCTAATGGAATAAACGGAAAATGTTTAAAAGCAAAATGCTGTGTCCCCGTATCCTTGCTTACCGGCTGTTGCTGCCATTGATGCTTATGGCATCGAACGTATTTGCCGATGCTATTGAACAACGCGACATTGTGTTCTATTACGGCAGTCGGCCGCCAATAGAGGATTTGCGTCATTTCGATCAGATCGTTATTCAACCAAGTCAGATTTTGCCGCATGAGAAAACAGCATTGCTAAATCTGGACTCGCTGATATTTGCCTATGTTTCGTTCGGCGAGATTGCGCGCAACAGCGAGGATATGCCCCGTATAAAGACGAAATGGTCAATTGGCGTTAATCCGGCGTGGAATAGCCTGGTGATGGACATGACCGATCCTGCCTGGCACGATTACCTGCTGGAACAGCATTTTGATCGCTTGTGGCGTGACGGGTATCGCGCGTTTTTTCTCGATACCGTTGATAGCTACCTCATTGTAACAAGTGAAGGCAAACAACGTGCTGAGCAGGAAAAAGGATTAGTTGCGTTGCTTGCGGAGATAAAGCGCCGTTTTCCGGGTTGCAAGCTCATTCTTAATCGTGGCTTCGAAGTATTGGATCGTGCCGCTAAATATGCGGATGGCATTGTTGCTGAGTCGCTTTTTCACGGTTTCGATCCTGTTACCGGCAAGCATGCGCCGACCAAGAAAGAAAATAGAGAATGGCTTCTTAACCAGTTGAGGCGCGCCCAAGATGAATTTCACGTACCAGTTACTGTGCTCGATTACGTGGAGCCGGGCAATTGGATTGAAGCCGAAAAAACGGCGCGTGAGATTTTCAAACTCGGGTTCATGCCGTGGGTCGCCAACGGAGATCTAACCTGGCTCGGGCAGGGCCGTGTGCGCCTGGCTCCACGAAAATTGCTGGCTGTTATAAGCGGAACGCCCGCACAACAAATGGATCAGGAGTTATTTAAACACGCTGCAATGCCGCTGGAATATCTTGGTCTAGCGCTCGACTATTGGTATGTCGATCAGCTTCCCCTGCCCATCGAGCCGCTCGTGGGACGCTATGCCGGTGTTATCACATGGCTGACTGAAGACAGACTGGGCCGCTACGAAAGCCTTTGTTCGCGGTTGAGAACCGAGATCGATGCGGGTCTGCCGGTGGTATTCATGGGCCATTTGCCGGCTGGGGTGGCGTGTCAGAGTGTGGTCAATTACGAAGGGCAGCTGCAGCCAACTACGCGCTCTCTTAAACTCGGCAAAGCCCACGAGCAGCTGGGCCGGCCAAACAACGCGCCGGTGGTGGGCAGCGGCACGCCCGATGTGCGAGTTTCAAAGGATGGGAAAGCATGGTTGACGTTGAGCGATGAGAACAACCAGTTTCATCCGGTTGCCATCGGTCCTTGGGGAGGATACGCTTTATACCCTCATGTAATGAGCGAAAGCGCCTCGGGGCGGCACGAATGGTTGCTGGACCCCTTTTCTTTTTTTAAGGCTGCCCTACGTCTGCCAACGCAGCCCGTGTTCGATTTGACGACGGAAAATGGGCGGCGGTTGGGGATCATCGAGGTGCGTGGCGACCGGTTGTTTGCTAAAGACGAGCATGGTGTTGAAGTAATCGACCGGCTTCGGGCATGGATTGAGAAAAATACAACGCCCGTAACCGTTGGCATTATCGAAGCGGAAGCAACCACGGAAGATCAGCGCAGCAAAGTCCGACAATTGGCTGGCCTACCGCAGATTCGATTGGCGAGCCATACATACAGCCATCCTTTTTATTGGGGAATATTTGAGGGAAAAACGGATGCCGATCAGCAGCCTTATCGTTACAGCATATTTATGGAAGGTTATGCGGCCGAGATGACGCGAGAGACCGCAGGGACGCTTCCATTTATGCAATTAATGGCGCCCCAATCCCCGCGGTTGCTTATCTGGTCAGGCGATGGTAAACCTGGCCCGGCTGCCTTAGCGGCTGCCGAGAAAGGTGGTTTGCCTCACTATGGTGGCGGAGGCTTGAGCTGGCAGAGCGGTACGTTATCTCTTGCGGACCTTTCTCCGGGATTACGGCCCACCCAGTGGGGAACCCAGGTGTTAACGCCGCTAGTCGGAGAACCATTGTTCGCGCAGCTCTGGTATGGCGAGGCGCTGAATTTTGGCAAAATTAGTGAGTGGAACCGGGAACTCGATCTCGTGCGCAGACTGCGCGCCTCGTCGATTTCGTTTCATGCCGACGCGTTGTTACACGCGCACGGGGCGGAGTTTCTGGATCAATTAGCCGAGGAGCAGCGTAAGGAAAACGTACTTAATGTCTGGCTCGATGAGTATAGCCAGCGAATGCGGGCGTTTCAAACGGCGAGCATTGCGCGCGACCTCAATGGTGACTGGCTGCTTTTCGGGGACGCGCTCAGGACCGTACGATTACCCGTCTCGGACATTATTCCCGAAATCTCGGTCGATGTGGTTGGATATGGCGATAGGGATACCGATCGCTATATTTATCTGGCACGCAATCATGCCGTTCTCAAGCCAAGCCGTGATAAAGCCTCGGGTTTAAGGTTGATCGACGCCAGTGCGCCGCTAAAATCATGGCATCTCAATTCCGATGGTTCTGCCACCCTTTTGTTTGAGCCGCGCGGGAATTTAACGCTTGAGGTTCCGGCGGCCTGTACACTAAGCGTGGATGGCGGGAGATTGACCTCCGAGCGGCAAGGTTCACGCTCGGTTTATGTAGTACCCGGAATAACTGCCTCGGGGGAATTCAGTATTGCGTGTTGACATTCAGCGCGAGTCTTTATTAAATGCCCCGGCGCTAATGTTTATGAGCGCGGTGCTTTTAGTCGCTTTCTGGGTATTATTCCCTCGCCAGCCTGCATTCAGAGACCCATCGAACCTCTCGGCAAAAGACGCCTTGTCAGTAGCCTATCTTCGTGTTCTGGTTCAATCCGATCCGGAGAATACGCCGTTGCGCTTGTCATTGGTGCAGGTGTTGACAGAAGCGGGTCTAACCGATGAGGCGGTCACTGCTATCGAACCTCTCAAGCACGCTGTTGAATCGAGCCTAGGCTACGAGATCCGCCTGGCAGAGCTTAAATTAGCTTTGCAACAGCTCTACCGGCAACCTCCCCAGGAGATTGAAGCGGCACTGCGCACTAATATTACCGAGCTGATTCCTTCGTTGCTGCATATTGCGCGCAATGACAAGGAAATAAGACACGTTGTCGTGTTGGCGGAACAATTTGCTGAACCTTCGGTATTGGCCGAGACCTTCGAGCAGCTGCTTGTCATATTAAACGAAGATGACGGTAGAAAGTCGAATTGGCTTGTTTTTGCCGCAAAGCAGCGTATGGCGGCTGATCAACCTCGATTGGCCGCGAGAGATCTGCTCAAGGCCTTTTTGCTTGAACGAACGGTAAAGAAAAAGGCTGAGATTGCAAAATCTTGTTTGCGCGCCTATCTCCAGTCAGGCATTGACCAGGAGGCCTTGAAGGCCACTGTGCAGATACTGAGCAGTCTCAATAGTCTCAGGGGTGACCCCGAGCTTTTGCTGCTGGCCGCAAATATTGCCGAGCCGCTTGGGGAAAGGGAACATACATTGGCATGGCTGGAAGAGTTGAGCCAGCTATCGCCCGACGATCGGGCGGTCGCAGAGCGAATCGTGCGACTACAGGTCTCAATGGGTCAGTTGAGCGAAAGTGTTTCGCGCGCAGAGCGCCTGAAGATTTCCCTGGTCCTCGGAAGTGAGCGTCATCGATTGATTGCTCACATATATGATTGGACCGCACACTCCGACGATGCCCTGGCCTTATGGCTGTCTTTCGCGCGCGCCCGCTCCGATAGCGAGGCGGAGACGCGTGCCTTCGCACTTGCCAGGGCGAAACCGGATTATCAGGCGCTGGTACAGCTACTGGAGGCCATTATGGTTCGACGTAGATTGACCATGGTCGAAGCTAAGGCTTACGTCAATGCCGGTCTTGCCGTTACGCAGCCCTCTCATGTAGAGCGTCAATTGCGCCTTCACGCCGAACGTTTCAATAATCCCGTGGAAACGATGAAAGCATTGGGGCAGGTGTTGGTGCTCCAGGGCAAGCCTGGTGCGGCGCTGGCCGTATATCAGGAAATGCCCGCCACGCAGAATGGACAGCAGAGACTGGCGCTGGCTCGCCTGTATGAAGAATCGGGAGATGCAAAGAAAAGCTTCGAGTTATTGCGCGAATTCGATTCGCCCGAGGCGGAGTATGCCGAAGCGTATTGGCTATTTCTAGCTAAAGTTTCTACACAACTAGGTCAGGATAGCTATGCAGAGAAGGCTTATGGGAAGGTACTGACTTTTCGACCCAAAGACGTAGAGATACTTGAAAACCTGCAACGTCTGGCGGTACGTCATCGCGATGATAAAAAAAGCGAGCGTCTCGCGCATTATGGATGGGAACATCTACAACGCATCGAAGATCTGCAGCGGCTCATGCGTTTTTCGTGGAAGCGCAAAAATTGGGCAGAGCTCGAGCACTGGTTATCGCTGGCGGAAAGTATGCCGTCAGCGCTAGCGCAAGCACCGGATTACTGGTATTTTCAATCGATGCGCAAAATGGCTGCTGGAGCGCAAGACGCCGCCCGTCATGCGCTCCAGCAGCTTTTGCGGCTTCGAGGTCCGGATCCGGAAGTGACCGAGGCAATGATCTGGTTGCTATTAGCGGATAAAAAAGTGGATGGCCCATCACTTGATGCGCTTCTTCAGCCCTATCGTAATCAATCCGGCAATCGATCATTAGTAAATCCACCTTTGACGGAAGCCTTGGCGGCAGCTGAGCAAGCTCTGGGCAGACCTGTTCAAGCAGCAGAGTGGTATCTCCGATCGCTGACGACAAGGCCAAGGGATTTTTTGTGGACATTGTCATTGGCGGATAATATGGAGTGGGCCGGGTGTTCCGCAAATGCCAATCATGTCCGGTTCAGCGCGCTAAATATGTTTGCTTCACCGCGTTTCAATCAAACTGAAGTGCAACATCATGAGCGCCTGGCTGAGTATTTTCTGGGGACGAAAGATTCGCGAGTGCCCGGCAATGCGGACGACCTGAAGAAAGGGCAACAGCTGAGAGAACGTTGGGGATTTACCAAACCTTTGGATAACGCACGCCATTTTGCGCTGAGCCGCGAGCGTGAACGCCTGCAACTGCCGGTCTGGGAAGCTTTTGCCACTGCGGTACGGAATAATAATTCCTTGGTTGTATCGGCACAATTGTCGGCGATTTCCAATCACTTGCAGCGTCAGGCTGGCGCACCTTCGTCTGAAGATATGCTTCCGTTATCCATAGACGATGTTGACCGGACCAAGCGATGGCTCACGGGAGAGGTGGTGCCTGGTCAAAGTTCTTTAAACGATGAACTGGATGTCTGTCGTCAGACGTTAGCTAAAATTCGTGAAGTGCAGGGGACGTCCAAACCGGACCAGGAGCAGGCAAACCCATGAAAAAACCCTGGCTCGAAGGCATTGAGGTTGTCAACGTCAATAATCCCGTGTCGGTTTGGGGTGGTTGGCTTGAAACATTCATATTGACTGTGATTGTGATTGTGGCATCGTTCGTCACCGGGCAGCATGATCCTTTCCGCTTGGGCGGCGGTTTTCCCTGGCCGGTGCTGGGTCCTTTGCTGGCTGGGTTGCGCTATGGATTTGTTTACGGCTTTGTCAGCGCTTTGCTCATATTGGCGGCGCTGGGCGCGGCCATAAACCAGCAGTGGCAAGCCGCATCCGAATTCCCATTGGCATGGGCTATTGGTGTTGTAATCGTGGCGATGGTGGTAGGAGAGTTTCGCGATATATGGGGCCGCCGCTTACATCGGCTGGAAGGTGCCTATCAATACCGTGCGGAACGCCTCGAGGAATTTACACGCAATTATCAATTACTGCGCCTTTCGCATGACCGCCTCGAGCAAACCGTGGCTAATAGCGGGCTTTCCTTGCGCGAGGGCATCATGCATTTACAATCGTCGCTGGACGCTATCGATGGCATCAATGGATTGACCGAATCATCATTACAAAAACTTATCGAATTCGTGGGGGAATACGGCGCGCTGACGCAGGCTTGTATTGTGGGGATACCAGCCGACCGTATCGATACAACCAGGATTCTTGCCCGTATTGGGAAAGATTTCTCGATTGATGAAAACGACGTTGTATTAAGAGCTGCTCTCGAAAGCGGAGAACTGACCACGATAAACCTTGTAACAGAAAATGCTGTGGATCAGAATCAGTTACTGGCCGTCATTCCCGTGAGTGATTCAACCGGTGAAATTCACGCCATGCTGCTGGTGAGATCCATGCCGTTTTTTGCATTTCACGAAAATAACCTGAAACTTATTGCGGTACTTGTTGCGCACGGCATCGACCACCTCCGTTTTGGTGCCGCCACATCGTCCGTTGCTCGCTTTATCACTTCGTTTGAGCGAGTGTATCAGGACTTTAAAATATTCAAGCTCGACGCGACGCTTTTGAGACTCTCGGGCGAATGTGCCGATGTCATGGCTGCGCATGAAAAACTCAGGCCTTCAGTCCGCGCTATCGACATGATCTGCATGACTGGCGATAACGACCGACCGATCGTTTGGATCATGCTGCCTTTAACCGATATTGCGGATGCCCAGGCGTGGATGCAGCGGGCGGATGGCGTTCTTGCAAAAGTCACGACCGAGCAGCTTGCAATCAATGAAATCGACCCGCAAAGAATTCGCTCTCTGGAGTTGCAATGACCGCCCGTCTGCCTATGCTATTGGGATTGGCGGCCGAGGCACTGGCTGGCCTGCTGCTCTGGTTGAGCGCGAGTTATTGGAGCGTATTGGCCGCCGTGATATTGCATGCTGCTTCCTCCTATTATCTGGCACAAGGATTCTGGCGGTTGTTACCGCGGCGGTACAAACTACCCGCGCGGCGAAACCTAAGTTTTTTGTTCATCTTTTTGTGGATCTTGCCGGTACTCGGTGCGCTAGGGTTAATGTGGAGTGTTGTTGGGGCCTTGAAACGACCTCGTAGCCAGTCGTCGCAAAATATAAAAATCGTAATTCTGCCTGAGCTGCCGTTCTCGCCCCCCATTATTTTTTCTGTACCTCCCTATAGTCAGGGCGCTTTGCGCCAGATCGTGCATTTTGCCGAGCGGCCATTGAAGCGACTCAAAGCGGTCATGGCCACGCGGCATATGTCGTCGCGCGATGCCATGGTCGTTTGGTCAAAGGCGACTCGTGATCCTGTCGATGATGTGCGTTTACTGGCCTACGCCATGAAGGACAATAGCGAGAAGAAGCTGGCTGAGCGCATCCTGACGCTGACCGCAGCCCTCTCAAACCTGCCAGTTAATATGCAGAGTGGCTACCGTGCCAAGATTGCTGCGTTATGCTGGGAGCTGGTGTATCACCGCTTGACGCAAGGCGCGGTCAGGCAGCATTGGTTGGAGACCGCGCGGCATCATATTGAGGCTGTGCTTTCTCCGTCTATGCCAACCGCCGATACATCCGATGGCGCCGAAGCATCCAGGGCAAACAGCTGGTTATTATATGGGCGGATTCTACTTGAGTCGGGTGAGCTCGCGCCGGCGAGGAAGGCCTTCCTCAGTGCAGAGGCGGACGGTATAGATAAACAGAAGATTCTGCCCTGGCTTGCGGAAATTGCTTTCAATGAGCGGAAATTTTCAGAAGTGAAGCACTTCATGACGGCACTCACGCGAAATGGCGAAAAGGGGAGGGAGTTGGCCCAGGTGAGGGTATGGTGGAGAGGCGAATAGCGATGTCGGGACACAAGCAGCGCAGGCGGCCCAGGCGTCAAATATGAATGGGCCGGTGGCTGATATCGCATTGCTGCTCGAAGGCACATATCCGTATGTCCGCGGGGGTGTATCGGCATGGGTTCACCAGATTATCAGCGGCTTGCCGGATATTACCTTCGCTGTCATTTTTATCGGTGGCGAGCGGAAAATGTACGGTGCGGCTCAATATCAATTTCCCCCCAACGTCACCCATGTGGAAACGCACTATTTGCTGCATCACGACAAGTCTCTTAAAGCAGGCGCGCGCAAGGGCAACCGCCGGGCTTTTTCAGAAATAGGCGAGCTGCATGTTCACATGCGGCAATTCCCACAAATGTCCGGTGAAAATATGATGGACGCATTTTCTCGATTGGGCTCCGCGGAAGGCGTTAGCGAGGGAGATTTTCTGTATAGCGAAGCTTCATGGGATTATATTGCACAGCAGTACCGGGAGCGCTGCACGGAACCTTCATTTGTCGACTATTTCTGGGCCATACGAGCCATGCACGCCCCCCTCTTCGCATTGGCGGATATTGCGTCGAAATTGCCGCCCGTCAGGGCTGTGCATGCCATTTCGACGGGGTATGCCGGATTACTAGGCGCGATGATTCGACTGCGGCGTGAAATCCCCTTCATTCTCACAGAGCATGGCATCTATACAAAAGAGCGGAAGATCGACTTAGCGCAGGCGACATGGATTCATGATCATAATGACGATGTATGCAATACCTTGCATGATGAAATGGGATATATCCGCGGCCTCTGGATCAAATTTTACGAACAGATTGGCCGCATTGCTTACGCGCAGGCGTCACCCATTGTCAGTTTATACGAAGGCAATCGCCTGAGACAGATTGCGGACGGTGCTGTGCCGGAAAAAACGCGAGTCATCACCAACGGAATTGATTTGCAGCGCTATCAGGCTGCCCTTGAAAAGCGTCCGGAAGGGATTCCGCCTATTCTTGGATTGATTGGACGCGTGGTGCCTATCAAGGACATCAAGACATTTATTCGAACATTGCGGATGCTGGTCAATGAGCGCTCCGATGCGCAAGGATGGATCGTTGGTCCAGAAGATGAAGATCCATCATATGTGAATGAGTGCAAAGAACTGGTCACTACCCTCGGTTTGACGAATCATGTCAAATTTTTGGGTTTTCAGAATGTGTCTGAAATTCTTCCGCAACTGGGTTTGATGGTATTGACCTCAATCAGCGAGGCCCTCCCTCTAGTAGTGCTTGAAGCGTTTGCCAGCGGCGTGCCATGTCTGGCAACGGATGTAGGTTCCTGCCGTGAACTCATTGAGGGCAGCAGTGAAGAAGATCGCGCACTTGGCCCTGCGGGAAGCGTGGTTTTTATTGCGGATCCGGAAGGAGCCGCGAAAGCGGCGCTTGCGTTGCTTAATAACGCTGTACGCTGGCGTGCTGCACAGCAGGCAGGCCTGGAGCGGGTGAAGCGCTACTATGACGATAAGCTGATGTTCTCCTCCTATCGAGACCTCTATGTGAATGCATTGAATACTGCTGCGCAGCCATCTATAGCCATATAGGTCTGAATATGACGAGCATTGGTTCGGAAATTCGTAAAATCCTGGAGCGCGATAGCTACTGGTCGGTCCTGCGCGCCTATGGCTATGCAGGTTTGGTCAGCGGCGGTCCCTGGGTGCTTTCCATCCTGAGCATTATGATGATCGGCATTCTTGCCGTCGTCCTGGGCGTCGCGCAGAAAGAAGTTAACGCCTTTCAGATTTGTGTGACTTACCTGATGGCAGGCTCATTAATCTGGACCGGGGGGATGCAATTGATGTTTACGCGCTTTGTCGCGGACCAGACTTATACAAACAACAAGGCAGAGGTGCTGCCGAATCTATTTGGGGCACTGCTGGTTACGATGGCGGGCGGTTTCATGTGGGCCGCGCCATTCATTTTCTGGTTTTTTCTAACAGAACCGTTTCTTCAACGATTATTACTGCTGAGTAATTTTGTGATATTGAGCGGCCTGTGGATCGCCCTGATCTTTCTATCGGGAATGAAGGCCTATCGCCGTATAGTCTGGACATTAGTCAGAGGTTATTCTCTGGGTATTTTTGTCGCGCTTCTCGCATCTCCATGGGAGCTAAATGGTTTATTGCTGGGTGTGTTGATCGGTCATGGCTACCTGTTCTTTTCGTTTTTACACTATATTGTCCGTGAATACCCGGGGCGCTCCTTACTCAAGTTCGATTTTTTTCGTAATCGCCGCAGTTTTTATAGTCTGTTCGCGGTTGGTACGCTTTATTATCTGGCGGTATGGATCGACAAATTCATTTTCTGGTTTGTGCCCCACACTTCCGAGGCGGTGATTGGTCCGTTGCGGGCCTCCATTATTTACGATCTTCCCATTTTTTTGGCTTATCTGTTCATCTTGCCAGGCATGGCGGTATTTTTAGTGACCATGGAAGCCGATTTTTCCGAACAGCATGAGCGTTTTTATCGAGCAGTCAGGGAAGGTGACACGCTTATGCATATCGAATATAGACGCGACCAGATGGTATACGCTGCACGGCAGGGCATCTACGAGATTTTTAAGGTGCAGGGATTAACGGTCGTGCTGTGTTTGTTATGGGGTAGAGACTTACTGCATGTAGTAGGTATCTCCCCCCTTTATATCCATCTGTTTTATATCGATGTCGTCGCGGTCAGCGTGCAGGTATTGTTGATGGCAATACTTAATGTGCTTTTTTATCTCGATGCCCGGCGTGAAGTGCTGATTATCACCTCATGTTTTTTTATTACGAATCTGATATTCACCTTTGCCACATTGCACTTGGGAGCGGAGACTTTTGGTTACGGATTTGCCGCCTCGGTAACGCTATCCGCGTTTCTCAGTCTATTTATTTTAGCACGAAAATTCAACAGGTTAGAATATGAGACGTTCATGTTGCAGAATTAACCGCGGATTACGTTGAAAATCGATTTTCTCGCCCGATGAGTCGACATAATGCTCGCCAATCCGGGACGGGTTGTTGAAGTAAGCTTAATTCTTGGTATCATGTGAGTACCTGATATAGGCGCGTCAATGGCAGAACGGCAATTAATCCAGATTTTGCGGAGTTGGCGATCTCAGGTAATGGGTTCAATATATTGCGAGTTATGCGTGGTCAGCCGGGTACCCGGTCTTTATTGTCCCTCCAAAGATTGCTGTTAACCGATGGGCAATTTCTGCCTTAAGTAGTTGAGCTCAGTTGGTTGGTGAAATACCGGCCCTCGGGGAGGGTTTCGGTATAGCGCATAGAACCCCAATCTGCTTCGGTTAGTGTTTTGCCCAAAGAGAGCCCCAGGCGCCACCACCCCCGCCCCAATTTTCCACATTCACTGAGCGAACGAGTAACTTCCTGTAGAGAGGAAAAAGTCGTCTCGATCCCATTTTATCCATTACCAGGTCCACACAGTCGGCCAAAAAATAAAGCGCATGTGAACCGATATAACCAATGATTTTACGCATTCCAAAACCTTTAGATTTGTGGCTGCATTTGCGAGTCGGGACCGGTAAAAAGGCCCGGAGCGGGATCTCCGCTACCGGGCTGTCCCCTTATAAGGGAGTACTGTTCCCATCTCGTTTAATGCATAAC
The DNA here is from genome assembly GCA_013697655.1 of Nitrosospira sp. Classification (GTDB taxonomy): domain Bacteria; phylum Pseudomonadota; class Gammaproteobacteria; order Burkholderiales; family Nitrosomonadaceae; genus Nitrosospira. Next base: position 13,953 of record JACCWK010000082.1, read on the forward strand.
TCGTGCCAGGTATACAAGGTCAAAATAAACTTCATTGATTAACAAACCGTTACATATTTTCTTATACTTCTCTTGCTGTTATGCCGCGATAACTGTAAAGATTTTCGGCATTAACGCCTTTTTAAAATATGCCTCTAAACCATTTTCAGTTTTATCTGAGTATGCGTCAGGCAAGCGTTGAGGAGGCGTAATGGCAACTCTGCTTCCCATTCCCGCCGGTTGAAGCGGTAACAGAACTCATTGAGATACTC
>JACCWK010000083.1 GCA_013697655.1 Nitrosospira sp.
GAGTATCTCAATGAGTTCTGTTACCGCTTCAACCGGCGGGAATGGGAAGCAGAGTTGCCATTACGCCTCCTCAACGCTTGCCTGACGCATACTCAGATAAAACTGAAAATGGTTTAGAGGCATATAATCTATTTGCTTGCGTGGTCGGATTTGTGTAACTCGTATAGCCATCAATTATAGTGTTTTTTTACTTATTGATCCGGCGAGAAAATACTATGAATCTCGTCATTCCGGGCTTGACCCGGGATCCAGTCCAAACCGGCAATGGCGTGCTTTATACGCCAAAAGCACATTTACCACGTTATCAACACCGGCCCTCATAATGGAATTCCTTACAACGCCGCCGCAATTGCCCTGAAGCTGTTCAACCCCGCCTCCAGGTTGTCGATAATTTCCAAGGCTAACTCATCCGGCTCCGGCAAATTGTCCAGATCAGCCAGGCTCTTGTCTTTCAACCAGAAAATATCCAGACTGGTTTTATCGCGCGCAGTAATTTGATCAAAGCTGAACCTGCGCCAGCGGCCTTCCGGGTTGCTTTGTTCGTTCCAGGTTTCCTTGCGCTCGTGGCGGTTGAGCGGGTTATAGCAGGCGATGAATTCCCGTAAATCCTCGAAGCGCAGCGGTTTCTTTTTCAGGGTGTGGTGGATGTTGGTGCGGTAATCGTAGTACCAGACCTCCCTTGTCCATGGTTCCTTACTGGCGGCGCGGTTGTCAAAGAAGAGCACATTCGCCTTCACGCCGTTGGCGTAAAAGATGCCGGTGGGCAGACGCAGAATGGTGTGCAGCTCCGTGGTGTCCAATAGCTTCTTGCGCACGGTTTCCCCCGCGCCGCCTTCGAACAACACATTGTCCGGCACCACCACTGCCGCGCGCCCGGTGGTTTTCAGCATGGTGCGGATGTGCTGCACAAAGTTGAGCTGCTTGTTGGAAGTGGTCGCCCAGAAATCCTGCCGGTTATAGGTCAGGTCGTCCCTCTCCTGTTCGCCCTCCTCGTTGGTGAAGCTCATCGCGCTTTTCTTGCCGAACGGCGGATTCGCCAGCACGTAATCAAAGCGGCGGCCAGAATCGGCCACCAGCGCGTCGGTGGGCGATACCATGCTCTCGCCGTCAATCTCGCCGATATTATGCAAAAACATGTTCATCAGGGCCAGGCGGCGCGTGCCTGCCACGATTTCGTTGCCGTGAAACGTCTCGTGCTTGAGAAACGCCTTCTGCTTCTTGTCCATCTGGTGTGTCGCCACCAGAAAATCGTAGGCCGCCAGAAAGAATCCGCCCGTGCCACAGGCCGGGTCCGCTATAGTCTTGTTGGGTTCCGGCCGCGCGCATTCCACCATAGCGCGGATCAACGCGCGCGGCGTGAAGTATTGCCCCGCGCCGGATTTGGTATCCTCGGCGTTGCGTTCCAGTAAACCCTCGTAGATGTCGCCCTTCACATCCGCGCCCATCGTCACCCACTGCGTTTCGTTCACCATGTCGATCAGGCGATAGAGCTTGGCCGGGTCCTGAATCTTGTTCTGCGCCTTGGTGAAAATCTGCCCCAGCATGCCCGACTTATTGCCCAACTCGTGTAGCAAGGTCATGTAATGTACCTCCAGTTCCGCGCCTCGCTTGGCCTTGAGACTTTGCCAGTTGTATGCAACTGGGATGCCCACCTTGCGGTTGTGCGGCGGCTGGCTGTATTCCTCCGCCATTTTCAGGAAGATCAAATAAGTGAGCTGCTCCAGATAATCGCCATAGCTAACGCCGTCGTCACGCAACGTGGTGCAGAAACTCCAGACCTTGGAAACAATGGTTGCGGTAGCGTTCATATGCGTGCTTTTCTGCTGTGAGATTGCGCGGATTTTTCCGCCTTGATACGTGCCAACAGTGCCGAGGCGGGGTCGTCGCGCGGGTCTTGCGGTACTAGTTGGCCGGAGAAGGCTTTTTTCAGGATGGACTGGCGCAGGATTTCGGCTTGTTGCAGGGAGGTGATGATGGTTTGGTCGAGTTGGTCGACTTCGGAGAGGCGAGATTCAATTTCCTGTACCAGCACCTGCTGCTCTTCAAGCGAACAAATTGGAAAAGGAAGATCTTCGATAATTCCCAAATTCAGAACATCCATTGTCGCGCCGTGGGTTTTTAGTTTGTACAAACCTTTTAGAAACGAGCTCTCAAAATAATACTTAAAAAATTTGGGTACCAAAAATTTGAAGTTTGGAGATATTTTTACTAGACGTGGATTTATAACTCCTGGAACGATGTTGTCTGGCAAGACAAGCACCTTTCCGATCGTACCGACGAGGCTAATGAGAATGTCCAGCGGTTTAACTTTGCAGCTCTCTAAATCAAGATACTTTGCCTCATTAATGAAATAGTCGCCATAGCTCCAATCTCCGGATATTACCTGCTCCTGACCGTATACTTTGTAGCCTTCTTTTACATAGAATTCTTTTTTCAATGAACTCCCAAATGGCCCTGCCTTAATAGAATTTCTATTTGCGTCGCAATACGCATCGACCTTTACCCATCCCCATCCCTCCGGCAGTTTAGGTAATCCGGCCAACTCTTCAGCGGTCAGCGGCGGAAGGATTTTTGGAGCTTTCGGTTTACTTCCTTGTTTGCCAGCGGCCTCCCATTCAACAAGTTGTTGCCGGTAGCGCCGCTCCCTCTCCACCTGGATGCGCTTCAGCAAGGCGGCGGCGGTTTCCAGCTTGTCTTTGTTTTCTTCCCGCCATTTCGCTGTGAGCTTCCCTTCGAAGGCGTGTTTCAGCAGAGCCTGGCGATAAACCTTGAGCTGCGCTTGGGCGGTTTTCAGGTTTTCTATGCCGTTGTCCAGCTCGGAAAACAGTTCCTCAATTTTGGCGACGATGCGTTGTTGTTCGGGTAGGGGTGGAAGCAAAATTTCAAAATCGACAATATGTTCACGCTTGAGATTGTTGATGCTCGATCCTCTTGCAACCTCGCTAATTAATCGTCTAAATTTATTATTCTGAAAAACATAATACAAAAATTCTTTGTTCACACTTTTACATGGCCTCAGCAATCCACAAAAAGCACCGTAACTACCATCGTAGTCGAATCTTGCCCTCGCCGATTTACCCACAAGATGCTTGCTGCCACTCGACATCGCAAAAATGATGTCACCGGCTTTTATGATCTGTTGAGAATCGATTAGGTTTTGTGGAACGAAAACAAGATCCTCAAAGTTCAAAGTTCCATTGATATTATTCGCTCTCAATACAGGTTTAAAGTTTGGCTGAGGAGTTTTTGAAGATTGCTCTTTGCCGTACGTTATGCCACGTATAAGAGCAGCCACTTCTCCAACAGCAGTTGTAATCCAGTTGCTCGTTCTATCTTTGGCGTCCATTATCCTGCCAACACTTCATTTAATTCATCCAGCAACGTATCCATCCTCGCACCGAAGAGTTGATGCATCTTGCCCAGCCCACCCTGCCCATCGAACGGCGACATTTCCAGGTCATCGCGTTCGATGTGAAACGAGTTGGCGACATGGTCGCGTATCATGCGTAGCCAGTCCATTTGTTCCTCATTGAATTTTTCGCGGCCGCCCGAGTGGTGCTTCATGATCCAGTCCTGAAACTTGCGGCGCACCGTATCGTCAAAAGCGGAAAGCCTGGCATCCATACCACAGACGCGACGGATCAGTACGACCAATGCGGTAAGTTCGCTGACGGGCTGCGCGCCTTTGTAATCATCCAGTTGGCGGTAGGCTTGCCACACACGCAAGGGGGCCAATCTGGGCTTATCGGTTTTGAGTTTATCCATCACCTGCCGGATCAGGTCGAAGCTGAGTTCGCGCCTTCTATAAGGCTGGCTGAAGAAGATGGTAAGCGCTTCGATGTTGTTCGCGTTGTCTTTCAGGTAACCGGCGAATTCATCGGTAAGGGCTTGGGCATTGCTGGCGGCATCCTTGTCCCATTCGGCGCGCAATACGCGGTCCAGATTATCGTGGTCTATGGTTTGTTCCTTGTCGCGGCGGATTGTGTCGAGAAGTTCGACCAGTTCGCCATTCAGCACACGGGCGGCCACGCTCACCAATTGCGCTTGTGCCTGTTGGCGTTTGCCCTCGCCGGGGTCAGTGCCTATGGGTTGTCCGGCCAGTTCCAGCGCCTTGGCTTCGATGTTGTCGGCATCAATGGCGGCAAACAATCTGCCAACAAGCTGGGTAAGCTCCACACCCCCGGCGGCGTCCTGGATACGCCGCTGCTCATCGGTGTCGAGTTGCTTGTTGAGCCGCGCCAGCCGTCCGGCGAGGGATGACACCGTGTCTTCATCCGCCGCGCCTATCATCACGCTCATCGCCAAATCTTTCAGCGGCACGCTCGGCTTGGTGATGAGCGGCTGACTGGCCGTTTTCAATGATTTGGTAACGCCGATGGCATCCACGATCACATAGTGGGTCTTGGCGCTGACGGCGGAGGGCGTTACTTTTTTCAGGTCGTCCATGTCCAGCGTGCGCGTGCCCCGGCCTTTCATCTGCTCGAAGTAGTTGCGGCTTTTCACGTCGCGCATGAACAGCAGGCATTCCAGCGGCTTCACATCGGTGCCGGTGGCGATCATGTCCACAGTGACGGCAATGCGCGGGTAATAGGCATTGCGAAAATCCGCCAGCACCGATTTGGGGTCTTCTTCGATCTTGTAGGTAAGCTTTTTGCAGAATGCATTGCCTTCGCCAAACTCCTCGCGCACGATCTGGATAATGTCGTCGGCGTGGCTGTCCGTCTTGGCGAAAACAAGGGTTTTGGGGACTTCGGTGCGTCCGGGGAATATCTCCGGCAGCTTGTCGCGGAAGGCGCGGATGACAGTGCGGATCTGATCCGGGTTGACGATGGCGCGATCAAGCTGGGTTGCGGAATAGGTTTCGTCTTCGTCCTGCTGTTCCCAACGTTTCTTGCGGGTGAGTTTTTCGCGCTTTTCCACCTGCTGGCGCGCGTTGATTTGCGCGCCTTGCCGGGTAATTTCGGTTTCGATCACGTAGATTTCATTGCCGACATTCACACCATCGGCCACGGCTTTTTCGTGACTGTAATCGCTGACCACATTCTTTTTGAAAAAACCGTAGGTGCGGTTGTCCGGCGTGGCGGTGAGGCCGATCAGGCTGGCATCGAAATAATCAATCACTTGTTGCCACAGGTTATAGATGGAACGGTGGCATTCGTCGATGTAGATGAAATCGAAAAACTCCGGCGGGATTTTTTCATTGTAGACCACGGGCATTGGCGCTTTGGGCAGCACCCGCTCCGCCGGGTTGATCTCCTCGGCGGCTTCGTCCAGTTCATTGCCCTTGAGGAGGGAATACAGCCGCTGGATGGTGCTGATGCACACCTGGCTGTCCTTTGGGACGAACGAGGACTTGAGCCTCTGCACATTGTATAGCTCGGTGAACTTGCGGTTATCGTCAAGCGGCACGTAGGACATCATCTCCTGCTCAGCCTGTTCGCCGAGATTTCTGGTATCCACCAGAAACAGGATGCGGTCGCTGTCCGCGTGCTTGAGCAGGCGATAGATGGACGTGATCGCGGTGTAGGTTTTGCCCGCGCCCGTTGCCATCTGGATCAGGGCACGAGGCCTGCCAGCCTTGAATGAGGTTTCCAGATTGGTAATGGCAGTTTCCTGGCAATCGCGCAGGCGCAGTTCCATGGCGGGAAGATGGTTGGGGTTGAGCGGCGGAATATGCTGCAAACGCTCACGCAGGCTGGCCTCTTGAGCCAGCCATCTCTTCAACGTTTCCGGCCTGTGGAAGTAGAATACCTCGCGTGAACGCGGCCTGGGGTCGCGCGCATCGGTGAAGCGGGTAATGATGCCGGTGCTTTCGTAGAGAAAGGGCAAAGGCTCATTATTGTTGACCCACTTCAGCCTGGCCGCCGCATAGCCTTCGGTTTGGGGTTCATGTGCGGTAAGGCGCCGCCCTTCTTCCTCGCGCTTGGCCTCGATCACACCCACCGCTTTCTTTTCCACAAACAGCACATAGTCCGCGGGGCCAATATCGGTCTGGTATTCGCGCACCGCCTGACCTTGTCCAGCATTCAGATCAATTTTCCTGGCGGACTGAACGACCCACCCCGCCTGCTTCAGCAGTGCGTCAATGTTGTCGCGGGCTTTTTGTTCGGGGTTCTGGTTTTCAGTCATTGCTAAAGTATTTCGTGCTATCTGGAAGCACGCTATGATAATGAAATCAGGAAGCGGGGATACAACAAATGAACACGAACGTCGACAGACAAGTACTGTTCAGCTCGTTGTTGGTGCTGGATTGTCCTGTAAAACGGACGGGACTTAACCCTCAATCAAACCTCAACGTGTAAAGCACATCTATTGCATTATCAATACCAGCTCGCGTGACTAAAGTGATTTTGGGAGTCAGGTTATAGGTTAGTTTTGTCACGCCGGCCACCGCCATTAATCCTTGCTCATAGCTGATATAGGCTCGATCCGAAAGTCGTTTGCCGACAACGCCGACCTGCCCCGTCAGTGCGTCTATTCCTGACTGCCGGATAGACAACTCGTCCACGCCGAGTGTACGGCTGATTTTTTCCGTGACGCCGCCGGATTGTCCGCCCATAATAGACCCTGCAGCTGCGAGTAACAGCGACGCATCAGCCTTTCCACCGGGTGCACGCCCCAGCGCGATCCATGAAAGCTTCTCCAGATCCGGGACATTAGGCGTGGACACCAGTCTTACCTTTGGCTGACGTACGCTGCCTGTCACTTCAACACCCGCTTCCACCGCCAATCCCTTGCGCAGGGCAAGCACGTTCAAGGCGGGGTCGTCGATTGGACCCTGAAAATTCACGATGCCTCGCTCGACCACCAGATTCTGGCCATACGCTTCGAATTTGGTATCGCGGGCAGTTATGGTGCCGCTGGCACGCAGTGGTTGGCCTGGCTCGCCACGCAGGCTCAACTGGCCGTCCAATCGCCCCTCCAGGCCCGAGGCGCGTATATAGAATCGTTTGCCCAAATCGAGACTGGCCTCCATGTCAATCCGAAGCCCTTGCCGGTCGGATTGCCGCCGATCGGTTGCACCCTTTCCAATAATCACGACGTCGTCTGGCAGGTGCGGTCGACCCGCGGTGGGTTGGGCAAGCAAACCAGCGTCTGCGGCAAGCATACCCCTTAATGTGAGGGTGTTATTTTCCAGAGTGGCGCGACCATTTCCAGATGCGATAATCCAGCGATCGGGCCGTTGCGCCAGTGGTAAAAGGCTGGCGATGATTTCCAGGCTTCCACGTTTACCCGTCAGATCCATAACACCGGAAGCCTGTAACCTTCCCGGACCCTTTTCAAGTTTCAGGTTTTTAACCAGGGGGTCTTGGGGCAGCGGTTGATGCGGTGCCAGGAAATCCAGGGTATCCATATGCAAGGATTCCTGATCGAAGCGTGCCGACAGCGTTCCATGCTCAAGCCGCACGCCCTGATCCAACAAAGCCAGCGCCAGCTCGTCGCCGCGTATCTGTCCTTTAAGGCGCGGCGCGTTGAAAGTGCCGACCAGATCCGCCCGTACGGCGAGCCGGCCCTGAGTTCTCAGATTATTACTGTTATCGAAGGCTATTCCAGCCCAGGATATGTCTTCCATGTCGACGGATATATGCCCAGTGAGGGCTGCATTGGGTAATACTGTCCAGTTCAAGATAGATTTGTCGGATCTCTCTACGGGCAGGGCTACAATAGCGTTTGCCACACCCAGATGCCTTCCCCGTGCTTTCAGTTCCCCGGTTACTTTGCCATCAACCGCACGAGCTATAAATTCAAGCGTCTGCAAGCCCAGCGGAAACGGCGGATCTCCCGGCAACACCCAATCGCCACTTTCATATGCCACCCTCAGCGAGCCTCTCAATTGCGCGGCGGAAGCGAAATCCCATCCACCTCCCAGCTGAAGCGTCTCAGGATTTTCCTCTCCTTTTCCTTTCAGCATACGGCCACCGGCGCGCAACCCGATCCGGCTAAAATGGCCCTTGCTGCTCCATTTTTGAGGGGTCCACTCAAGCTCGCCGATTTGCACATTGCCTCCTGCGATAGCAAAATTTGTTGTTCCGAGGGAAAAATGCTTAGAGCTTGCCTCAAGCGCAGTGGCGGCGGTGAGCTGAAAGGGAAGCTGACCGGTTGCCGACACTTCGGATAATATCCCTAGCCATTGCGTTTCCTGCCATCGCTGGGAAGTTTTTAGCCCTCCCCTGGCTTTCAGGATCAAATTCTGGTCGCCGGCTACGCGGGCAACCGCTTGCAAATCATGCTGGAGAGTCCTTCCTTCCACTACCACTTGAAGACTTTGCACGCTGGTTTTTGCCTTCGTTCCATAATCCAAGAGCGATATTTTTAACGAAATAGTATCCCCTTGCAATGCGCCATCTGCGGTAAAACTGCTCAGGTTATGATCTCCGGGAAAGGTAAGCCCCTTTCCTTCGATATTAAAGTTCATGTCCGGCAATGCAAGGCTGGTTTGACCAAAACTGATTAAACCGGTTTCCAGCACTGCCTCGGCAACCAGGGACCCGCCAAATCCATGTCCGATTTGCGCAAGAGCGGGCGCCTCAAGGTTCAGTTGTAACCAATCGCCTTTGCGGCCAAAACCGCCTCGCGCGATCAGTTGGTTGACGCCGAGCCGCAATTCGATCTGCCCTTTGCCTTCGGCCCTGCCAGCGGTCAGGTCGAGACCCGCAAACTCGATCCGGCCATTGCCCGCTACAGGCTGCTCCCCAATTCGACTATCGCCCATCCTGAACTGGATAGCGCCTGCCGGTCCTCCCGTTGAAACGGATTCCAGCTCACCCGCCAGCTTCAGCGTTGCATTGAGATCGGTTCGCGGGCTTTGCGCAAATGCGGAGATGTCGAAGTGATGAAGGCTGCCATCGAAACTGAATGGCTGTTGCGTGCTCAATTCCAGCTTGCCACGGCCTGTCAGCACAGATCGGCCATGGGCGAGATGCATCTTATCCAAGATAAGAACATCGCCTGTCCGTGCAAAAACAACATCCATTTGCAGCTTCCGGTCCTTGAGCGCCAGGATGCCCTGCTGACCTTTTGCATCACCGCTGAGTTTCATTGTGCCATTAATGCTGGCGGGGCGCAGGCGTGTATCCAGCTTGGCGGGATTAATCCGGCTGACGACCAAATCCACGGATGCCATTCCCTGCGTATGTCGCCAGCCAGCATGACCTGAGAACGTGCCGCCGCCGGACATGGCCAGCGTCAACTGGTCCAATTGGAGCATTTCGGCGGAAAGTACCGAGTGCGCACGCACTTCCAGCAAAGGCAAACCGCCCTGATCAAAAGGCATGGCAGCGCTGTTTTTGCCTGTCAGGTTGCCTTCGAGCTGGCCAGAGGCGTTTTCGCGTAGATCGGCTTGCAGGGCAAGGCTGGCTTTCGGTGCATCGGATGAAAAAACATGAGGATCGAGACCATTCACTGACAGGCGCAACCCAGCTACCTTAAAAGGTGCATAGGGCCGCAGCTGCGCCTCGCCTCCCCCGGTCAAGCCTGCACCCTCTCCGCTTGCCCTGACGTCGAGTTGCTCCAGGCTGCCGGTAATCATGGCGGAAATATGCGCCTGCGGCGCTCCCGGCGCGTCTGATATTGCCCAACCCGCCAGTTCCATGCGAGCACTGAGCTCGAATGGGCGGGTTCCGTCTATCTGGCCTGAAGCGGTCAATTTGCCAAACTCCAGACTTATACCCATATTGGATAATTGATGCGTACGGCCATTGCTTTCCATACTTGCGGTGAGTTCCGTCGCGGCGAAATCCGGCTTGCCGCCTTCTTTACTCAATACGCGTAGCGTGCCGATATTAAGCTCGCGTATAGATACCGGCAAAGGCAATTCAAGGCTTTCCGGAAGGGATTTCGGTTCTGAAGAAGGCGGCGAAATAATTTCCACTTCCCCTGCTGTCAGCGCTGTAATCTCCAGCAATCCCGACATTAGCGCGCCGGGTTGCCAGTGAAGTTTTACCTCTCGCGCAACGACGAGCAAATCATCGTTAGCAAAGCGCAGGGTATGCGCGCTAAGCGGTCCTGAGAGCTTACCGTCGAGCCCTTCAAATGATATATCGCCCTTGCTGAGATGCGATACCGTCGATCCCAGCCATCTGAGACCTGATGTGCTTGTCATTAACCAGACACCAATGCCTGTCGCCATCATCATGAAGGCCACAAGCAGTGCTATGGGCAATCGCCATTTTTTTATGACAGACCTTTTGCCCTGGTTTTCGTTTACCGGTGTCGGCATTGCGTAAAGATTGTGATTTTATTCAGAAGGCCACCGCAATGGAAAAATGCAGCCGTAATTTTCCATCGCCATTACCTCGGGCAAGATCCAGTGCAAGCGGCCCAACGGGGCTGCGCCACCGAATCCCTCCGCCATACCCGACTGCCAGATTCAGGCTACGGACGCTATCGGCTGCATCGCCGACATCGGTGAAAACGGCAGCACCCCAACTAGGCGTAATCCAGTGATTGTATTCAATGGTGGCCGTGGTCATCACCCGCCCGCCGACCACGGCCTGACCTTCATGTACGCCTAAACTTTGGAATGCGAAACCGCGCACTGACTGAATGCCGCCCGCACGGAACAGATATTCCTGAGGGATACCGAAGCGTGAGGGAGCGAATGTATACCCTAGCTCACCGCGCAGGAATAATACGTGGCGTTCGCCTATGGGGTACCAGAACTGATGCCGCACATAGGTACGTAGAAAATCCTGATCGGACAGTACTTGCTTGCTTCCCCCGCCAATGCGCAATTCCGTCACGCTGCCATCACGTGGAAATACAGGGTTATCCACCGAACGGTGGCGCAATTGCCCATCCAGCACCAATGTTTGGTTGACTTGGTGCAGACCTCCTTTCGGGTTACGATCCTCTCGTTGCCAATTGACGGCGAGCCGCGTTTCCATGTTGCCCAAAATTTGATTACGGCTCACACCCACTTTTTCACGCATCGTTTCAAGTTCCTGAATAAACGTTCGGTCGAGACTCCCTCCAAGAGAAAACCAGCGACCCGCCTGGTTGGGGATGCTATCCAAGGTTGTCGAAAAGGTCTGACGTTTTTGCTCCAGCCGCAATACGCTATTCAGGCGCAAAGCGCGATCCAGCAGGTCATTATTGGTGTAATTGATCTCGCCTCGGGCACCGGTGTTAGAGCTGTAGCCTGCGCCGGCCGAGACACGCTGCGACTGAGCCTCCGACAGAATCACCTGAACCGGGGCTGCCTGATGTGTCTCCGCGCCAGGCTCAATGTGAACGGCAGCTGAGCTGAATTGAGGCAGATTCTGTAGCTTGGTCTGGAAAGCGAGTAACTGATCCCGTCGATAAGGGTCACCGGATTTAAATGGAGCAAGGTCGCTTATTAGCGATTGGTCGTAACGATTGAGCCCTTTTATTGCTAGATTTCCATAGCGGAAAGCAGGCCCCGAATCCACGGTTACCAATAGATGGGCATTGGAAGCGGCGGGATCCACCTCCGCCTTGCTTTCCTCGATCGCGGCTGCCGGATAGTCATCTCCCGCCACGCTGGATAACAATATCGCTTTGGCTTCCTCCCAAGCCGGCGAGCGAAATGGCTGACCGAGCCCCAGGGACCAGGCGGCCCGCAGTTTTTCGATGCGAGCTTTCCGCACGGGTTCGTCGATTGCCAGGTCTCCCTTGAATATGATGCTGACCTCGGCAACCAGTGTTCGTGGTCCTGGCTTGACCTCCAGTACCGGCGGCCTATCGGGCGAGGGGAAATGCAGGGTTATTGCAGGCGTGAAATAACCTTCAGTAGCAAGGAGTTCGCTTATCTCCCGATGGGCACGGCGCATGAAGGCGGCGCGCGTAGGCTCATCCACCACCGGCGTAGCGGGTGGCTGGAAATGTGTCTTCAATAAGCCCCGCAAGGATTCCGGCGCGTCTATAGTGACGGATGGCGGAGTTTCCTTGACCCAGAATTTCTGTGCCTCAGCTGTGCCGGGCCCCAGCATGAACAAAATGAGCATCGGAATAAGTGCGGAGCTGAATGTTCGCGTTGAATAGGAGCGAGAGAGATATTCGGCGACAAACATAGAAGGGGGGTCACGCCTTGGAAAAACTGGGTCACAAAGCCGCGGGATGTTAGTGAATTGTAATCGTAGTCGAATAGAGGTTACGGGTGGCCGCTTGACTGGCTCGCGGCTGGATAACTCGATTCAGAGGTACGTGCAGGCAGCAATCGCTGCAAAAGGGGAATGCGGGATCAAATGATGCACGCTGGCTCGACTATCGATGAACGAGCCACTGAATGATACCTAGCCACGCCGGTCACCGCAACTACCGCAACAGGAGAATGATCAGCTCCTGCACTGGGTTTATCCGCTGCCACTTAAAGTGAATAAATGAGGTGTCCTCGCTCCGTTGGAAGAAATGTTTTTTTTGAACGAAGTAACGCTTTCTTTATGCTTAGCGCAACGATGGGATGGCCGGCTCATTCTCCGGGGAGTCATCGTAACTCTGGGGTGGTGGATGGCCGTCGTATATCAAATGCTTGCGCTGCTGCAGATACGCATCCCTCACAAAGAGGTAAGGCTCCACCGCAGCTTCATCCCGGATCCGCATAGGGCCCGACAACCGCGCCCGCGTGTCAATGATACCGAGAATGCCAAGTGGTACCGTGACAGGAGCACCAATTACAAAGGTGCCGATATAAAAGAGGCCATTGGTAAATACGCTGAATGGGATGCCCGGCGCATCGCGGTTACTGCTAGGCCCGAGCAAGGGGATAAACAGATAAGTGTTTGCATCAACACCCCACACGCCCAGCGTTTGTCCGAAGTCTTCATCGTGCTGCGGCAAACCCATGGGTGACGCCATATCAAACAACCCCACCCCGCCAATAGTCGAATTGACAACAAAACGCAGTGTATCCTGGAAACCCTGGCGTACTTTGCCCTGCAAAAAGGCGTTCAGGATTACATTGGGATACGCCAGATTGGTATAAAAATTTCCAATGGAGCGCTGCAGGGGAAGAGGTGCATAGTCAATATACACGTCAGCAATCGGTGCCACGATCTTCCGATCGACCACATCGGTGAATGTATAGGATTTACGATTTATTCTCTCATAAGGATCGACGAGATCCGCGCCCTGGTCCTGCGGGCGCGTGGTAGCGCAACCGGTAATTAATGCGGCGCATGTCAACAGAATGACGGTCGTATGGTTACGTTTCATGGTCAGAAATGAACAGCTTATGATATTGCGTCGTTAAACTATCACGGCCACGGTGCGCCGCCTCGAAGTATAAACGTAAATGGTAAAGGCGGCGGGTACATCCGTAGACTGATTTCATGTCCGCTGCTTTATCTTAGGGGCGCCAGAAACGCTAGGCGATGGCATGGTGGAAAATTCGAATCACCATCGGCTGAGTAGTGCCCATCATGAGTCTGCTATGATCGCATGAACGCTCGTGCCGCGGAGAAGAAACCGGGGAAGTATTCTATAGTCCGTATATCCCATAGTATTCTTTTAATGACTCACGTATTGTCCAGATTTTTAAGTGACGTATGGACTTGACTGAACGCTCTACAAACTGCCGAAGGAGGGTGGCAGGAATGGCCATCTGCCTCGGGATATGGTTGCCAATAACCGTCTCCGCTGCCTCGCCAATGCTCCGATGCGAAATTAACCATGGTGGCGAAACCTACATCGCGGAATTTTTGCCGAACCCTGATCCCTACACCGTTGAGGCAAAGGATATTAATGGGCAATTTCGGTTCAAGGCTGTCGTACTTGGAAATGAAGAGCTTATCGAATCCATCAGGATCTACACCTACTATCGGGAGTACCATCAGGTAGTATTATTGCATGAAGCCAGATATACACCGCCCTTCAACCGAAACGAAGCCTCTCCTGTTCCCTTGACAGGGATGAACTATCTCTATTCGCCAAGCGTTGAGCAGGAACTGCAATATAGTTGCGGACTGGTGGAAACTTCCCCCATGACACCCATTCCGCAGCTTCCCTAACATCTTGGCCGAACCATAAAACTTACTCCTGGCAAGCACAGTGTCCGGCAAGGAACCGGAAACCCAGTTGGGGTCAACTGAATTCAGTTGGATCCTATCAAGCTTGAGGCCGCATCGATCAATGAGCCTTTTCTCGTCGGTGCCACGCAGGTCGCGGCAAGACCCGTGTCCAGCTCGATCAGATTCCTTGATATGTCCGCTGCCACACTCGAAACCATGCGTTGCACGCCTTTCACCACGCCACCTATGCCGCCGCTGACCGGTTCCGATAGCATTGAATAACATGCGGCATTGCGGCCATCAGTAGTGCGCGTAATTGTCCAGCCGAACCTTGCCTGTACCTGGTCTCCGACTATTGCATCGAACTTGCCAAGTTCGATCGCAATGCGGTAGCTGGGCTGATCAGGTGATCGGCTCCCGCGCGTCTCGTTTATCGCTCCAATCTGATTAGCAATGCGGGTAGCGAAAGCATCCCTCAGTTCATAATTGAAATGTGAGGACCAGCGCTCCTGTTCAAGAATGAAGAGTTGGGTTTCCTGCCCTTTTGTACGTACCACCAGTTGCGGACGAGCGAGCCGTTCAGGCACCGTGACGGGCATCACATCTATAAAAATCGGCCCAGGCGAAGATGAAGGCAGCGAAGGAGACAAGGAATCCTTCGGCTCCGATGACTGGGGCGGATCCGACAAGGTATAAAATCTGGTTTCCGGAACCGACGCACAACCGGCGGCAAGAAGTACTGCGGCGATCATGCCATATACGGCGCCTGGTACGGATATCATTGCGTATTCTCCCGCTTGCCGCGAATAATTGACTCTGGATGGCGCTCGAAATAGTCTGTTAAAATTCGGAGTGAAGCCGCCGCGCGTGTTAACTCCTGTAACGACTGGCGCAAATCCTGCTGAAGTGGCGCATCTTCGGCAAGCGTACGCTCGACGGCGTTCACCGTTTTACGCACGTCCTTCATCGCCGCCGTGATCTCAGGCGCCACGTTGTCGTTCAATTTTTCCGCCAACTGTCCGGTGCTGTCTAACATTTGCTTAAGTACTTTCAGCGTATCCTGCAAATCATTACCAATTTGATCGAAAGGTACCTTGCTTAACTTGCGCGCGATCTCCGACACCTGTGTTTGAATTTCGTCAGTGCTGTTGGGAATGGTTGGCAATTGCAAGAATGGGCTGGAAGTATCGCCATCGCCTGCATGTTGGGGCGCGTTTTTCTTTACCGGGGTGGCCTTCGGAAAAAAATCAAACGCGATATACACCTGCCCGGTAAGGAAATTGCCAGATCGCAATTGCGCACTCAAGCCACGGTTGATCATGAACTGCAGGCGCTGCTGCGGCGTGTACTTTGATTGCGTACGATATTCGACAAATTTTTGACCCAGGCGGTTCGGATAAATTTCCACCAATATTGGCATGCTGAATTCTTGCCGCTCGCGGTCATATTCTATGCCTATGGATTTAACTTGTCCCAACAGCAATCCTCTGAAACTTACTTCCGCACCAGGTGTTAGACCACGCACGGATTGCTTGAAATTAAGCAGGATTATTTCGGACTGCCCATCTTCTTCTTTTAACGCTTTAGTCTGGTTTTCCGCCAGGACAAAAGCGGTATTCTCCTTCGCCGGCGGACCCAGTTTTTCGTCCGCAGATTGAAACGAAAGACCGCCGAGCACAACGGTAGCCAACGATTGCGCGTTGAGAGTAAACCCGGTCGCGCCTATTTGCATATCAAAGCCGCTGGCATGCCAGAAACGTGTATTAATGCCGATAAATTTATTGTAGGGTGCATTAACGAATATGCGTAGCGTAACGCCTTTGCCATCGTCATCGAGATCAAACGCGGTAACCTGACCCACCCTGATCCGGCGGTAATAGACAGGCGAGCCGATATCCAGCGAACCGATGTCGGTGGCATGCAATACATACTGCGTGCCAGAGGCGTCGCGTGTAACGATAGGCGGCACCTCCAATCCAGTAAAGGTATCAGACTTATCTGTCGACACCCCTGCGTCGGCCCCAATATATGACCCGAACAGTAAAGTACTCAGTCCAGACACGCCAGATCCAGCGATACGCGGCCGCACGATCCAGAAGCGGCTATCGGCCGCGGTGAAGCTTCTGGCTTCTTTCTTCAATTGCACGCTCACAAGCACGTGCGAGCGGTCCTCGCTGAGCGTGAGGGATCGCACTGTGCCAATATCGACTTCCTTGTACTTAACCTTGGTCTTGCCCGCTTCCAGTCCTTCAGCAGAGTTGAATACAAGAGTGATCTCCGGACCGCGCTGAAACCAGGTGTTAACCGCAAGAGAAATACCGATGACTGCGGCAAGTATGGGAATTAGCCAGATTAAGGAAGGGATCCAGTCCCGCTGCCGTCTCTTCTCAGGCATGGGTATGGATTCATCCGCCTCCTTGCTTTTTCCCGCCCCTGTTTCACCCGTTTCTTCTTTACTCATACTGCTTCCCGTCACGGCCTGGCAGCGTCCCACGCCAACCGGGGATCGAAACTCATTGACGCAAACATGGTAAGCACCACCACCGCCGCGAAAGCAGCAATGCCCGCTCCGGTTTGAACCGTGGCAAATCCTTTAATCTGCACGAGTCCGGTCAACAAGGACACGACAAAAACGTCCAGCATCGACCAACGGCCGATCAACTCGACCACGCGATATAGCTTTGCTCGCTCGATCAGGCGCCAACTACTGTGTCGTTGCACCGTTATCAGCAGAAGAACCATGACCGCCAGCTTGAATAGAGGCACCAGAAAGCTGGCAATAAAAATAATGATTGCTAATACCCATGAACCGGAAACCCAGAAATAAACAATACCGCTCATGATGGTATCTTGCTGTTCCTCTCCCAGGAAAGAGGTGGTAATCATCACGGGTAAAAGGTTTGCAGGAAAATACATCAGGCAGGCAGCGATCACTAAAGCCCAGGTTCGATTGAGACTATCAGGCTTGCGCCGATGCAGCTTTGTCCCGCAACGTTCACAACAGTCATGAGCTTCAACGTCTTTCCACACGGTGGAACAATAATGACATGATACAAGGCCCAGCTTTGCCGCTGTTTTCACGGTGCTTTTGCCTCCATGATTGGCTTCACGTTTTTTCGGCTGATCGAGCGGTTCGATTTGCTGACATTGTTTTCTCTCTTCCGTCCGGTAATGCTATTCGCCGCATATAGCGGGGATTGAATGAAAACACTGATGCAAGAAGGAGGGCGAGAGCACCCAATGCCCATAGCGCAGGTCCCGGCACAACCGCCGCCATGTTCGTCAATTTGACAAAGGCAACGATGACGCCCAGTAGTAAAATCTCCACCATTACCCATGGCCGCAAGGTTTGAATCATGCGCACCAATAAATTGAACCCAGGTGGACGTCCAACTCTACTTATTGAAGGAATCAAATAAATCAACGCCAAAAGTTGAAACAAGGGGAACAAGATTGTTGTAGTCAGCACCAGAAACGCTATCAAAGGCATTCCATGAGCATTCAGCGAAAACACCGTGCCTATGAGCGTCGTTCGGCTAGCAAGCCCGTGGAGCTCCATTTCAACAATCGGGAAGGCGTTGGCAATAATGTACATGAACAAACTGGCTATCGTCAGGGGGAGTAAACGCTTGCCATGAGAACCCATGTCCCGCTCCAACTCAGCGCCACAGCAACTGCAGAGCGCAATTTCGTTGTAACCCAGCGCCAACCTGCGGTGAATCGTATCGCAGTCTTCGCAGGCGATTAAGTCGGGTACTTTCTGCATGGTTAATTCACCGACGGTTGACTTTAAGGGCTTTCTCGCAAATTTGAACGCAAGCCGGATATTCCGGGAAGTCGGTTCATGAGAAGCACCTCCGCTTTTAGGCAGAAGTTCTCATTCTACGCGTGGTGCTGGGCGGTTCGTTACCGACGCTTCCCCTAGCAGCCTGTCGGACTTAAAGGAAATCGGCTGCAAAAGTGACTGGCCGGTCCATATTTCGCCGCTTTTTCGGCCAATAGAATAACTATTGGCCTTCAAAATCGTCAAAATCTGTCCCCGCCCAGTCACTTTTTCGCTTCGATTCTTCAAGTCCGACAGGCTGCTAGCAGGGCGGGTAAGGTCTGCCGCCATAGTTATAATGTCACAAAAGTACGTGTAGGTACGCATAGCCTTTAGCAATAGCTTTCAGCCGATTTGTTTGCCTTATTCCATATCTCGAAGAAGAAAGATATTGAAGCCAATCTGAACGGCGGCTCGCTTGCCATGCCCATTCCCCGGTTTCCGGTCGGCCGCCCCTCTAGTTCCTCTATCTGCAACTCGCCACACAGGCAACGTTAGTCAGGATACTCCAGGCCTCCGGACCATGGCAATTCGAATGATCAGGCATCTGACGGATCTTCAATCTTCAACCAATGCCCCCTATTACCCAGTATCGTCCAGAATGATGGCAGGCATTTTGATTTTAATATTCAGCGTAATCAAAGGATTTTATCGACTCCCTCATTGCACCCGGCTACGATTTTTTGTCGTAAATTCGGAACCCACTATTCAAACGGCGTTATTCCCAATCTTAGCAGGGAACGCAAATGGGCATGACATTTACGGCTTCAACAACGGCACTAGTGTAGTACGTCGTAATTAACAGAACTAATAATCACCCCTGCTGTCCAGGTATTAGAACGTATGACAGGAGGACACCGATGCGAACTGGAGCTATGCTCGAAACTTGTGTATGACGAGAGATGAGAGGGTGGCGTATTCTTGATGGTCGATCAAGATCATCAACCTTTACTAAGGAGTGAATACGCCATGAGCAAAGATAACGTTTTAGCGTT
>JACCWK010000161.1 GCA_013697655.1 Nitrosospira sp.
GTATCTCAATGAGTTCTGTTACCGCTTCAACCGGCGGGAATGGGAAGCAGAGTTGCCATTACGCCTCCTCAACGCTTGCCTGACGCATACTCAGATAAAACTGAAAATGGTTTAGAGGCATATTGAAAAATGCCTTTTCATTACTATGAAGCCTCCAGCATCCGCTCCAGTGCCAGCTTCGCAAGCGTCGCCTCGGCTATCGGCACTCTGATCTGGTTAACTACTTTTCCTGCCACCAGATTTTCCAGCGTCCATGCCAGATGCTGCGGATCAATGCGGGCCATGGTGGAGCACATGCATACAGTCGGCGCCATGAATTGCACTATTTTACCTTCTGGCTTGAACTCCTCTGCAATGCGGCTGACCAGATTCAGCTCCGTACCCACCAGCCAGCGGGTTCCCGCCTCTGCATCGCGTATGGTGTTGATGATGTATTCCGTGGAGCCAACATAATCAGAATTTTTACATACCTCAAAACTGCATTCGGGGTGTGAAATTACTTTTCCATTCGGGTACTGGCTGCGAAAGCGTAGTATGTGCTGTGGCTGAAACATCTGATGTACGGAACAATGCCCTTTCCATAACAGGATCTTGGCTTTTTTGATTTGCTCCGAAGTAAGACCGCCCATCGGCTCATCAAAATCCCACACTGGCATTTCGTCAAGCGGGATTCCCAGCTTGTGACCGCTCCAGCGTCCGAGATGCTGATCCGGAAAAAACAGTACCTTTTCGCGGCGGGAAAAAGACCACTGCAAAATTTTGACAGCATTGCTCGAAGTGCAAACGATGCCTCCATGCTCGCCGCAGAAGGCCTTCAGATCGGCAGCGGAATTAATATAAGTTACCGGCGTGATTGTCTCCTCAGGCTCAAGCACCTCTGACAACTCGCGCCAGGCCCGTTCCACCTTGGAAACATTTGCCATATCAGCCATCGAGCAGCCTGCGGCGAGATCGGGCAAGATGGCGATCTGCTCCGGCTTGGAAAGAATGTCGGCTACCTCAGCCATAAAATGTACGCCGCAAAACACCAAATAATCGGCAACCGTTCCGGCGGCGAGGCGCGAGAGCTTCAGGGAATCGCCGGTGAGATCGGCATGTTTATAAACATCGGCTCGCTGATAATGGTGTGCGAGTATCACTGCGCGCTTTCCTAGCGCAGCTTTGGCTTCAATGATGCGCCGCTCGCAGTCATCGTCCTTCAAGGCGTCAAAACGTTCAAATGCAATGGCTTCTGCTTGCATGGCTACTCCGTTCCGTCAGAAAATATATCGAATCATATAAGACCCATCCACCGGATATCGGTTCTCCGGCACTAGGAGGGCCTGCTATCCTTTCTGCCCAAGGCTAAGATCCGGATTGCATCCGCATTACTGGGAGAAAAAACTTTTTCCGCCGCTTCTCGCCAAGGCAGCCAGACAAAATTCAAATGCTCTCGTGCAGCCACTGAGACGGGAACAGCGTTTGGCAGAAGCAGGGCGAAAACATGCTCGGTATTGTGCGTCACCTCCGGAGCGTACCGCCAGCGCCATTCTTCATAAATTTCGTATTCGTTGCAGATCTTGCAGTCTGTCAGCCGGTACCGAGCTGCGTCCAATCCCGTTTCCTCAGCCACTTCCCTCACCGCAGTTTGCGAAAGTTTTTCCCCTTGGTTCTGGCTGCCTGTCACTGATTGCCAATATCCCGGATGATCGGCTCGCTCCAGCAACAGAACCTGCATATCGGGCGTGTGGATTACTACCAGAACGGAAACTGAAGTTTTATACATTTTTACCGCGGTGGCATAAAAATTCGAGCATTACTCCGACTCGCGGACAGGCGCTGTTTTTTATCCGAATCCCCGCGGTTCGGCGGTGCCAAGGTTTTTAACCTTTTGACATTTCTACGTGCCGTAGCTTGATGTGCAATTCCCGCAACTGCTTTTCCCCCACCGCACTGGGGGCATGGGTAAGCAGGCATTGGGCGCGATGGGTCTTGGGAAAAGCAATGACATCCCGAATCGACTCCGCACCCGCCATCATGGTAACGACACGATCCAGACCAAATGCGATGCCACCATGAGGCGGCGCGCCATATTGTAGCGCTTCCAACAAAAATCCGAACTTTTCCTGCGCCTCATCGATTCCAATATTCAAGGCGCGGAAGACTTTTGACTGCACTTCCTGGCGATGAATGCGCACAGAGCCACCACCAATCTCCGACCCATTCAACACCATGTCGTATGCTTTAGACAATGCTTTTTCGGGGTTGGTTTCCAGCAAGTCCTCGTGACCATCCGCGGGAGAAGTGAACGGATGATGCAACGCCTTCCACCGATTTTCTTCCTCGTCACGTTCGAACATGGGAAAATCGACCACCCACAACGGCTTCCAGCCGGGTTCCGAGAGTCCTCGGTCATGTCCGACTTTGGCACGTAGCGCGCCTAGCGCCTCGTTCACCACCCGGGCCTTGTCTGCACCGAAAAATATAAGATCTCCATCCTTTGCGTCCGTGCGCTCCAGGATTGCTTTTACAATCGTCTCCGACAAGAATTTCAGGATCGGCGACTGCAGGCCTTCGAGGCCTTTCTCCAACGCGTTAATCTTGATATATGCGAGGCCTTTCGCGCCGTATATGGCCACGAAGTTGGTGTAATCATCTATCTCCTTGCGTGATAGTTCCCCGCCCTGGGGCACTCGTAACGCCGCCACCCGCCCATCCGGTTTTTGCGCCGCCTCGCGAAAGACCTTGAATTCCACGTCCTTCATCACGTCGGTAAGCTCGGTCAGAACTAGCGGCACACGCAGGTCAGGTTTATCGGAGCCGTAGCGGAACATGGCGTCGGCATGTGTCAAACGCGGAAAAGGATTTGGCAGATCGATATTCATGATGCTTTTGAACAGACCGCAAATCATCTCTTCCATCATCGCCATGATTTGCGTTTCGTTCAGGAAAGATGTCTCGATATCGATCTGGGTAAATTCGGGCTGGCGGTCGGCACGCAAATCTTCATCGCGAAAGCACTTCGTAATCTGGTAATAACGATCGAAACCAGCGACCATCAGCAGTTGTTTGAATAATTGCGGCGATTGTGGAAGCGCAAAAAAATGTCCGGCATTCACGCGCGACGGCACCAGATAATCGCGCGCACCCTCCGGCGTTGATTTTGTCAGCATTGGCGTTTCCACATCAATGAAGTCGTGCCGGTCAAGGAATACGCGAACCGCCATCGCCACCTTGTAACGCAAACGCAGGTTTGCCTGCATCTGCGGACGCCGTAGATCAAGATAGCGGTGCTCCAGGCGCACGGCTTCGCTTAAGTTTTCATCATCCATCAGGAACGGCGGCGTCAGCGAAGTATTGAGTATCTCGATGGATTGCACCAGAATCTCAATTTGACCACTGATCAGATTAGGGTTAGCCGTACCGGAAGGACGATACCGTACGATGCCCATAATTCTGAGCACGAACTCGTTCCGGATTTTTTCCGCGCTTTGGAAAGCGGTCACATTGTCGGGGTCGCACACGATTTGCACGAGACCCTCGCGGTCTCGCAAGTCAACGAAAATCACGCCGCCGTGGTCGCGGCGACGATGTACCCAGCCGTAAAGAGTGACTGTCTGGTTCAGAAATTTAGCATCAATGAGGCCGCAGTAACCAGTACGCATGTGTAAGGCTCAGAGAGGTCAGAAATCAGGGTTTGTCGCTTGATGTGGTGCTCGCGGGGTTGATGGCATTCAGCAGTGCTGCTTTTGATTGGCTGGAAGGCTTTTTACCGTTGCCGGGGGCGACGACACCCATGGAAATAATATATTTCAGCGCCGTATCCACGCTCATATCGAGCTCGATCACATCACTTTTTGGCATCATCAGGAAAAATCCGGAAGTGGGGTTAGGCGTAGTCGGTACATAGACACTCACAAATTCTCCTTTCAGATGGTTGGCTACATCGCCGCCTGGATACCCGGTCATGAATGCAATAGTCCATGACCCTTCACGCGGATATTGCACTAGCAGTGCCTTACGAAAAGCCTCGCCCTGGCTGGAAAACAACGTGTCACTGACTTGTTTCACGCCATAATAGATGGATTTTACCACCGGGATTCGCCACAAAACCCCTTCCCAGAATAGTACCAGTCGCTGGCCGATGATATTGGTCGTCAGCAAACCAGTAAGAAACACCACCAGCAGCGTAAGCACCGTGCCAACACCTGGAACATACATTCCCACCAAGGCTTCCGGATGAAGCCTGGCCGGCAATAACAGCAACGATTGGTCCATCGTGCTAATCAGAAATTTCAACGCCCACGCAGTAATGCCGAGAGGTACCCAGATCAGGAGCCCGGTGATGAAATAACGTTTCATATTGAGCGGTAGTCGCGCCAAATATTCAGTCTGGAGCGCAAGCCGGGGAGGCCACATCCGTCGCAGGTTTCGTTACAGCGGGGGTCTCGTTCTTTGTTGCAGCCGCCGCGCCCGTTTCTGTATCCGACATGGGTTTCGGCTTTCCGCTATTTTTGAAATCAGTGGCATACCAACCGCTGCCTTTCAACTGAAAACCCGCTGCGGAAATTAATTTGGTGTAAATATTGCTCCCGCACGCTGGACAAGCTGCGACCGGCGTATCGTTTACCTTTTGCAGATATTCTTTTTCAAAACCGCAAGACGCGCAACGATATTCATAAATCGGCATAACAACCTCCAGCAAAGCGAAATTTTAGAGAAAACAATATTATACCTCAATCACTTGGTGTAACCGGAAAATATGGGCTACTCGCGGGATTACAAGAGGTGGAAATTATTAAAGGCGCATCAAAAATACTGGGATGCTGCCAGAATATTTCCTGTTTTTGATATTTGAATAAAAGCAAAGCGCCAAGTAAGAAACCCAAATTAAATTTTTTTCAGTTCACAAAAAACCGCGTCTCAGATGAAGATCACTATGGTAAGTGATGGACAGTAAAAAAATATGACTTTCAGGTTCAGGAAAAATGCAGAGGCTTCCTCGAAATCCTGAAGATGATACACAGGAATCCGCGCGTGAGATCAAGCAATTCAATCAATGCACATTGACGATGTAATCATCCCGGCTGAGAGAGTGATAGGGATTTTCCTGACAGAAACGAGTAAAAGCCAAGTCTCCGGCTTCAACTTCTGAAGCAGCTTCAATATCGTAATCGGCTAGAACGCCGCTGTAATTAGGCCGGTCATCTACCGACGGTTCAATTGGCGTGATAAGAACCTTGTATCTCATTCTCATACCTTTTTTTTATGTTGGTATCTTTCTTTTCTAGGCGCTCTTTACATTATGATAAAGGGGCTGTAAAAGACCGCTACGGTTCCATACCGGTCCATACCGCTTTCTGTGAAGCAAATTCCGGCTCCATTGCTTCGGAAGGTGCTATATACGGGCAATTCATGCCCATATTATCCCATATTCCACTAACCCAACTGACTCGAAACTTCAACGAGTGATTTGCAATATGTGAGCCGCCTCAAGCAAAGATTGAAACGACAATACTTATAACGCAAATTATAAATAATATAGGGCCAGCGATAATTCCAATTGAACGTATGCTGTAAAGATTGCCATGTCGAACTAGGGTGATGGCATGCTGATACAAAATATACCGATCCCTTTCGTTGTTAGTGTCCAGCGAGTCTATTTTGCTCGACATGGATTTAATGAGACGCTCTTTACTCGTGAAAACGAAAGGCAGCGCTTCAACAAGCGCCGTATAAACAAGATAGATTTTCAAGTGTGTTTTTCTTATCGAAATTGCTATCTCCAGGGATAGTGTCACTCTGTACCAGTTTTACAAATGAGGTTCTTGCAAAATGGACAGGCTAAGCGGAATTATTTTCATCTGACGGATAAAAATTGAGTTGGGCGCTGCCATTGCTGGCAAGATGGAGGTTCCAAAGACTACATCAACGCCCAGGATGG
>JACCWK010000162.1 GCA_013697655.1 Nitrosospira sp.
TCAAATCTCATCTTCCGAGTCTCCTGTAACCATTCCGTCCGTCTCATGGCTATCCCCCCTTCGGGATAGCATAAAACCGGACAGATCATTTGCTACAGACCCGGACAGTTTATTTGTTCTCTACATTCGTGGCTCTCACAGTTGTCTGGCATCGTATCTTAAGCGATAATAATGGCTTTGCCGACCCGCACCGCTACCCGGGTTAGGGGGCGGTGTTTTCATTTGCTATATATCCGTTGAACGAGGGAGTTGTGTCCATGGGAACATTTAGAGATTTTGACGCGCCGGTGTTCAAGAACCTGACTAGCGCGATCCGCGCGTTAGCTATGGATGCCGTGCAAAAAGCTAATTCAGGTCACCCCGGCATGCCTATGGGCATGGCGGAGATTGCCGAGGTATTATGGATTCATCATTTGCGCCACAATCCCGTCAATCCTAAATGGATGGACCGCGACCGTTTTGTGTTGTCGAATGGTCATGGCTCGATGTTGATTTATGCCTTGCTGCACCTCACCGGCTACGATTTGCCGATGGACGAAATCAAGCGTTTCCGCCAGCTTCACTCCAAAACGCCCGGCCATCCCGAATATGGTTACACGCCGGGGGTGGAAACCACTACCGGTCCTCTGGGGCAGGGTCTCGCGAATGCGGTAGGCATGGCGCTGGCGGAAAAAATACTTGCCGCGGATTTCAACCGGCCCGGTTTTGATATTGTCAATCATTACACTTACGTATTTGTTGGCGACGGCTGTCTGATGGAAGGAATCTCCCACGAAGCCTGCTCATTGGCGGGTACGCTGGGTCTTGGAAAGCTGATCTGTTTTTACGACGACAATGGCATTTCCATTGACGGTCACGTGGAGGGGTGGTTCACGGATGACACGCCCAAGCGTTTCGAAGCATACGGTTGGCACGTTGTGCCCCATGTCAACGGCCATGACCCAATTGCTATTGAGGCGGCTATCGAGGCTGCGAAGCAGGCCGGCGGCAAGCCTTCAATGATTTGTTGCAAAACCGTAATCGGTATGGGTTCTCCCAATAAGGCCGATACTCACGAAGTCCATGGCGCCGCGTTGGGTGATACGGAGATTGCCGCCACTCGTCCGCATATTGGCTGGAATCATCTGCCATTTGAAATCCCCCAGGAAGTCTATGCCATGTGGGACGGCCGCGCGAAAGGGGAGAAGCTGGAGACTGAATGGAATAACAAATTTGCCGAATATAAGGAAAAGTACCCTGCGAAATCTGCAGAATTCGCGCGACGCATGTCCGGTGAACTACCGGCCGGTTGGCGGGAGCACGTAGATGGGTTAATCGGCCGCGTGAATGCCAAGCAAGAAACTATCGCCAGCCGAAAAGCTTCACAGAATGCCATTGAAGGTTTGGCGCCGTCACTACCTGAACTGGTCGGGGGCTCCGCAGATCTGGCCGGATCTAATCTCACCCTCTGGTCGGGCTCGAAGGCTATCAGCCAAGAAACTGGCGGCAATTATATTTATTACGGAGTACGTGAATTTGGCATGAGTGCAGTGATGAATGGATTATCATTGCATGGTGGTATCATCCCCTACGGTGCCACTTTCCTTATGTTTTCGGAATATGCTCGCAATGCCTTGCGCATGGCGGCACTGATGAAAATTCGCAATCTGTTTGTATTTACGCATGATTCGATTGGCCTGGGCGAAGATGGCCCGACACACCAACCGGTCGAGCAGACCGCCACCTTGCGTTATATTCCGAACATGGATGTGTGGCGGCCCTGCGATACGGTGGAATCAACCGTGGCTTGGGCACGGGCGATTGAGCGCAAGAATGGTCCTTCGACGCTTATTTTCAGTCGTCAGAATCTACCCTTTCAGAAACGTGACGCTGCCACCATCAATCTGATCGACAAAGGTGGGTATATCTTGTCTGAGGCGGAAGGGGGGAAACCACAGGCAATCATCATCGCTACCGGTTCTGAAGTGGGACTGGCAATGCTGGCCCAAAAAACGCTGGCCGAAACGGGTATTCACGTCAGTGTGGTCTCAATGCCCTGCACAAGTCTATTTGATCGTCAGGACTCTGTCTATAAAGCCAGCGTATTGCCCAAAGGTGTGGGACGCGTGGCGGTTGAGGCCGGTATCACCGATTTCTGGCGCAAATATGTGGGACTCGAAGGCGCTGTGATCGGGATGGATACATTTGGGGAATCAGCGCCTGCGAACGATCTTTTCAAGCATTTCGGCTTCACCGTCGAGAATGTGATAAAAGCGGTGAAAAGCGTTATTTAATTCTAGCCAGTTGAAGCTCGCAGTGCCACAAAAATTCTGCATTGCGGTTCGTTTTTTTTATCCAAGGAGTTCAAGATATGACCATCAAAGTCGGTATCAATGGGTTCGGACGCATTGGACGCATGGTGTTCCGCGCCGCAGTACAAAATTTTCCGGACATCGAAGTCGTTGCTATCAACGATCTGCTTGAGCCGGATTATCTGGCTTATATGCTGCAACATGATTCCGTACATGGACGCTTCAAAGGGGAAGTTTCAATAGAAGGAGACACCCTGGTCGTCAATGGCAAGAGGATTCGCCTGACTGCTGTCAAGGATCCCGCTGAACTTAGATGGAATGAAATAGGCGCCGATGTTGTCATCGAATCAACCGGCCTTTTTCTTACCGAAGAAAGCTGCCAAAAGCACATCACTGCCGGGGCGAAAAAAGTTATTATGTCGGCACCGTCCAAGGATGACACGCCCATGTTTGTATATGGTGTGAATGACAAAACCTATGCTGGACAAGCCATCATTTCTAACGCTTCGTGTACCACCAACTGTCTGGCCCCTGTCGCCAAGGTATTGAACGACACATTCGGTATCAAGCGCGGCCTGATGACTACAGTACACGCTGCCACAGCCACTCAAAAGACGGTCGATGGCCCTTCCAACAAGGATTGGCGCGGAGGACGCGGCATTCTAGAAAATATTATCCCTTCCTCAACTGGTGCTGCCAAAGCTGTTGGCAAGGTTATCCCGGAGCTGAACAAAAAGCTTACCGGCATGGCATTTCGCGTACCCACTTCCGATGTTTCAGTGGTTGATCTTACTGTTGAGTTGAATAAAGACGCCACTTACGAAGAAATCTGTGCTGCCATGAAGACTGCATCAGAGGGATCAATGAAAGGCATCCTCGGCTATACCGACGAAAAAGTCGTTTCCACCGATTTTCGTGGTGACAGCTGTACCTCTATCTTCGATGCGGAGGCTGGCATGTCTCTGGATAGCAGTTTCGTTAAGGTCGTTTCCTGGTACGACAATGAATGGGGATACTCGAGCAAAATTCTGGAAATGGCTCGCGTTGTCGGCAAATAGTTCGTGCGGGAATTTCGAGAAGCGCGTTACAACTTCTCCCGATCTGTGTTTTCTACTGAGGCATAAAAATAGCGCGAGCTATCCTATGCCGTAAAACTTGGAGCTTCCAGTGTCTGTCATTAAAGTCATCGACCTCGATCTTAAAGGCAAACGCGTATTCATTCGCGCCGATCTTAATGTACCCGTTAAAGACGGCAAGGTTACATCTGATGCACGCATTACTGCTTCCATGGCCAGCATCAACCACTGCCTTAAGCAGAAAGCCAGAGTGATGGTGACATCACATCTGGGCCGCCCCGAAGAAGGTGTGTGGTCTGAGGAAAACTCGCTCAAGCCGGTTGCGGACAATATTTCCGCACGCCTGGGCAGGCCCGTACGCTTAATTAAGGATTGGGTAGAAAATGGTTTCGACGTCGGCGAAGGCGAATTGGTCGTTTTGGAAAATTGCCGCTTCAATAAAGGCGAAAAGAAAAATGTTGATGAGACCGCGCAAAAATATGCCAAGCTGTGCGACGTATTTGTAATGGATGCCTTTGGCACTGCGCACCGTGCTGAAGCCTCTACTCATGGCATCGCAAAGTACGCTCCTGTTGCTTGTGCCGGTATTCTCCTGACGGAAGAGCTGGACGCGCTGACGAAAGCTCTGCTGAGTCCGGCTCGTCCCATGGTCGCCATCGTCGGAGGTTCCAAGGTTTCGACCAAACTTACCGTGCTTGAGTCTCTGTCCGAAAAAGTAGATCAAATGGTAGTGGGTGGCGGCATCGCTAATACATTCCTTAAAGCTGCTGGCAAGAATGTTGGAAAATCTCTGTGCGAGGATGATCTGGTTCCCACCGCGAAGATGCTGATGGATAAAATGGCAAAACGGCATGCATCCATTCCTATCGCTGTGGATGTCGTAGTTGGAAAAAAATTCGATGCGAATGAACCAGCGATATTAAAAGACGCCGATGCAGTTGTCGATGATGAGATGATATTGGATATCGGCCCAAAGAGTGCGCAGGTGTTAGCAGACATTATTATGAAAGCGGGCACCGTTGTGTGGAATGGTCCTGTCGGCGTGTTCGAGTTCGATCAGTTCGGGGCCGGTACCAAGACTATCGCCATGGCCATTGCCAGCACCAAAGCCTTTACCCTGGCCGGGGGCGGCGACACCATCGCTGCAATCCAAAAATATGATATCTATAACCAGATATCCTACATTTCTACTGCTGGCGGCGCATTTCTGGAATTTCTCGAAGGCAAGAAATTGCCTGCCGTGGAGATACTTGAACAGCGAGCGGCTAATTTTGCACGGTTAACGACGTAATATTCCTACCCAGATGATTCGAAGAACAAAAATCGTAGCAACTCTCGGTCCCGCATCATGCGATCCCAAAGTTCTGGAGCGCATGATAAATGCCGGGGTTGATGTGGTGCGTATAAATTTTTCTCATGGCAAGAGGGAGGAACACATCGAATGGGCGGAACTGACCCGTTCGCTTGCACGCGCTGCGGGGCATGCTGTGGGCGTGCTGGCCGACCTGCAGGGACCGAAAATACGCATCGGCAAATTTGAGAACGGAAAAATTGCACTCAAAACTGGTGACAAATTCATACTTGACGCCGAATGTGAGCTTGGCAATCAGGAGCGGGTAGGATTAGATTACAAGGAACTCCCAAACGATGTGGACACCGGTGCGACGCTCATCCTGGATGATGGTCGCATTGTACTGGGTGTTTCCGCTGTTCAAAGAGGTCAGGTATATTGCGTTGTTGAACAAGGCGGGGTGCTGTCCAACAACAAGGGCATCAACCGTAAGGGAGGGGGACTTAGCGCTCCCGCGTTAACCAACAAAGACGTGGAAGATATCAGAACCGCCGCAGCGTTGAAGGCAGATTATCTCGCAGTATCTTTTCCCCGCTCCGGAGACGACATGCGCTGGGCGCGTGACGTGATGCACGAAGCTGGCGGCAAAAGTTTACTGATGGCAAAAATTGAGCGCTCCGAAGCAATCTTGGCGCTGGATGACATTTTGCAGGCGTCTGACGCAATTATGGTCGCACGGGGTGATCTTGCGGTGGAGGTAGGTGATGCGGTCGTGCCAGCGCTACAGAAACGAATGATCCGCACCGCTCGTGCCCATAATAAGCTGGTGGTAACTGCGACGCAGATGATGGAATCGATGGTGACGAGTCCGATTCCAACTCGCGCAGAAGTATCGGACGTGGCTAATGCAGTGCTGGACGGCACCGATGCCGTCATGCTTTCCGCAGAATCCGCCACGGGACAGTATCCGGTCGAATCGGTTGCGGCCATGGCCAGGGTCTGTCTTGAGGCAGAAAAAGAATACCTGGTAAGCAACGAGCTCCGCCGTCTTCAGGGCGGTCTTCCGGACACCATCGAGGAGGCAATCGCCCGTGCCACCATGTTTACTGCCGGGGGCCTGAAACTGCGTGCTATCGCTGCTCTCACACAAAGTGGGCGGACGGTGTTGCTGATGTCGCGCAGGAGCTCCAATGTACCTATCTTCGCTTTAAGCCCACAAGAAGATACGCGTCGTAAGATGACTTTGTTTCGGGGAGTCTATCCCGTGAAGTTCGGTGGTGGCTCGAATGATCCCGAGGTCATCCTGAATCATGCGGAGAATGAGTTACTCAAGCGTGGCGCAGTGCGCAATGGCGATCTGATTATCATGACTATTGGCGAACCGGTGGGTAAGGCTGGCGGTACCAATACTATGAAAATCGTTAAGGTAGGTGAATACAGAAAGGCATAAGCGAAAACTTGTCGGACCATTTAACGGTATGGGATTTGCGCTGTTGCTGCGAGGCAATTAATCAGAAATATTATTGGATAATAAATCCAAATTAATAGAGGGGACCTAAAAAGCTCGATTGATACCAAGCTAAAACCCGGGGAGAGCATATTTGTTCATATGCAAAGACGAGAAACAAGCCGTGGCAATTGGCTATCCTAGATATTCCGGCTCCCTGTACCAGCAGCTCAGCGTTTACGGTTCACGATATATCAGATTCTAACTTGAAGGAGGCTCAAATGGCACTCGTATCATTGCGTCAACTCTTGGATCACGCAGCGGAAAATAGCTATGGTTTGCCCGCTTTCAACGTCAATAATCTGGAGCAGATTCAGGCTATCATGCAGGCAGCCGATGAATGCAATAGTCCGGTAATCATGCAGGGTTCTGCTGGTGCGCGAAAATACGCCGGCGAAGCTTTTTTGCGCCACCTCATCGCGGCGGCGGTGGAAGCCTATCCGCATATTCCCATCGTTATGCATCAGGATCACGGCGCATCGCCGGCTGTATGCATTAATGCCATACGCAGCGGTTTTTCGAGCGTCATGATGGACGGCTCGCTGGAGGCAGACGCCAAAACGCCATCATCCTATGAATATAACGTACAGGTCACCGCCAAGGTAGTGGAAATGTCACATGCGGTTGGTGTTTCCGTCGAGGGCGAACTGGGCTGCCTGGGCTCGCTCGAATCCGGCATGGGCGAAGCCGAAGATGGTCACGGAGCCGAAGGCAAACTATCTCATGACCAATTGCTGACAGATCCGGAGCAAGCCGCCGATTTCGTTAAGCAAACAGGGGTGGATGCGCTAGCCATTGCCATTGGAACGTCCCATGGCGCATACAAATTCACGCGTAAGCCGACTGGAGACATTCTTGCTATCGAGCGCGTCAAGGAAATCCATCAACGTATTCCCAATACTCATCTGGTAATGCACGGCTCCAGTTCCGTGCCTCAGGAGTGGCTCGACATCATTCGTGAATATGGTGGAGAGATGAAAGAGACTTATGGCGTACCGGTGGAGGAAATTCAGGAGGGTATTAAACATGGTGTGCGCAAAATCAATATCGATACCGACATCCGCCTTGCCATGACCGGCGCAATCCGCCGCCATCTTGCCAAAAACAAGAGCGAGTTCGACCCACGCAAATTTCTCAAGGACGCGACCGCGGCGGCTAAGGATATTTGTAAGGCACGCTTTGAAGCATTTGGCTGCGCCGGTCAGGCCGACAAGATCAAGCCCATTGGGCTGGAGAGCATGGCAAACAAATATGCCAAAGGTGAGTTAAAAGCCGTTTTCAAGTAGAAAAGGAACGCGTAACTGATCAGGCTGTTTCCCTTCTGAACCATGAAGTGATAGGGCTGGAAGGCGGTCGGCATTGACCGCCTTTTATTTTTCCGGAGATACAGGCATACCCGTGAAAAAGCTGTATGTCTTTTATTGACGCTTCACCACACAAACACCATCGAAAAAGCTTTTACCAGAATGGATCATTGCTATTGAAATGTTTCCACGCGCTATTCAGTTCCAGCTTTTTAATGAGTGCAAGGCTCGCGCTCCAGCCCTTGATGATCCCGACTGCTTCGTGTTCATCGCTTCCATCTTTAGCGATGCACACTTCGGTTAGCAAGCATTCAGCAATGGAAGTGTCGTTCATTGCGCCCAGAATATCCTGGAGCGTAGATAAAGACTGAATATAGCGTTTCGTTTCCTTAGGGGGATAGATACCGGCAAAAAACTCGGCGGCATAGCGTTGTTTCTTGGCAACGATGCGCAGGGCGTGCAGTTCCGATACAGTGAGTTTTGCCAGTTTCCCTTCATGTTTTTTCAGTTGCCGATGGCGACGCAGCAGCAACCTTCGGGAGAATTCCTTGACCGACATTTCAGAACCTGCTCCCACCAAGTCGTCAGGTGCGGCGGCAACGGGCTGGGCAAGCCAGGATTCTGCATTCAGCCACGCACCGAGCTTCAACATTGCTTCAGTATAACGCTCGGAGTCCAGGGTGTTGCGTGCGTTATCATTATGATCACGGCGTAATTTCTCGCACTTTTCCTGCAGTGCCAACATACCCGCATGACTGGAAAAAGCGTGGCAAGCTGTAGCCAATGTTTCCGTGACGAATACGTCCCAGTCGCGAGCAGGGCCAAATTGGCCTGCCAGCCATTTCAGTTCCTGCGACATTGGCATAAATGCTGCCTTCGAAAACGCCTTTGAAAAAATGCTCAAGGCCGATCGCTGTCTACGTAAAGCAACACGCATCTGGTGCAAATATTCAATATCAGAGCCTTCCAGCATGGCAGCTTCGTTGCTGTGCATATGACCGAGGCAACTACCGATAATAGTTTTGAATGCTTCGCTAACGCTCATTTCAGCAGCCAGCTGGACTGGCGGCGCCTTGAAGGGGGGAGGCAAATAGCCGGAACAGAGTTTATACCCACGCTCCGCCTTGCTAATGTTCTCCAACCTGACGGGAACAACACATAAGAGCTCTAGCGCAAGCTCGAATAATGGCACCGGACTTCCTGATTTTAATTCCAGTTCAATTTCACAAAGCGGGGTACTGGCATCGCCGGCAATGATCTTCCCCCGATCGAGACAAAACTCTGCCTCGCTACCGTCAGGTAGACGCAGTGTATGGGTACTACGGTTAAACTCCGTGATAAATATCGGACGTAGTCGCTCACTCAGGCTCGCGCCACTAAATAATGTAAGGAAAGCCGGATCTATAATTTTGGTGAAATCAGGTTGCGGTTTCAGCACAGGAGCTTCCCATTCTTCCCGATGATGTAAACCGGCTATGGCGTTACCCCCACCTTTAACTGTCTGCACCCATCGTTTTCGCTCGCGGCGCAACCGCAGTGCCACGCCATTACGTCTGAGATAAAAATCAGGCGTGTCGTAGTAAACGCTGTAGATCTTGCGCGTGACAGGCTTAGAAACGTTTAACGATTTCAGCAGCGAGTTACGCTGCAATCGCGTGACGTAGTCTGGGGGCAAACGCAATTTGAGTTCGATTTCGGTGGGCACGACTGAATGGGCGTTTTTAGAATTTAAATTCCAAGTACTCGATTGTTAATTTTGGCGCAAAGAAAAATTTCACCCGCTGCATAAATTTGACATGAATGCGATAACTTTATAAGTGGTCCAGCGAAGTCGGGGTTTATAGCGGGTGCCTTGGTGTTTCCATTTATTCAGCTATGCCTCCCGTCTGCTTGGCGGCCAACTCCATAAGCAGCATCTCTTGAGCACATAATTTCTTGCTTCTACGGGCAGATCTAAGATGATAATTCCCATCGCTGTCCATTTCCCATGCCTGTCTGTTATCTTTGAGATAAACATTCAAACCTTCGACGAGAACACGTTTTTTCAGTTTCATATCCAGAACGGGGAAGCATATTTCGATACGGCGAAAAAAATTCCGATCCATCCAATCAGCACTGGAAAGATATAT
The DNA here is from genome assembly GCA_013697655.1 of Nitrosospira sp. Classification (GTDB taxonomy): domain Bacteria; phylum Pseudomonadota; class Gammaproteobacteria; order Burkholderiales; family Nitrosomonadaceae; genus Nitrosospira. Next base: position 9,599 of record JACCWK010000162.1, read on the forward strand.
GGCGTGGGCGCCGCCACTATGAAAATAGAAAATTCTGGTGTGTTCAAGAAAACGGCCAATTATTGAACGAACCCGGATGTTTTCCGACAGCCCCACGATGCCGGGACGCAGAGCGCATACGCCGCGAATGATGAGATCGATTTTTACACCAGCGCCTGAGGCAACATAGAGGGCCTTAATAATTTCCGGCTCAAGTAATGCATTCATTTTGGCAATAATACGCGCGGGCTTCCCCGCTTTAGCATTCTGAACTTCGTTATCAATAGCTATAAGCATTTGGCTGTGAATACTGAATGGAGACTGCCAAAGATGCTTCAATTTTCCCGCCTTGCCCAGTCCAGTCAGCTGCATGAATACCTCATTCACATCCGCGCAGACTTCTTCGTTGCAGGTAAACAAGCCAAAATCGGTATAAAGCCGGGCGGTGCTGGGGTGATAATTGCCAGTACCTACGTGCACATAACGCCGCAGTCTGCCGTCTTCACGACGCACTACCATTGCCATCTTGGCATGAGTTTTGTGACCTACCACGCCATATACCACGTGGGCACCAACTTCTTCCAGGCGACTAGCCCAGTTGATATTGGCTTCCTCATCGAAACGCGCCAGCAATTCCACGACTACCGTTACTTCTTTGCCGCTACTTGCCGCGGCGACAAGAGCCGTCATTACCAATGAGTCGATTCCGGTACGGTAGACGGTCTGTTTGATCGCCACGACGCCGGGATCCAGTGCCGCCTGCTGAATGAAATGAAGCACCGGCTGAAACGATTGGTAAGGATGGTGCAATAGGATGTCGTTCTTGCTGATCATCTGAAAAATATCAACCGCTTTCTTTTTTTGCAGGGTTAGCGGCAGGCCAGGGATAAATGGTGGGTATTTCAGATTGGGACGCTCAATACGATCCGGAACCTGCATCAACCGCGCCAGATTCACCGGACCTTCCACTTGATAGAAATCATCGCGGGACAGTCCAAGCTGTTCCAGCAAAAAATCCGCCATGTGTGGGGGACAATTGTCTGCCACTTCCAGTCGAACTGCGTTACCGAAATGTCGCTGGGGCAGTTCACCTTGCAATGCAATCCGCAGGTTTTTGACTTCTTCCTCATCCACAAATAAATCGCTATTGCGGGTGGCACGGAATTGATAGCAACCTCGCACGCTCATGCCAGAAAACAATTCGCCCACATGGGCGTGCAGGATGGATGACAGAAATACGAAGTTATACTCGCTGTTGCTGATCTCATTAGGCAGCGTTATTACCCGTGGCAATACCCGTGGCGCTTGTACGATAGCCGTTCCGGAACTGCGCCCAAATGCATCCTTGCCTTCCAGCTCAACTGCAAAATTTAAACTTTTGTTGAGCATCCGGGGGAAAGGATGTGAAATATCAAGCCCTATCGGCGTTAACACCGGCATCAGCTCGCGGAAGAAAAAAGCCTTGATCCATTCGCGCTGAATGTCGTTCCAGGCATTACGGCGCAAAAAACGGATACCCTCCTTTGCAAGGCCGGGCAAGATATGCTGATTCAATATCTGATACTGGCGTGCTACCAGCGAATGAGTCTGCTCCGACACGAGCTTGAATACTTGATGCGGGACCATACCATCCGGACCGAAACCAGGGGTATCCAATTTTATCTGCTCCTTCAGTCCTGCAACACGAACCTCGAAAAACTCGTCAAGATTACTGCTGACTATGCAAAGAAATTTCAGGCGCTCCAGAAGAGGATTATCCTTATTCTCCGCCTGAGCAAGCACCCGTCGATTAAATTCGACTTGACCGAGCTCCCGGTTGAGAAATTGGTTGCCAATTGATTGATTTGTCATGGAAAAAAGACCTGCAGCAATTGCTCCTGCACTGGCTTACTTATCCGAGTGCCCTGTAAACTACGTAAGTGATGTTTTCACTGAAAGGCGGTTTCCGGCTATTTTTATTTCGCCGGAGGGACGTAGCTGAGAGGTTGCTCCGCCCCCGCTCCGAAGAAATAGGCCTCGAGTTGTTCGGCCAGATATTTGCGTGCTTTGATATCTGACAGATTCAGTCGATTTTCATTGACCAGCATGGTCTGATGTTTGATCCATCCACCCCATGCCTCTTTCGATACATTATCGAAAATACGCTTTCCCAACTCGCCTGGATAAGATTGAAAATCCAATCCTTCCGCTTCACAGCCGAGTTTAATGCATTGAACGAGTCGTGCCATTGATCTTCTCCAACGTGAAAACTAGCGTAACCTTTTTATATGCCATGCATCCGTTAAGAAAATGCATATCGGATTCATATCTACTTTTCCGATCCACTATATATCTTTTACGAATACCTTAGAGCGGCGCTGATAATTGTAAAGTCCCTGTTTGGCTTTAGGCAGTTCCCCTACCTCTGTTTCGAGAAACCCGCGTTCGACAAACCAATGGGAAGCACGGGTGGTGAGTACAAATAATCTCTTGCAGCCCTGAGACTGGGCCCTGATTTCTATATTCTTGAGCAGTGTATCACCGCATCCCGTGCTACGATAATCGGCATGCACGGTCAGGCAGGCAAGTTCGCCTGCCTTGTCGTCTGGGAATGGATACAGCGCGGCGCAACCCACTATCATGCGATCATGTTCGACCACAACAAAGCGTCCGATTTCCATTTCAAGGAGTTCGCGGCTGCGCCTTACCAGAGTCCCATCGATTTCGAGCGACTCAATCAATTGCAGGATACCTCCAACATCGTCTATCCTTGCGTCCCGCAAGTTTTGCAATGGCCCTTCCGATATCATGCTTCCGATGCCACTATGAGTGAACAACTCCTGCAATACTGCGCCATCAACATGACGACTGATGAGGTGAACGCGCGACACGCCTCCTTCACAAGCCTTAACAGCAAAGGGCAGATACAATTGGGCATCGTCGGATAGCTTTGCGGTTTTATTTGAAAGTTCTTGGAGTAACGTTTTGCCGTTGGCCACAGTCAGTTCGCGCAGCAGGGATGTCTCGGCACTGGCAGGGCATTCTGTCTCTATGCCCGCGGTATCCATCAAGAAAATAAGTTTCTCAGCTTTGAGCGCGATCGCTGCTTCAGCCGCAACATCTTCCAGCGTAAGATTAAAAATTTCGCCGGTGGGCGAGTAACCCAACGGCGAGAGCAGGACCAGCTCGCCTTGTTCTAGCCGGGAACGGATGGCTGCAGTATCCATCTTGCGTACTTCGCCGGTGTACATCAGATCAACACCTTCTATTACGCCTACCGGGCGAGCGGTGACAAAATTTCCGCTGGCAACGCGAATGGCGGCATTCGCCATGGGAGAATTTGGTAAACCCATTGACAGCAATGCCTCAATTTCGACGCGGACCCGCCCTATAGACTCCTTCACGCACTGTAGCGTTGCAGCGTCGGTAACTCGCATTCCTCTGACGTATGTGGTTCGTAACTTGCGCTCGTCCAGACGATTTTCAATTTGCGGACGCGCACCGTGCACCAGCACAAGGCGCACGCCCAGGCTGGCCAACAAGTTAAGATCATGAACAAGCTCGACAAACTTTCCATCAGCCACCACCTCACCGCCAAAAGCAACGACAAAGATTTTGCTGCGGAATGCGTTGACGTAAGGCGCCACCGAACGGAACCAGGTCACAAAATCCGTGCTGGATCTCACGCTTTGAGTTGATACATTGAAGGATGCATGATCTATTCCATTTTAAATAAAACGAAATCAAAATACCATATGACAGATACAACTCATCGGGAGTCTATAACCAGAACTCCACATAACTGAAATCACAGTTCAATAGTCGCCCCATCGCATCTGCATCGCCGCAACTGCCGCCAGTGCGGCGCTTTCAGTGCGGAATATTCGCTTACCCAGGCGCAATGAAATAAATCCAGAGACCAGAGCGGCAGCCTCTTCCTCTGAGGTTAAGCCGCCCTCCGGTCCAACTAGGAGGGTTAGGGCAGTAGTAGCGGAAGCCTCGGGGAAATCGCGCAATCCCTTCTTTGCGGTGGGTGATAGAAGAAAATGCAAGTTAGAAAGGGTACCATCCCTCAAATTCTTCCATTCTTTAACTTGCGTGCCAAGCCAGTCGGCCAATGATATTAGCGGCAGCACTTGCGGAATACGATTTCTACCGCATTGCTCGCAAGCAGAAATGACGACCTGCTGCCAGTGCTTCATCCGTCTTTCGGCTCGCTCGCCCGAGAGTCTTACCACGCTACGCTTCGTGTCGAGGGGCTGAATACTGCTGACACCCAGTTCCACTGCCTTTTGTACAAGCCAATCCATTTTTTCGCTAGCGCAGACAGCCTGCGCCAGCGTGATGACGAGGGGCGACTCACGTTCAATGTCCAGGTATTTTTCAATTACAATTGCAACGCCGTTTTTACTGATATTTCCGATAGCAGCCTGAAACTCGCCCCCATTGCCATTAAACAAAATTATTGAGTCGCCTTGCTTCAGCCTCAACACGCGTGAGGCGTGGTGTGCAACGTTAGCAGGTAATTCAATGGCCTGACCGGCAGTAAACTTTCCAGGGCAGTAAAATCGGGGAGGTGCCATCGTTTTTGGAGCGTAGCAATTTAATGATATCTCTCATGATAATATAATGGCATCCCAACAAACTTAAATTCGTCCCGAACGGCACTGTTTCTAAACTTTGGCGTTTCATGTATCAATTAATATCTGACACGCCCAATTATTTTTGCGCCGCTCCTGAGTGGGGGTTTTTGATTTTGATTGATACAAAAGATTATTTGTCATTTAGTCAGGAGAAAACATGGCAAGCTTGGAAACACCGGTTTGTGATTTCGGCTGGGGGGCAGTGGATTTCGATCTACCTGGAGTGGACGGAAGGCGCTATAACCTTGCATCGGTAAGAGGTGAAAACGGGTTACTCGTGATGTTTATCTCCAATCACTGCCCGTATGTGAAAGCGGTGCGGGATCGTATTATCCGCGACGTGAAGGAGTTGCGCCAGCACGGTATTGGGGCTATCGCCATTATGTCAAACGATCCCGCCGATTATCCCGAGGATTCATTTGATAACATGGTACGAGTAGCAAAGGAATGCGACTTTCCCTTCCCGTACGTGTGGGACGAATCCCAGCAGGTAGCGAAAGCGTACGACGCAGTATGCACGCCAGATTTCTTCGGCCTGAACAACGGTCTCGAACTTCAATACCGCGGCCGCCTGGATGCTTCGCGCAAGGAGGCGGCGCCTTCTGACGCGCGTCGCGACCTCTTCGAAGGCATGCTCCAGGTTGCGGAAACCGGCCATGGACCCGATATACAGATTCCCAGCATTGGCTGCTCGATCAAATGGCGGGCGGAATAACAGGTGCTCGAGGCGGTCATTGCTGCGGTCAAAGCAGTTGCACAACAGGAAATCCTGCCGCGCTACATGAAAGTAGCGCGGCAGCGCAAGGCGGATGGTAGCCTCTTCACAGAAGCAGATCTCGCCACCCAGGAGGCATTGTCGCGCGAATTGCGGAAGATTTATGCAGGCCCCATGGTGGCGGAAGAGATGGCGGAACAGGAGCAGGTTGCTCACTGGCGCGCGGGCAATGCCGGGCTATGGTGTATGGATCCCATAGACGGCACTTCCAATTTCGTCAATGGCTTGCCCTATTTTGCCGTCTCAGTGGCGCTCATGCGTCAGGGCCGAAGCGTACTGGGCGTGGTTTATAACCCGGTTTCAGATGAGATGTTCTATGCCGAGCGAGGCAGGGGCTCGTATCTTAATGGCGAAAAACTACCGATAAAAGAACATGTGCCGCCATTAAGAAGCGCAATGGCAAATATCGATTTAAAGCGTCTCAGCGCCAAACTTGCAAAAAGTGTGTGCATTGCGCGGCCTTTCTCTTCCCAGCGTAATTACGGTTCATGTGCGCTCGAGTGGTGTTACACCGCAGCCGGCCGATTCGACCTCTACCTGCATGGCGGCCAAAAGCCGTGGGACTACGCAGCTGGCTGCCTCATCCTGCAAGAGGCGGGGGGACACATGTGCGGGCTGGATAAGGATGATTTCTGGGCCGAACCGCTTTGGCAGCGTTCGGCCATCGCTGCGCTGGATCCAGATCTATTCATGCAATGGCGGGACTGGGTGCGAGCGCATCGCTAGTATATGCCTATAATACCAAGCTAACTATTAGCTTGACCAGGTAAAAATCACTTGTTAAATTGTGGCCTATCTTAGGCAGAAATAATCCTGTTTCTGTCCACCTACCGCATCTGGTCTGCACCACGTCAGGCAGGATACCTTAAAGGTACCCGCCAGGTATTGGTCAGGATAACTGTGGATTACTTATCAGCCTGCTCACCATTCAAACTATCAAACATTGCTTGTCCATAATAGCTATGGATAAATGTAGTAGGATGCAAAATGTCCCAGAAATAAAAAGGATGACCAAGATTGCCAGTAACGTTGACGTCCGGACATTTTGTGGGATCAGTGAAAAGGCAACTTGAAGCGCCTGTTCCAGGAGCAATAAATTCTAGGGCAGGTGGAGTAAGGATGACAGACTCCGAAGCAACAGTGCCCGTGCTCAAAAGATTTTGCGTTACCGAAAAAATGTCGACGAGGGTGATTTTTGCACCTTTTAGTCGAATTGCCAATTCATCCCCAGCTCTCTCCAATAAAGCGTTATGGCTTTCGGTAAGTTGAGCTAATTGTTTCGACCCTCCCGCGATGGGCGCCAAACTCAAGTCGGGCAGGTTCGGTACAAGAAAATTTCGCGCACCAAGAGAATAGAGCGTTTCTATAGTTTTGGTGATATTTGCCACAACATCAACTGGCTTAACCGGTTCATCCGGTGTGGAGAAAATATAATCGTTAGCTCCCGTCCACACCACGAAAAGTGCCCCCGCTTGAGGCTTTTTGCCTTTCAATGCTTTTCGAAACAGCTCTACTTGACCCAGCGTTCCTGGCACAAAAAAACCTCCCGGCGTTTGGTTTACATAACCTGACGTTGATCCGCCGAATGCAAGGCTAATACCGCCGTCGAGCGTAAGCCCCTTCTTTGACAAAAATGGAGTAAGAAGCGCTTTGTTGTCCTTCTTCACCAGACGCCAGAGATACTCAACCGAAACCGGACCATTCGAAAAACGCCCGTTATAGTAGGTTCTATGGGGGCTTTCAGAGGGCGGTATCGACGGAACAATTCCTTGAGCCTTGGTAAGAATAACGTCGTTTCCGGTATCGGACAAGCTGTCGCCAAATACATAGAATGCATCGTTTTTTGGGGACGCAGCCAAACTCGCCGGGAACGCAAAAACTATTAATAACAGCAACCACAACCTGACAGCATTTTTCATTTTTTCCCCTTTATATGACGACCCCTGTGGGGGTCAAACTAATCCTATCCATCCCCTCGCAACATGCCCAAGATCCGAAAAACAGATCACACAAAAACTATGAAACACTTCTATCCAAAACGGCCTACATAATTGACTTCATCAGCAAACGAGCCCTAACCGTAGAAATCCCCTCCCCAGGTCAGAATCCGGCCTTAAATTGTCGTTTTTTAGCGACACAAGAATACTATTATAAACAATATGTTAATTTAATTTCAAGATAACTCGCTTGATTTGGAGACAGACAGACCCGGAGGAGAGTAATTAAGATGCTGATTATATATGGTTAAGAAATCTGGCATGAATCGTGCTTTATAGTTAGGCAAGCAATTTCACCCTAGACGTTTCGGCAAATACAAGAGTTCGGCAACATGCGACACAACCTCAAACCGTCCGTAATTACTCACCTTAATCAGTTTTCATAAGACATGTTTGCCGCCTGTTCATTGCAAAAATGGAACGACTGAAATCTGCATGCGTGCCAAGGCACTGTTATTAATAATTGAATCAATCCGATTAATCTCTAGACATTACTCTTATGCAGCTATCCAACCATCAAAATTCGCATATTAATAGATCCCATTCTCCGTTACCTGTCGGAGATGGTGATTACTTTAAATCGCTGTCGATCAGGAATGAAGCATCTTTAGATGACGGTTCCAATCCCAAATGCGTTTTGAGTCACCCTAATTACAATATTTGCCTCGCCGACTCACCTAAACGACGCACTCTAGTAAATCAGCTTATAAAAAGCATGTACTCTTGGCGGGGCTATCATACGGAGCATTCCGTGCCATCGACACATAACGCTAATCGACTGATGTTTGAGGCATCCATCAAGCAAAAACCTGTCGGCACGCTCACGGTTGGACTCGATTCTCAAGCCGGAATGCTTGTAGACACACTTTACGAACGAGAGATTGTGCGTTTTCGCATGAAAAATAGTAAGCTCTGCGAATTGTCGAAACTTGCTATAGATCCTTTGCATAGCTCAAGGGAATTGCTTGCTTCTTTAGTTAATCTCGCTTACATCTACGCGCGAGTCTTAAATAACGTAGATGATGCATTTATCGAAGTTAATCCGCGCCATGCAGGCTTCTACAAACGTATGTTAGGGTTTCGTCAGATTGGCGAAAAGCGTACCTGTCAACGGGTTGATGCACCAGCCGTGCTTATGCACCTAGAACTGGACCACATGGAAGAACAGATTTCCTATTTGGCGGGCTCGCATGAACCCGCAAAGGAAAGATCACTGTATGCCTATTTCCTAACTAAACGTGAGGAAGAAAAGGCAGCCAACAGTCTCAGGCAGTATATTAAATGAGTAGGGACTTGATACAAAGTCTTCTCACTCTTTGATGACAGTAAACTTCCAAAAGAGAGGCTATCGGCTCCAGAGCTATTCTTACGTATTTCACTGAACCATATCCAACGTTAAGCATCTGTAACATTCTAGATTGTCGAAATTTCTTACACTTCTATCTGTCGCAAGTAGCGAATAATCTGCCTTTTTTATTTATCAAGCCTTTAGGTCAGAATCAGGCGCGCATACACGTATGGGACATTCTCATTTGAAAAAAGACTCCGCTTGTTTAACAAAGCGGAGTCTTATGATAAAAACTCTTCAGTGAGTTTTTTTTGGTCAACCTTTACGACGACGCTTGGTTGACGCACCAATCCCTAACAGGCCGATCCCGAGCAGAGCTAGGGTAGCGGGTTCCGGAATCCTGTTGAAATCCACGCCTCCACTAGCTTGATTGATCGTTATATGACTATCAGCCAGTACAAAAACGCCTTGGGCGGTATTATTAAACTCTTGAAACTGTAAGTTGTAGAACGGCACAGGGGCCGTAAATAACTGCGACCCCGCAGCGTTAAGGCTGAAACTGTTTGTCGTATTAAAACCGGTTCCACCTTGGCCGTTAATAGCGGCATCTCCTACAAGCAAGCCTGCAGTGGCTATTATAAAGCTGTCAGTCCCATGGTTGACTGATGCGGCCCCCCCGGCATTGGTTGCCGGATTGAAAGTAGTAGCAGAGGCGATAGTAGGGTCGACCCATAAGGTTGCATTCAGGCCAGTGACGGTGTAGGTGCTATTTACAGCGGCATAGGTGCCGCTCGTCAGCTGTAATGTATAGCTGAATTCGGCCCACATCTGCCAGTTATTGTTCAAACCGCTAACATTGCCAAGCACATTGGTTTGATTATCGACGAAGGTTGAAAAATTGACCCATCCCTGTCCAGCTTGAGTTTGATGACCGGTATTTAGTGCTACGAGACTGGACGAGTTACCTATGATGAAGTTTGCGTCGAAGGGGCCGGGGTGCGGACCGCCCAGTGCTCCGAAAGCGGCATTAGGATCGACGGTAAATACTGCGATCGCCGAAGCGTGTGAACTGAATCCAAGGGCCAGAACAGCCACTACGCCGGCTGCTTGCAAGTTTTTGTACATGGACGATAATTTCATTATGAATCTCCCTAAAGTGACACTGCGTGAGTAATTAAACCAAACGGAAAGCTTTCGCTGTTCTCGAGAGTTATATAAGCAGGATCCGTGCCATATTATATTTAATATGTAACATCAATTAATTAGGAATCTTGGAGGAATTCTTGCCGTACTTATATGTAAAAAATTCCGACATATATGCAGAATGATATTTGGACTCTGTACCCCAGCGTAGATATTTCTGCCCAAATCGCATTCAGAGGCCAAACCGATGTTGTACTATGCTTAAGAACATTCGCACGCCTATGTCGCTACGCTCAGGTCAAAACGAAACCGGAGCGACCCTAGCTTAACGCACACAAATACCTAATAAGCAACACTGACATAGCTCAGACTCTCAAATAGGCCAAATGTAGAGCATTGTGATGGATTGTAGCCGCACAGATAACGTAACCGGACGATTAAAAACAATATTGGCTGTTCACGAGCCGGCGAATGTCGAGGATATAGTCGCGATTGTTCATTCCGCCCGATTTTCACGCCTACCATTGTACCCTGTTTCAAAAGGATTTAACTGGGGATACGGATCACGATCCCCAGTAACCGAAAACTGCGCATTGGTTGACTTGGGACGAATGAACCGGATTCTCAATGCAGAAAGGATATCGGTCGACAACCCAATTGCCGTGATAGAACCGGGAGTAACTCAAATCCAGCTTTATGAGTTCCTGCAGATCCACTGTCCCCAACTCACTTTTAACGTTACAGGCTCTGGCCGGGATACCAGCATTATCGGCAATGCGCTCGATCGCGGCGTGGGATACATGGGTCCGCGCAAGGATGACGTTTTCGGTCTGGAAATAGTTACAGGTACCGGTGAAACACTCCGCACCGGCTTCCGAAGGCTTGGTGACTCATCCCCTCTCGCGCATAGTCACCCATTTGGTATAGGGCCGATTCTTGATGGATTATTCTTTCAAAGCAATTTCGGCATCGTCACCAGTGCATGTTTCCGTCTATCTCCAAGACGACCCAAGGAGGTTGCTGTTTCTCTCGCGCTTCGCAGGGCTGCCGATCTGCCTCAATTCATAAACGAGTTGGCACGCCTCAAGCGGGATGGCTTGCTCACCTCTGTGACCCATATTGCAAACCGTGCACGAACGCGTTCTACCTTGAGTTTCGGCATCACCCGTTATTTGGAGAACGAGTGTGGTTTCAGCCGCGAGGCAGCCAACAGCGAAGCCGACCGTGCAATAAACATGGTCGTCACTGACGAATGGACGAGCCTGGCATCCGTGACGGGTAACGCGGGACAGGTAAAGGCGGCGCTTGGGGAAATTCGTTACAGAACAATCGGTTATGCTCGCCTGATGGTCATTACAGACAGACGCCTGGATTTGGGCTATGCCGTAACCCATGCCCTACGCTTTATTCCTTTCGCCCGCGCAAATGCCGCTGCGATCTCAGCCCTGCGTCCGCTTCACAAGCTGGCCCTGGGAGTACCGACAGATGTAGCCATCGAGAACCTGCTCTGGAAATTCAATTATAGGAATAATCACGCGGTCGAGCTCGACCAGTCACGGTGCGGACTGCTGTTCGTTAACCCGGCCCTCCCTCTCGACGGTCAGTTTACCGCCGAGATAGTCGAAGGAATGAAATCAATTGCAGCACAATACAACCATAGTCTTTACATAACAATTAACGTTGAAACTACAACCTCTCTAGTGGCAATAATTAACCTGCTGTTCGACCGGGGCTCGCCGGAAGAGGTGGACCGTGCTCACAATTGTGCGGATGCCCTGCTCGCCTATATACGCCAGAGAGGACTTGAACCTTACCGTGCGCGAGCCGACATGATGGATAAGATTGTGGCGACAGACCCAGACTATTGGAAAAAAATCCGCTCTCTCAAAAAAATATTCGACCCCGACAACATCATCGCTCCGGGACGTTACAATCTGCCGTGATACCTTCACTTCGATATCAGGCCTTCTTATCCATCGAAGTCGCCAAAAACGCAGAGAAGTTCTTTTGTCGATCCCAAGACTTCCGCCCGATCTGAATCGCCCTTATTTTTGATATTCCCAACCGCATTCGATACCGCATACTTCGGTGCGATGCTCAAATACATATGCACGCGATCAATCATCATATGCCTTCGACAATCCTCTATTTGTAGGCCCTTTTCCATGAGCGATCAAAAATTCCCGCAGATCACTGTAAGGCCAAACCTTGGCAACCCCCCGAAGTTACCTGATGGCTTACTATTGGAGCTAGTCGCAAAGAATCAGTGCCCGCAGAAGAACAGCACAAAACCACTGAAGGGCAGTTATAATCTTTCAGACACAGCTTGTAGCAACCGAATTTTAGCGCGAAGAACAGCATGTCGTTATCAGGCGACTACTACGATGCCTGAGGTGCAGGTCGATGCCGATCAGTTTCTCGGCACAAGTGGGATGCGGACGTAGGGAATAAGGGCCATCATCGGTGAGAACATTCTGGCTCGACTTTAATTTGGCGTACCACAATGTCGTACGCCAAAAACGCCGTAGCGCCATCGCAGTTGGCGCTATCGCATTTGGTATCACTGCCCTGATCTTGGCGAGCGGCTTCATTGAATGGACACTTGTGGATTTTCGCGAGTCCACAATCAAGTCACAACTGGGTCATCTGCAAATCGTACGTCCAGGCTATCATGACGCTGGGAAAGCGGATCCCTACGCCTTCCTGCTACCAGACACCATGCCTGAACTGGAAGCAGACGAATTCAAGCAAATAAGGGCAGTCGCCCCACGAATATCCTTTAGCGGTCTCATCAGCCGCGGTGAAGCAACCCTTTCATTTATCGGTGACGGCGATGATCCCCAGCAACAAGAAGTTTTTGGCGACGCGTTGCAGATTTCAGCGGGCCGGAATCTCTCCGCTGATGACCCGTACAGTATCATAGTCGGTGAGGGGCTTGCACGCAATCTTGGTGTCAATGTCGGCGATCAGGTCATACTGCTGGCAAACACCGCATCGAGAGGAACCAATGCGGTAGAGGTTACCATAAGGGGTCTTTTCTCCACTGTTACCAAGTCTTATGACGATTCCGCCCTCAGAATGCCTATCGACACGGCGCGCCGACTGCTCCGTACCCAAGGCTCCCATACATGGATGGTGCTCTTGAACGACACCTCACAAACCGATATCATGCTCGCAGAATTACGCGAGAAGCTGCAAAAGAACGGTTTCGAGATTGTTCCATGGTATGCGCTGGCAGACTTCTACAATAAAACTGCAAGCTTGTTTACCAAGCAGATCCGGGGAATCAGGCTGATTATCGCCTTGATTATCCTCCTTAGCATCTCGAACACCATGACCATGAGTGTAATGGAACGGATCGGAGAAATCGGTACTTCCATGGCACTCGGCGTGAAGCGTACCGGCATCATGCGCCTATTCCTCTGCGAAGGTGTTCTCCTCGGCTGCCTCGGCGGTCTGCTCGGTTTGATATTAGGACTATTATTGGCCAGTGTGATCTCCAGTATTGGTATCCCCATGCCCCCACCGCCAGGAATGGCGCGAGGCTACACAGGACAGATTCTTGTTACCTGGGATATAGCGCTTGAATCACTGGTACTCACCGTCGCCACGACGCTGGCCGCCAGCATATACCCAGCCTGGAGAGCATCCCGGATGCAGATTGTCGATTCTTTGCGTCATAATCGATAATCAGCGGAATATCATGTTCAAGCTTGCACTGCGCAATGTTGTGCGTCAGAAAATACATACGGCGATGACGCTGGCTGCAATCGTGGGCGGCGTAGCGGGACTTATCGTTGCTGGTGGCTGGGTGAACGACATCTTTGTGCAGCTGTCCGAAGCCCTGATTCATTCGCAATCGGGACATCTACAGGTCTATAAGGCGGGATTTTTCGCTGAAGGATCGCGCACACCGGAAAAATACCTAATTGCAAATCCAAATGCTATCAAACAACGCATTAATACCGAGGCAGGCATCGCCAACGTAATGGCGCGGCTAAACTTTTCTGGACTTTTAAATAATGGGCGCAGTGACTTGCCGATCATCGGTGAAGGAGTGGAAGCGGAGCAGGAGGCCGTATTGGGAAGCTCCGTCTCCATTATTGCCGGACGTCAATTGAGCGACAAGGATGCATTTGGCATGGTAGTCGGAGATGGCGTCGCGCGGGGATTGAAATTAAAACCTGGCGACCACGTGACATTGCTTGCGAACGCGCTCGAAGGCGCGCTGAATAGTTTGGATTTTGAAGTAATTGGTGTCTTCCAGAGTTTCTCCAACGATTATGACGCACGGGCTATAAGAATCCCGCTTGCCGCAGCCCAAGAGTTGCTCGGCACACAAAGCGTGAATGCACTCGTCATTTCGCTGAAGAAAACTGATGATACGGATCGTGTTGCAGTCTGGCTAAAGGAGCACCTTGGCGCTTCGGGGCTGGAGGTCAAAACATGGGTCGAACTAAACGACTTCTATGAAAAAACCGTAGAGCTGTATAAAGGCCAGTTTGGCGTACTGCAACTGATCATTCTCGTCATGGTTCTACTAAGTGTTGCAAATAGCGTGAACATGAGTATTTTTGAGCGGGTGGGAGAGTTCGGCACAATGATGGCTATCGGCAATCGCAGCAGTCAGGTATTTTGGTTGATCGTAACCGAAAGCGTATTGCTCGGGCTTATTGGTAGTTGCCTTGGGGTTGGGGTCGGCGTGCTACTGGCACTCGCTATTTCATCTGTCGGTATTCCGATGCCGCCACCGCCGAATGCTAACGTTGGTTATATGGCCCACATCCTGATTATCCCCTCAGTATTGCTGATGTCCTGTGCCATCGGCACCGGGGCTACTATTCTGGCGGCTGTCCTTCCGGCAAGGCACGTTTCCCGCACTCCGGTTGTCGACGCGCTGAGACAGAATTTCTAATTTTTATCTGCCCTATCACGAAAGAATCCGTATTTTTGCGGGTAACCATCAGAATGAATAACGCAACTCTGTGTAAACTCGGTCATTATGGTTGAAACGGCCGAACAGGCCGGTGGGTTTGCCACCAAAAACATCTGCTCCGACCGCCCAGTTCCAATTTCTCTCGAAATTCCAGGAAAGCCGTGGCCGGAACATCCAGTCGTTGTGGTTCAAACTGTGGATCAGCAATGTCTGCGCTTCGACCTTCTGCCAAAGTTTACCGGTAAGCAGGACGCTAGCTCCGTTCTCTATCCTGTCTGAAAATATGCCTGGATCGTAAGAGAAAAAAACGCGCTGGAAGAATTGCAAATTCAAACGGCCTTCGGCAGGCAAGCTGAAATCAAGCCCAAGCGCATAATCGAGGGTATTCTGCCTGACCAACCCATCCATCGCGGCAGGACTTGCGACATTGAATTTGCGCCCATCTGTATAAACCAATTCACCCTTGAGCACGACTGTGCCAAAATCTTTCGTGACGGTGCTGCCAAACTGGTCGACCTGGTCATGGCGCGGCTGAAAGACGAGCGGTTCGGTCGGCCCGTTGACGCGATAGAAGGTGGAAGAGGCATCAAGGCTATGATAATAAAAGCCTGAAATATCCCAACCATTTTTCAATTGCGATAAGCGAAACCCATAATTCGAGTTGCCAACGTTGCGCCCCGAACGATCTTCGCTCAGGTATGAAGCGGTCCCGCGCAACGGCCCAGGATAAAAATCAGCCCCCGGCTTACCAATCTCGTCAAGAGTAGGCACGGGAATCCACAACACCTCAGCATGTATATCATTCTTCGAATATTCAGCACGCATCGCCCACTGGGGGATACGCAATATATCAAATGCGGGGAGGATAAACTCACGCAGATCTTTGGCCGACACAACATCAGCGAAAAACAGTCCAACCATCTCACCCCATACCACATGTTGGCGGCCTAGGCGAAAGTCGAAATTACCGGCGGAAATGTCCAGATAATTCTCGCGCAGAAAGAACTGCTGGCGTTGGTCGTGGCGAACTGCTGACGGATAGAAATTAGATAGGTCATAGGCGGCATCATAGTCGAATCGGCCACTTATTTTCCATTTGAGGTGCTCATTGAATTGTCCAGTACGAGACAGTTCAGTTCGCAGCTTCGCTTTGGAAAAATGCTCTGGGCTACTATAATTGTCAGCGATTTCTAGTTGAGAAAACCCGCTCCAACCAGTCACCAATTTTTTCCAGCCTGACATGGTAGGAGCTTTCTCATTTGCCAAGACATCGTTACCGAATAGCATGTCGCGCGAACTAATATCGCTTTCTTTGTAACTGTTACCCTGCGTGGCTACCTTTTCTTCGTCATCTGTTACCAATGGGGTTGAAAGTGAAGAGAGTGAAGAGGATGACTGTATAAATAAAGGCTCCCCGTTCCCCTTATCAATCGCAATTACATTACTTTTACCCATGGACTTTGCTGATTGGGAAAGTGATAACGACAAAAATAAGGATAATGGTTCTGCGTCAACCTTATCAAGTATCGCGCGATCTGTTGAATTGCCTTCGGCAATGCTGTGCAGCGGCAAAGCAATCAATGCCGCAGCAAATACAAAATATCCAAATTTACATCTGGATCCCATCCGTCCCGCTTTGATCCGCACGCTGGGATAAGACATTACCACTCGTATTGCGGCGCTCAATCACCATGGCTAATTTTTCTTCCTCCGTTACGT
Organism: Nitrosospira sp.; assembly: GCA_013697655.1. Lineage (GTDB taxonomy): Bacteria > Pseudomonadota > Gammaproteobacteria > Burkholderiales > Nitrosomonadaceae > Nitrosospira. The sequence goes on from JACCWK010000162.1 coordinate 26,058, forward strand.
CTTGAGTCGCGAGCTGTCCATCTTCAATACGTACCAACCGGTTCGCCATCGCCATGACACGCCAGTCATGGGTAGAAAAAATAAAGGTCGTCTTGAAATTGCCGTTAATATCCTTCATTAGTTGCAAGATTCCTTCACCAGTCTTATGATCGAGATTAGCGGTCGGTTCGTCCGCCAACACGATTTTCGATTGTGTCGCCAGTGCGCGTGCAATCGCCACACGTTGGCGCTGTCCGCCGCTAAGCTGATTCGGCCGATGGTTGGTGAACTTGGATAAGCCCACGATGGAAAGATACTTCGCGACGCGGTTGCGGCGCTCTGTTCCGCTCAGTTCCTTGAATTGCAGTAGGGGATACTCGACGTTTTCCTCTGCCGACAGAACAGGCAACAGATTGAATGTCTGGAAAATAAAACCGATAGTCCGCGCCCTCAGATCCGAAAGGTCATCCGGTGTCTGTCCACTGACATCCTGGCCGTTAATGAATATTTTTCCAGACGATGGAGTATCGATGCAGCCGATTAGATTGAGTAGCGTAGATTTACCACTGCCGGATGGACCGGCAATTGCCAGAAACGCGCCGTCCTCAATATTCAGGGTAATGTCCATAAGTGCCTGGACTTTCTGTTCACCCAGGGAGTAATCTTTAAAAACGTGCTCAAGTCGTACAATGCTCATGGGAATATCCTAGAATGTGTAACCTCAGAAGCGAGCAGCGTCCATAGGAGCGAAAATGCAAAAAGAATCTTTGCAATACCTGTTTACAGTGATTTTCCTGTTTTTCACCGTGGCGTCCGTTGCAGCAGACGATGCGGAATTAGCTCATAGCATCATGGAGAAGGCCGATCAGATCCGCTTCCCACGCGAAAGCTTCCAGGTTGACGTCAGCATCATTACTACTGCCGCTGATCAACAGCCAGACATGCATAAATATCGTGTCCTGTCTAAAGGCAATGAAAACAGCGTGGTAATGGTCACAGAACCAGCCTCCGAACGTGGCCAGATTATACTAATGAAAGAACGTGATTTGTGGGTATTCATGCCTAGCATTTCACAACCAGTGCGCTTGTCGTTGTCCCAACGCCTGACCGGCCAGGTGGCCAATGGTGATCTGGCGCGGGCAAATTTCGCTGGCGACTACAACGCTACAATCCTGCGCACCGATACCATCGATGGCGAGAAGTATTACGTACTGCAACTCATTGGCGTGGATCGGAGTGTCACCTATCATAAAGTTTTATACTGGGTACGGCAATCGAATTTCTGGCCGTACCGCGCCGAGTTTTACTCGTTGTCTGATCGCTTGCTCAAAACTGCCCATTATGAAAATTTCCAGATGCTGCTTGGCAAGCAGCGTCCGACCCGCCTTGTCATGGAGGACGCACTCCGTAAGGGCGAAAAATCCGTACTGAAATATTCAGAGATGACCCTGCGGGATCTTCCAGACAAAATCTTTACTAAAGACTATCTGAAAAAACTTTAACCGGGCAAACAGAAGCGCATCACAAATAAAGAAAGCATCTAAGGAGATCAAATCTTGTTCCTACCCGATACAGTCGACTTGGGAAATGGTTTCAAACAATACTTCGAAATTGTACCAGCGTTTTCGAAATCGCTAAAGGAGGAGGTCTATCGCGTGCGGCACGAGGTTTATTGCGAAGATCTGGAATTTGAGTCGTTGCGCTCGGATAGGCGTGAGACCGATGAGTACGATCCCTATTCGTTGCATATCCTGATGCGCAGCGTCCAGACAAATGAGTTCATCGGTTGCACTCGCCTTGTTCGCCCCCGGCCAGAAGATCCACACTGTCCACTTCCCTTTGAGATTACTTGCGCCGACATACTCGACCGATCGATCGTCGATCCGGCAAAGCTGCCGCGTCATAGTATTGCGGAGGTATCACGTCTCGCGGTCATTGCTCGCTATCGGAGACGTAAAGGTGAATCAAACACAACTCTTGGTATCTCTGACGAAGACTTTGGTACACTGAAATTGCCGCGCTTCCCCTATATTTCAATCGGCCTCTATCTCGCCACTACTGAACTGGCACGCCTGAACGGAATCGATACTCTCTTTGTACTGACAGAGGAACGACTAGCCAATCATTTCGGCAAACTTGGCGTCAAAGTTCAATCCATCGGAGGAGCGATTGAACATCATGGCAAACGCATGCCTTCAATGATGAGTGTCAGTGGCATCATCAACGATATCCGAAACATCATCCGCCCCCTCTACCACACAATTGCGATAGATATAAAGAAAGGCATTGAGAAATGTAATTCGGATGAAGATTTCGTTTGAACACAGTGCTTGACACACTGTAGTATGCTAAATATGCAAATCAATTACTTGACAGCTTTTCTGAAAGGCTTAACAGCGAGCGCACTTCACGCCCCGCATATCCTACCATTCATCTTACTTCTTCAGCAATAACTCACATTTCCAAGGGCGACCAAAGTTATTCAATATCCCTATTGTATTTGAGGCTATTGAGGTTCACACTCTTGCGTGGGGTAGGCTCAATAATCGATAAAAATGGGAGGAGTCAAATGAAAAAAAGCCTCTGCTTGACGCTGTGTGGTATAGCCAATTTGTTTCTGCTGTGTTTTGGCGCCTGGGCAAGCGAGAGCGGCGCTGCCCCCGAGCTCAGTGAGGCGCGGCAAGTTGCACAGTACAACTATGTTATTCACATTCTGGCGATGTTGCTGGTGGGTTTTGGCTTTCTCATGGTATTCGTCCGGAGATATGGATTTGGTGCTACTACAGGCACGTATCTTGTGGTGGCTGTTGGTCTTCCCCTTTACATGCTCTTGCGAGCCAATGGAATTTTCGGCCACGAAATTGCCCCAAACACCGTAAAGGCTCTGCTTTTTGCCGAATTCGCCGTGGCGGCCGCATTGATTGCCATGGGTGCTGTGCTTGGGCGTCTTCGCGGGTTTCAATATGCGTTACTGGCGCTTTTTCTGGTTCCCGCATATTTGATGAACGAATGGTTGGTGCTGGATAACGGGATAGGCTTGACTGCAGGTTATCAAGATACTGCCGGATCAGTCATTATCCATGCCTTTGGCGCCTATTTCGGCATAGGGCTATCGCTTGCTTTGACCACTGCCCGGCAACGCAGTCAGCCGATCGAATCGGATGCAACATCCGATCGTTTCGCCATGCTCGGTTCGATGGTATTGTGGCTTTTCTGGCCCAGTTTCGCTACCGCCATCGTTCCTTTTGAGGAGATGCCGCAGACTGTAGTCAATACTGTACTTGCATTATGCGGGGCCACCATCAGCACCTACTTCCTGAGTACGTATTTCCACAAAGGCAAGACATCAATGGTCGACATGGCGAATGCCGCCTTGGCCGGAGGTGTAGCGATTGGATCGACATGCAATATCGTATCACCGACAGGGGCTTTCGCAATTGGCTTGCTAGCAGGTGCTGTAAGTGTCATCGGGTATGTCTTTATTCAGCCTAAGCTGGAAGCGCGCTTCAAGATCGTTGATACCTGTGGAGTACATAATTTGCATGGGATGCCGGGACTATTGGGGGCACTGATTGCCATCATGGTGGTACCAGGTATCGCAGTGGCTCAGCTCATCGGAATTACTTTCAGTGTAGTGTTTGCTTTCGTAACTGGGCTCATTGCAGGTGCGGTGATCAAAGCGACAGGAACCACCCATCTAGCCTACGAGGACAGCGAAGAATTCACCCACGTTGAGCCTCCGGAAATCAAGGCCATGGGAGGGGGACACTAGATCCAAGCACGAGCCAGCGAAATTTTCTGGCACTCGTATATTTCCAAGATTCAATCGATCAAGATCTGGAGGATAAGGTTAACTTGTAAAAACCAAGGCTTATACTCAGCAGCCGCTACATCAAAATTACATCATATTGTTCCTGTGTATAAGCGGCTTCTACCTGCAGGCTGATGGGTGTGGCAATAAAATCACCCAGTTGAGACAAGCTTTGGGATTCTTCATCGAGGAATAGATCAATCACCTGTTGCGAAGCGAGAATGCGAAATTCGCGGGCGTCGAATTGCCGGGATTCACGCAACAATTCGCGTAGAATTTCGTAGCACATCGTTTGCGCAGTTCTAACCTCGCTACGGCCTTGGCAAGTAGGACAAGTCTCGCACAGGATATGCGCGAGACTTTCCCGCGTCCGCTTCCGGGTCATCTCCACCAGCCCGAGTGCGGTAAAACCATTTACCGTCATGCGCGTCCGGTCCTTCAACAGCGATTTTTTGAACTCGGAAAGCACTGCAATTTTGTGTTCTCCATTTTCCATATCAATAAAATCGATAATTATGATGCCGCCCAGATTTCGTAAGCGCAACTGGCGGGCAATCGCTTGTGCGGCTTCCAGATTAGTTTTGAAGATGGTGTCATCGAAGCTGCGTACACCGACGAATCCGCCGGTATTGATATCTACGGTAGTGAGCGCCTCCGTCTGGTCGATAATCAGGTAGCCGCCGGACTTGAGATTTACCCGCCTCGCCAGAGCTTTTTCAATTTCGTCCTCGACTCCGTACAGATCGAACAATGGACGCTCGCCAGCATAGCGGTCTATTCGTGCCGTCACATTGGCCATATAGTCTTGAGCAAATGCGATAATTTTCTGAAAAGTCTCGCGTGAATCCACTAAAATACGTGTCGTGTCATCATCCACGAAATCACGCAATACGCGGTAGCTAAGAGTCAAGTCCTGATAAAGTAACGCTGTCTGAGTGGTTGAAGATTTTTCTTGAATGTCATGCCACAGCTTGTGTAGATATTCGATATCCGATCGCAAATCGAGCTCACTGGCGGCCTCGGCCATGGTGCGAATGATAAAGCCTCCCTTTTCTCCCATAGGCAGCAAGTGTTTCAGTTTTTCCCTTAATAATTTGCGGTCAGCTTCATCCTCGATACGTTGGGAAATGCCGATATGGGATTCCTGTGGCAGGTATACCAGCATCCGTCCAGCGATACTTACTTGCGTGGACAATCGCGCGCCCTTGGTGCCGATGGAGTCCTTGATAACCTGCGCGAGAATGCTTTGTCCTTCGTATAGCAACCTTTCAATGGGTTTATCCGCATCTTCGCCTTGGCGCGATCTCCAAATGTCATCCAGATGGAGAAACGCAGCGCGCTCAAGGCCGATATCCACAAAAGCCGATTGCATGCCAGGCAGCACCCGGGTAACGCGCCCATTGTAGATGTTCCCAACTATCCCACGGCTGCTGGTACGCTCTATATGCAGCTCTTGCACCACGCCTTGCTCCATTATGGCGACACGCGTTTCTTGCGGAGTGATGTTGACAAGAATTTCACTGTTCATAAAGATTTACTGTGGCCTATTGTCGGTTCAGGAAATATTTCCATACCTGATTCGTTCAGCAATTGTGCAGTTTCGAACAGCGGCAATCCCATCACGCCGCTATAACTGCCAGTAATCTCCGTTATAAAAACTGCGGCTATGCCTTGAATTGCATAGCCGCCTGCCTTGTCATAAGTTTCGTCTCGAGCGAGGTACATTCTGATTTCGCGTTCAGTGAGGTCTCGGAACCGCACGGTGGAGGTAGAGATGCTCACCTGAGTTCCATTTTCAGCAGCTACAGCCACGGCAGTCAATACCTCATGGGTTTTTCCCGAAAGTGCAGTCAGCATCTCTTGTGCATGGACAGAGTTCTCCGGCTTGCCAAAAATGTGTCCGTTCAGAACCACTATCGTGTCAGCAGCCAACACGGGCAGCTGGGGCAGCTTACGCTGCATAATCTGCATCCATCCCGTTCCCGCTTTTGCCCGGGCAATGCGGCGGACGTAATCCGCGGGCGTTTCATCCGGAAGGGTGGTCTCATCCACATCCATTGAGCGGGGCAATGCTTCGCGCAGCAATAGCGTCGCGAAATTAACCCCGATTTGCTTCAATAACTCACGTCGGCGGGGACTGCGGGAAGCCAGATAAATGCGATTTTCGGGAAGGGTCATGATATGCGAACTTTAAAAAACCTCTAATAAGGCCTCCGTGGAGCGCATTAGGCAGAATCGAGTGATCACAAGGCACATGACGACGGTCGCCCTGGTCTACCACACCATGTAGCGTAACGCAGTGAGAGGCCATTTTACTGCAAACTGTACCTACGGATCTGTTGCCAAGCCCCTGAAACGGAATGTGCCATTCGCGTCTTCGCTTCTCATGCAGTTATTACGCCCGGTGATAAGGGTGTCTGTTGATAAGTGACACTGCACGGTACAATTGTTCTGCCAGCATTATCCGCGCTAAACCATGTGGCAGCGTCATCGCGGACAATGCCAGAACTTCGTCAGCCGAATTCTTAATGTTGGCATCCAGCCCATCCGCTCCACCTACGAGGAATGCGGTATCACCACTGTTTCTCATCCAATCAGTGATGGAATCTGCCAGCTTGGCGGTAGTCCACTGTCTACCGCGCTCATCCATTGCCACGATTCGGCATTTGGACGGCAGTGCCGCCTGGATACGGGCGGCTTCGGCAACCAGTAATTGCTCAACCTTTTTTCCTTCTCCACGTTTCTCTGGCTTTATTTCAATCAAATCGAGGGGTGCCTCGCGCGGCATGCGTTTGGCATACTCGCCAAAACCAGTCTCTACCCACTTCGGCATCTTGTTGCCCACCGCAAAAACAAGGAACTTCATATTGAGAGCTGCTCACGCTTCACCAGCGCGACCAGGCTTGGAGGATTTACTTTTTCTAGCGGCAGCACCCACTTTGGCTGGGGCTTTGCGGGACTTAACAGCGCTTGGTCCGACGGCAGTCTCGCTTTTGCTTGCTTCGGAGGTCTTTTTTATCTTTGCCGCTTCCGCCCACAGTTCTTCCAGATTGTAATGCGCACGGACTGCGGTTTGCATGACATGCACCAGCACATTGCCCAGATCCACCAGTACCCATTCTCCGGTCTCCTCGCCTTCCATGCCGTAAACCGTACCTCCCCCGGCTTTGACCCTCTCTTGCACGTTATTCGCAATTGCCTTGGTCTGGCGGCTAGAATCCCCGCTGGCAATAATCATGCGATCGAATAAATCAGTCATTTTGGTCACATTCAGCACTTCAACGTCGCGCGCCTTGATTTCTTCCAGCGCAGCAACAATCGTTTTTACCAGTTTAGCGAGCGTCATCCTTCTCCTGTATATCTTGAATATAAGTGGTTCGCTGCAATATAATCGATAGCTGCGTCGGGAATCAGATAACGAATACTCTTTCCAGCGGTAATACGTGCGCGAATAATCGTTGCGGAAATATCCAGCAAGGTGGTCGGTGCGACAAAAATTAATCCGCTGGATGCGCATTTGAGGCTGTCCGGCCCGGACACCCATCGTTGCGCGCACTCTTCTTTTAATTCTCGCGGCAGGGCATCGCGATTCGTTATTAGCGAGTGACCTGGGCGGGCCGCTATGATGAAGTGGCATAGTCCGAACAATTCACGCCAGCTATGCCATTCAGCGAGCTTCATGAACGCGTCGGCCCCTGTGATAAAGCATAGTATGACGCACTCTCCCAATTCTTGCTTAATTCCACGCAGTGATTCTACGCTGTAGCTTACGCCATGACGGCGGATCTCACGCTCGTCCAGAATAAATCTGGAATTGCCCCGAATCGCTACACGCACCATTGCCGCGCGATCTTGAAGCGACGCGACAGGAGCCCGGCGCAACCGCGGAATACCCGCGGGAACAAAACGCATCTCTTTCAGGCTGGCCGTTTCGGCAACTTCTTCAGCTACGCGGAGATGACCGTAATGAATAGGATCGAAGGTTCCACCAAAGATGCCAATGAGGGGAAACTCAGATTTCATCGCATTGATAATGCCAGAATGCAAAAGAGCAAAAAATGGTTTCGTTTGAAATTTTTATCTTTGCATGCTCGCACCGATAAGTCCTTTCTCACAACAATACCCTGCGCATGTCGGCAAGCACTTCGACCAGATGGGAAGTGAAACGCGCGGCAGTTGCGCCATCGATTACGCGATGATCATAGGAAAGAGATAAAGGCAACATTAAACGCGGAATAAACTGGCCATCGCGGTAAACCGGTTTCACGCTGGCGCGGGATACACCCAGAATGGCTACTTCCGGGGCGTTGATAATAGGCGTGAATGCAGTTCCGCCGATACCCCCCAAACTGGAAATGGTAAAGCTTGCACCCTGCATTTCGGCAGGTTTAAGCTTCCCCTCGCGGGCCAGCGCTGCGAGATCAGCCATCTCCCTGGCGATAGCGATCACCCCTTTTTGATCGACATCGCGGATGACTGGCACCATCAATCCATTCGGCGTATCCGCCGCAAAACCGAGGTGGTAATACTTTTTGAGCAACAGATTCATCTCTTCCCCATCGCTATCAAGCGAAGCATTGAAGTCGGGGAATTTTTTCAGTGCCGCTACTGCGGCTCTCATTAAAAAAGCCAGTATTGTGACTTTCACGCCGTCTTTTTCTCTCGCCTCATTGGATTCCTTGCGCAAGGAATCCAAATCGGTGATGTCGGCTTCGTCGAACTGTGTAACGTGCGGAATCATTACCCAGTTACGGTGCAGATTTGCACCTGAAATTTTTTTGATGCGCGACAACGGTTCCGATTCGACCGGCCCGAATTTTGCGAAATTCACCTGCGGCCATGGGAGCAGATTAAGCTCTGCCCCGCCGCCGCTTCGCGGCTTTGCCAATTCAGCCTTTACGTACGCTTGTATGTCTTCCCTGAGTATGCGTTGTTTCGGACCACTGCCCTTCACCAAGCCCAGATTCACGCCCAATTCCCGCGCAAATCGCCGCACAGATGGACTGGCATGGGCCTTCCCGAAGGCGGCTTCGTCTATAGACGAGGGCTTAAATATAGCTTGAGGAGTCGATGGGGACGTCGAGCCCGCGACCGCCGCTGATTGCGCATCCGTCCCGGCATTAGCTACATTATCAGAGCGCTGGGCAGGAGCAGAGGGCACCGAGGCAAGTTGCGAAGCTGGAATCGGAACTGAATTCGGGGTTTCCGCCGCACCATCTGCCTCAGAGACTTGCAACACCAAAACGAGCGTACCTTCCGAGACCTTATCGCCTACCTTTACAGAAACTTCTCCGACTATGCCGGCAAAGGGAGAAGGCACTTCTATTGTTGCCTTGTCCGATTCGAGGACAATCAAAGGGTCCTCCGTCTTGATTGAATCTCCGGACTTCACCAGCACTTCTATCACGGGAACTTCTTGAAAGTCGCCGATATCGGGAATCAATACCTGTTTAGTTTCTGCCACGCCTTGTCCTTCATTCGGTTTACATGTAATTCCAATCAGCAATAAAAACGATAACCGCGTTGGTTCGTTTTTGTCTCTGCTTTATACGGTCACCGGGTTCGGCTTGTCAGGATCAATGCCGAACCTGCCTATCGCCTGCGTCACCTTCTCGGCGGGTATGCTTCCTTCCTCCGACAGCGCTTTGAGCGCCGCTATGGTGACATAATAGCGATCCACCTCGAAGAATCGGCGTAGTTTCTCGCGTGTGTCGGAACGTCCAAAACCATCTGTACCCAGCACTTTATAGCGCCTCGGCACAAATTCGCGTATCTGATCGGCAAAAATTTTCATATAGTCGGTAGCTGCCACCACAGGTCCTTCGTGACCTTCCAGACAGGTGCTCACATAAGGCAACTTTGCGGGTTCGGCAGGATGAAGCATATTCCAGCGTGTTACGTCCAGCGCTTCGCGTCGCAACTCGTTAAAGCTGGTAATGCTCCAAATGTCGGCGACAACACCGTATTCTTTTTCGAGTATTTCCGCCGCTGCTATAACCTCGCGCAGGATGGTGCCGGATCCGAGCAATTGCACTCGCAGTCCGGTATTTTCCCTTTCTACCCGACTGCCTTCGCGGAACATATACATGCCCCTAAGTATGCCCCGCTCCGCATTTGCGGGCATTTCCGGATGCGGATAATTTTCGTTCATCACAGTAATGTAGTAATAGACGTCTTCCTGCGTGTCGTACATACGGCGCAGGCCATCCTGAATAATCACCGCGAGCTCATACGCAAACGTGGGATCGTAGGAAACGCAATTGGGAATAGTAGAGGCCGCCAAATGGCTATGCCCGTCCTCATGCTGCAACCCTTCTCCGTTCAAAGTCGTACGCCCCGCCGTGCCGCCCAATAAAAATCCACGGCAGCGCATATCTCCCGCCGCCCAGGCCAGGTCACCGATGCGCTGAAAGCCGAACATGGAATAGAAAATATAGAATGGGATCATCTGTATACTATGGGTGCTGTAAGCACTTGCCGCAGCCATCCATGAAGACATGGCACCTGCTTCATTGATGCCCTCTTGCAAAATCTGACCGTTCTTGTCTTCCTTGTAGTACATCAATTGGTCTGCATCCTGCGGCGTATAGAGCTGGCCCGTTGACGACCAAATGCCCAACTGCCGAAACATACCTTCCATGCCGAAGGTGCGCGACTCGTCCGCAACGATCGGTACTACGCGTTTTCCAATGTTCTTGTCTTTTACCAGAATGTTGAGTATGCGTACAAACGCCATTGTAGTGGAAGACTCCCGCCCCTCGCCGCTTGCCTTGAGCAGCGTATCGAAGGCGGATAACGGTGGCATCTGCAACGCTTCCGCTTTGCGCCGACGGTGGTGAATGAAACCTCCCATCGCTTGCTGACGCTGCTGCATGTAGGCAAGTTCAGGCGAGCTTTTATCAAATGTCAAATACGGGATTTCGTCTATCTTTTCATCCGTGATCGGCAAGCCAAAGCGGTCGCGAAATGCTTTGAGAGAAGTGGTGCCCATTTTTTTTTGCTGGTGAGTAATATTCTGCGCCTCGCCTGCTTCACCCATGCCATAGCCCTTGATAGTCTTGGCAAGTATCACAGTAGGTTGCCCCGTATGCCTTGCCGCAGCAGCATAGGCAGCATAGACCTTATGCGGATCGTGACCGCCGCGATTCAGGCGCCATATGTCGTCGTCAGACATATTGGCGACCATTTCCAGCAATTCCGGATACTTGCCGAAAAAATGCTCCCGCACATAAGCACCATCTCTGGACTTGAAAGTCTGGTATTCCCCATCGACACATTCCATCATGCGCTGCTTTAATAGACCCTTGATATCTTTGGCAAGCAAAGGGTCCCAGTAGGAACCCCAGATTACCTTGATGACATTCCAGCCGGCTCCGCGAAAAGCGGCTTCCAGCTCCTGAATAATTTTGCCGTTGCCACGTACCGGTCCGTCGAGACGCTGAAGGTTGCAGTTAATGACGAAAATCAAATTATCCAGATTCTCACGCGAAGCCAGCGAAATAGCGCCCAGGGATTCCGGTTCGTCCATTTCACCATCGCCCATGAAGGCCCAGACTTTGCGTCCTTGCGTCTTGACTAGCCCACGGCTATCCAGATACTTCATGAAACGTGCCTGATAGATCGCCATCAATGGGCCTAGGCCCATTGACACTGTCGGAAACTGCCAGAAATCGGGCATTAGCCAAGGATGTGGATAGGAAGATATGCCCTTTCCATCGACTTCCTGGCGAAAATTATCAAGACGTTCCTGTGTCAATTCTCCCAACAGGAATGCATAGGCATAAAGACCGGGCGAAGAGTGCCCTTGTGCGAAAATCAGATCCCCGCCGTGGTCATTGCTAGCGGCATGCCAGAAGTGATTGTAACCTACGTCATAGAGGGTCGCGGCAGAGGCAAAGCTGGCAATATGTCCCCCAACATTCGAGTTTTTGTTGGCGCGCAACACCATCGCCATCGAATTCCAGCGGACATAAGAACGAATACGGTGTTCTAGTGCATGATTACCGGGTGAACGATCTTCCTTGCCGGGCGGAATAGTGTTGATATAAGCGGTAGTCGCACTATACGGAAGATAGGCACCTGAACGGCGCGCTTTTTCCACCAGCCTTTCCAGCAGATAATGCGCTCGCTCCGTTCCTTCGTGCGTAAGCACAGAGTCCAGCGCCTCCAGCCAATCCTGTGTTTCAGTTGGGTCTATGTCGGGTTGGGGTTCCATGTTTTGTCTCGCAATGTGTTGGGGTTCTTACCGATAGTGCTCAGCGGCCAGGCCTGCGCTTGAACGCTCCGCCGCCTCAATGGTATTGCAGAGCAACATGGTGATTGTCATCGGCCCTACGCCACCCGGCACAGGGGTGATGTAACCCGCTTTCTCCTTGACCGACTCGAAATCCACATCTCCCGCAAGTTTACCGTCAGGCATGCGGCTGATGCCAACGTCTATTACGGCCGCACCGCGCTTCACCATGTCAGCCGTAATCATGTGCGGTTTTCCAGTCGCTACCACCAGAATATCCGCGCGTTTGGTATGTTCGGCGAGGTCGCGTGTCTTAGAGGTACAGATTGTGACTGTGGCCCCTTTTTGCAATAGCATTAGTGCCATGGGCTTACCTACAATATTGCTGCGGCCTACTACGACCGCATGTTGTCCTTCCACCGGAATGTCGCACTTTTGCAGCATTTTCATCACACCGTAAGGAGTACAGGGCGGAAAAATGGTGTTGCCGGTAACAAGAGCGCCGACATTGTAAAGATGGAAGCCGTCGGCATCTTTTTCTACCGCGATGGAGGCAATAATCTTGCTACTTTCAAAATGTCGGGGTAGCGGCAGTTGCACCAGAATGCCATGGATTCTGGGGTCCGTGTTAAGCTCCTGAATACGCCGCACCACCTCATCCTGGCGCGCATTTTCAGGAAAAGAATGTATTTCTGAATAAATTCCTGTCTCGCTACACGCCTTGGCTTTGCTTCGTACATATATGCTAGAGGCCGGATTGTCGCCAACAATGACCACTGCCAGCCCCGGCTGGACACCTTTTTCGGTCAAACGCGCAGCACGGACTTTCCATTCGGCCCGTACTTCTCTGGCTAAGGCATTGCCATCCATGATTTTGGCGCTCATCTGCTTGAATTTGCGATATCGCGGGTAGATAGAAGGACAATTATACGTTGTCCGCTTGCTGCTTTCACGCCCTGTGCCGGACTTATCGTGAGAAGCTTATGGATACCTATGCCAGCAAATGGTTAAATTCTGGCGTTACCCACATAGACGGATCACCAGCAATTCGAGAGTCAGAATATTCTCCGCGATCATGGAGGGGGCGAAGTGGGCACTTTTAATTTTTTTATCTTCGTCTTGTAAATTAGTAGCCCGATCAGAAATGTAGGAATAACAACCAGGGCAGCCCCCATAAGTCCTGCCGCCAGCACATCAATTCCGCTCGTTTTTGGAAGGAAGATGGTAACCGCCCAAACCACTAAAAAAGCAGCTACGGCGCCTCCGATAACCATAATTTTTTTACCACGTTCGTAAAGGCGCCATAATGCACCAGAAACTCGTATCTCATCTCGATACTCATCAAAGACCATAACCAAGCTGTGGTCATTCGGCAGAACCTCATATCCGAGGGTTACAGCAAACGTATCGCTTCCGTCTTCTGTCCGGGACATGCTATTTAGAAATATAATTCGTTGTTGAGCCTGTTTTTTGCTCATGCCATCACTGATGAGCATTGACTGAAGCGCTGCAAAAGCATGATCACGCGCCTTGGTTGATAAGCCGAGACTCTCGCCGCGGCGCCACATAACACCCACCATGTAAAGCTGAATTGTCATTTGCCTGAACTGAGGCGCAAAATCATATCCCTTGTCTTTAATTAGCGGGAGCTGGGAATCGAGGGTTTCCCGCGCATGCTGAACGCAATTATCGATTACGGTTGTTCCCTCATCAGTTTTCGTATCATCCATTGTGGTCATTGTGGTAGTCATGGGCATGTCCGCCCGCAACTTTTGTAAAAGAACCCATTATATACTGGCATAAGGTTTGTTGAAGAAGGATGAATCATCTGGTTGGCGATAGTAATTGCATTCCTGCTCGTCCATTCTTATAAAAACATAAAACATCGAGGGGTCGAAACAGAAGGAACCCGCAGGTTTTTTCAAACTAATTGATGCGCCACTCTATAATGTATTTAGCACTCTGCTTTACACCATTGTTCATAAATTAAGTATGGGAAAATTCGCAATATCATTATTGGGTCAATTCTTAACGAGCGCTTGATGCGCGACTACAAGGCACTGTCATGAAACATCATAAATATCTGATTATCGGCGGGGGAATGACCGCCGATTCTGCCGTTCACGGTATCCGCAAGATCGACCAGGACGGCGCCATTGCCATGATTTGCGAAGAGCGTCATCTACCTTATGATCGCCCCCCCCTTACCAAGTCGCTTTGGAAGAACACGCCTTTCGAATCGATATGGCGCAATGCTCACGGACTCAACGTCGCCATGCATCTCGGTAAAAAAGTGGTGGCCCTCGATCCGTCAAACAAAACGGCTACTGATGATGCCGGAAACATTTATACCTATGAAAAGCTTTTGCTCGCGACGGGCGGTTCGGTACGAAACTTTCCGGATTTCAGCGAAAATATAATTTATTTCAGAACCGCGGACGATTATCGAAAGTTGCGTGAACTCAGCGAACATGGTTCTGATTTTGTGGTTATCGGGGGAGGCTTTATTGGTTCCGAAATCGCCACCGCTCTTGCGATGAATAACAAACGGGTCACAATGATTTTTCCGGAAAACGGTATAGGCACGCGCATTTATCCGCAACCCCTGGTTGAATTCATAAATTCCTATTATCGCGAAAAAGGCATTACCGTACTCACCTCTGAAACAGTTAAATCTGTACATGCGGAAGGCACAAAAACAATTGTAACCACCGGGAATGACACGAAGCTCTCGGCTGATGGAGTTGTGGCTGGGCTGGGAATCCTTCCCAATATCGACTTGGCCGCGCAGGCCGGTCTCGCGATAGATAATGGCATTATCGTAGACGAGCAGTTGCGCACGAATAACGCGGATATCTATGCGGCAGGCGATGTGGCGAATTTCTATAGCGCTAGCTTGGAAAAGCGAACGCGTGTGGAACATGAGGATAACGCTAACGTCATGGGAGAAATGGCCGGTCGAAATATGGCGGGGCAATCTGAAAGCTATCATCATCAGCCTTTCTTTTATTCTGATCTGTTTGACCTGGGTTACGAAGCGGTTGGCGAACTGGATGCCAGCCTTGATATCATCGAAGACTGGAAAGAACCTTTCCGCAAGGGAGTAATTTACTATCTTCGCGACGGACGCGTGCGTGGTGTGCTGCTATGGAATACATGGGGACAAGTTCCTGCCGCCACCCAACTAATTTCAGAAAAAACCCTGCATTCACGCGGAACTTTGGTCGGACTAATATCGGACTAGCCACAATTTGTGTACATAATTTCGGGTCATCAAATGAGTTGGTGTTCCACATCCTATTAGTCCTGAGGCTAACCAACTGACCGGCCAGAATTTCAATTCATTGCATAGTTGAGTCTAAAAACCATTTTGACAACGCTAACCATCACTCGCCCGGACGATTGGCATTTGCATCTACGCGACGGCGAGCAAATGAGGGCGGTGCTACCCGATACGGCGCGGCGCTTCGCCCGTGCCATCGTCATGCCCAACCTACAACCGCCAGTGGCGATAACACAAATGGCGTTTGCATACCGACTGCGTATCCTTGCCGCTGTGCCAGAGGGCATGCGCTTCGAGCCTTTGATGACGCTATACCTTACCGATAGCACCATTCCTTCAGAAATTATCGAGGCCCGGAAAAGTGGGATAATACACGGGGTGAAGTATTATCCAGCTGGCGCAACGACAAACTCCGCCGCGGGCGTTACCGATATTGCGAGGTGCTACGCTACACTGGAAATGATGGAGAAGGTGGGCATGCCCCTGCTGGTACATGGCGAAGTAACCGACACCGAAGTGGATGTGTTCGATAGGGAAAGATTCTTTATTGACCGGGTGTTGATCCCCATCACGCAACGATTTCCACATTTGCGGATCGTATTTGAACATATCACCACTTTTGAGGCGGTAGAGTTCGTTACATGCGCATCGAATCATGTGGCCGCCACCGTTACCGCTCATCATTTGCTGCTCAACCGCAACGCCCTGTTTCACGGGGGCATCCGGCCGTATCACTACTGCCTTCCCGTGCTGAAGCGCGAGACTCATCGCCGCAAACTGGTTGAAGCTGCAACCAGCGGTAATCCGAAATTTTTTCTCGGCACCGACAGCGCTCCCCATTCAAGATTTGCGAAGGAAACTGCCTGTGGTTGCGCGGGTGTCTACAGTGCTCATGCGGCTATTGAACTTTATGCAGAAGCTTTCGAGCAGGTGGGGGCCCTGGATAAATTGGAAGCCTTTGCCAGTTTCCACGGCGCTGATTTCTACCAACTACCACGCAACAAAGACAGCATTACACTAAAAAAAGAAAGCTGGAACGTGCCCGCGAAATTGAAATTTGGGGAAGATGTATTAATTCCGCTCAGGGCGGGGGAAAACATGGTTTGGAAATTGATTGGCTAACGTGCAAAAGGTGAGCCAAAAATGAGCATTCAATTGCCACGTTTAGGCTGAAACTCTCTTTAGCAATGATGTCCCAGGCTCTCGCTTTTCTCAAAGACATCTTCGGCTATCCCGCTTTTCGTGGACGACAGGCGGAGGTGATCGCGCATGTTGCCAGCGGCGGGGATTGTCTTGTGTTGATGCCGACCGGCGGCGGCAAGTCCCTGTGTTATCAGATTCCGGCATTATTGCGCGATGGCGTTGCGGTGGTAGTTTCGCCACTGATTGCGCTGATGCAGAACCAGGTAGCGGCATTGCACGAAGTCGGGGTGCGCGCGGCGTATCTCAATTCTTCCTTATCTCAGACAGAAACCGCAGCAGTCGAACGCGGCATGCTGACAGGCACTTACGATCTGGTATATGTAGCGCCAGAAAGGTTGTTAACACCGCGCTTTCTCGACCTGATAACGCGCACCCCGATTTCACTGTTTGCCATTGATGAGGCGCACTGCGTGTCGCAGTGGGGGCACGATTTCCGTCCGGAATACATCCAGCTCTCGATTCTACACAAACGATTTCCCAACGTACCACGCATCGCCCTGACTGCGACAGCGGATAGTGTGACGCGTAAGGAAATCGTTGAGCGCCTTGGCCTTGATGGCGCGCGGATTTTCGTTTCCAGTTTCGACCGTCCCAATATCCGCTATCAGATCGTGGACAAGTTGAACGGCAAAGCGCAATTGATTGCTTTTATCCGCGCTGAACATGCTGGTGACGCCGGCATCGTCTACTGCCTGTCGCGCAAGAAAGTCGAGGAAACAGCGGCATGGCTGGTAGCAAAGGGCATACCGGCACTCGCGTACCATGCCGGCATGAGCATGGCAGAGCGCGGCCGCAATCAGCAAAAATTTCTGCATGAGGATGGCATTGTAATGGTCGCTACTATTGCGTTCGGTATGGGTATCGACAAGCCGGACGTGCGCTTCGTGGCTCATCTCGACCTGCCCAAAAGTGTCGAAGGCTATTATCAGGAAACCGGCCGTGCCGGACGCGACGGTCAAGCTGCCAGTGCATGGTTAGCTTATGGTTTGGGTGATGTGGTACAGCAGCGACGCATGATCGAGGGTTCCGAGGCAAAAGCGCAGTTTAAACGGATCGCCTCAACCAAGCTCGATGCGCTGCTTGCGTTATGCGAAGCGACGACCTGCCGCCGTACGCGCCTGCTTGAATATTTTGGCGAAGCGGCGGTCACCGCTGCCTGTGGCAACTGTGATGTCTGTCTCAACCCGCCACAAGTGTGGGACGGCACGGTGACGGCACAAAAGGCGCTGTCCTGCACTTTCCGCACTGGCCAGCGCTTTGGTGCCGGACACCTGATTGACGTGCTGCGTGGCAATAATACTGCGCGTGTGAGGCAGTGGGCACACAACAAAGTTAGTACCTTCGGTATCGGTAAGGAGCTGGAAGAAAAAGCATGGCGAGCGGTGTATCGCCAACTGACGGCGCTAGGCTTGCTCACTGTAGACGGGGACGGGCATGGTTCGCTGCGTCTCACCACAGCCAGCCGCGCCGTGCTGAATGGAAATCAAACGGTGTTCCTACGCCTGCAGCCGGAGCGAAAAAAGACTGTGGCTAAGGCTGCGCGCGAAGACAAGTTCGACACGCTTGATTCTACGGCTCGTATACTGTGGGGGCGCCTGCGCGCATGGCGCACCGACATTGCAAAGACGCACAGCGTTCCTGCTTATGTCGTGTTGCACGATGCAACCTTGGAGGAATTAGTGCGTCTGCGTCCGCAAACGGAAAGCGAACTGCGCCAGGTGCCTGGTATTGGTAAACGCAAACTGGAGAGTTATGGCGACAACCTGCTGGAGATTCTTCGCGTTTGATAGCAATGTGCCCGGAAGCTGCTCAGCTTGGCGAATTCCTGCCGCTTTAACGGCATTATGGAAATGCGCTTCAAGTAGGTGACTATCGGATAATAATGACAACATTTACGATTAAAAAGGCGATGCCCCATGTGCTTTGCTTCGAGAACCGCCTGGTCAAGGGGACGTTACCAGTGTCTCTTGGCACGGTTCCACTGGTACAGGGCCCGAGCAAATGTGTTGTACGCCAGCCGCATAATCTGCTTGAGGACGGGTAGCCGCAAAAGTTTCGCGAACCAACGCTGACCGCGCGTTTGTGACCACAGTCTCGTGAATGCGTCCGCGCCTATATTGAGATGCCCGTCCGCGTCTTTGACATACAAACGCTCCCGTACTTGCTCCAACGAAGCACCCACCTCCGATACGGCCTCTGGATGTGTGTGCACATCGACCCACTCAATGTCCTTAACGCCACATGCCTCCATGCGCTGGCGCTGATCCTGGATTCCCGCGTTGCAAACTGGGCAGGCGCTGTTGTAGTAGACCTTGCTGGGCATGTTCCAACTCTCGACTCATTAATTCAAATGGAACAGGCGACTATACTGAGTGCAGCCCGTGCTGACTTATTCACAACGATAGACCACGCCCAGCACCGTAGTGTTTGTGGTGCCTGTACTACCCCATGCGTTGGTATTATTCGAATCTTGCACCCAGACGAAGTTACCTCCCATCTCGGCCGCCTGGTTGCGCAGGTCGTTTCTTGCCCCGATGAACAGATTTTTATTGGACGTGTAGTCGCCTGTAATCCAATTACCCTGGGAGCCAACGATGTCGCCAAGCGGCTTGCAGTTACCGGGGGGGTTCACAGTCACAAGTTCAACGGATTTTCCTGCCGGCGTCGTTGAAATCGCCGAGCAACCAACAAGAAGAACAACTGACAGAAGACCTGAAAAAGCGGCACCCATTTTCGCGACCATCGATTGTTCTCCTGTAAATATAGTTTTATCTGATCGTCTGCTGACCAAACCAAAAATCCTGAAGTGACGTCCATTAGGATTGTAAGGTTTCGAGCACGGAAGTCAACCAGATGTCATGAAATATGAAAGTCGAGCCCCCGCACTTACTCGACTATGCATGTCTTGGCCCGAACATGATGATGGCCATACCCGCGAGTACAACCAGAGAACCTGCCGCATCCCAGACGGTTGGCCTGATGCCCTCAATAGCACATAGCCAGAGCACCGCTACAAAAACATAGACGCCTCCATACGCGGCGTAGGTTCTGCCCGCGGCTGTCGGATGTAGCGTGAGAAGCCATGCAAATAACGCGAGGCTTGCGGCAGCGGGCACAAGAAGCCATGCGCTCTGACCCTGTTTAAGCCAGAGATAAGGCAGATAGCAACCGATGATTTCGGCAACCGCGGTAGCCAGAAAAAGTAGAACAGTTTTTAGTTCAAACACCAGCCGTCCGGATAATTGTGATCAACTATCATCGAGCATAAACGCGTATTTCCCCGAAGACATCAATCGAGAAACTGCTCGTAGTATTTGGTCGTAAACCGTGGCCGCGCCAACTTTGCAGGAATTCTCACTTCGCCTGGCTGCAACCACTGCGTCTGGATGGGCGAGGCGTTGCAGCCAAGCTCATGCAGAGACAATCTATTGTATTCCTGAAGGAATTGTTTCCATAGAGGATCGGTAGGGTTCGAACAGAATGGGTCGAACGAAAATGAAACACCTGGTCCGCCCGAGTAAAGTCCAAAGGGTTTCGTCTCCTTTTCTGGGCGTTGCACAAAATAAGTTGCCCATCCTTTGGGTGCAAATCCAGTCCTTTCCTCAAAGGCTTTGGTAAATGAGGTTCTTGCAAAATGGACAGGCTAAGCGGAATTATTTTCATCTGACGGATAAAAATTGAGTTGGGCGCTGCCATTGCTGGCAAGATGGAGGTTCCAAAGACTACATCAACGCCCAGGATGG
>JACCWK010000171.1 GCA_013697655.1 Nitrosospira sp.
ACCGCACAACTTGCTTGCGCCGCTCGTGAAGTTGCTCCAGTGTTTGCTTTCTTGCGTTTTCTCTTTCCATCACCATCCGATCATGGAACTCAACAAAAGTTCATACTTTATTGGGCCTTATCTATAACAGCACGTCGCCGATACCGCGATCGACGAAGTCGGAGATCGCCGGCGATCTGACATTGGCGAACAGTTTCCTTACAAATTCAAAGGCGGCTGCTTCGTTGCGATCCGTCTGGCTGAGTGCGTACCCCCAGGCTGCCAGGTAATTCCAGCGGCCACTTTCAGAAATCTTCGGATTGGGCGTGACCACTTCGATGCCTGGACGCAGCAAATCGTCCCAGTCGGTCAATCCCTTCGGGTTGCCCTTGCGCACCAGATAAACAATGGTGGAAGTATAGGGGGAGGCATGGGACGTGATGACGTATGCAACCCGCGACCTCAATACCGTACCTGGTTTGAGGCTTATCGGCACTGCACCGGACAAGGCAGGCGTTTTGTCATTCGCCCTGAAAGGGTTCGCCACCGTAGAAGTGGGTGAGGCCTTGAACCGCGAAGGTATCGCGGTGCGCGCGGGCCATCACTGTGCGCAGCCTATCCTGCGGCGTTTTGGCCTTGAAACTACGGTACGCCCGTCACTGGCGCTGTACAATACCTATGCAGATGTCGATACGCTGGTAGCTGCGTTGCGCCGCCTGGAGAGCAGCCGCTACAACTATTGAGCGATGCGTACAGAAGCAGAGGAAGCCTGCCTATGCCGGGAGGATGTGGTGTATTATCGTTATTTGCCCCAGAGCGGACAGAAAATTACACTATGAACCCTATAACATGAATTTTCAGCAACTGCGCATCATCCACGAAACGGTGCGCCAGAACTATAATCTGACTGAGGCGGCTAATGCCCTATTTACTTCCCAATCCGGGGTAAGCAAGCATATAAAAGATCTGGAAGACGAATTGGGCGTCGAACTTTTCGTGCGCAAGGGTAAACGGCTGCTTGGATTGACCGACCCTGGCAAGGAACTGGTGAAAATCGTGGAGCGTATTCTGCTGGATGCCAAAAACGTCAAGCGCCTGGCCGAACAGTTCAGCAATCGGGATCAGGGTCGTCTAACTATTGCCACCACGCATACTCAGGCGCGATATGCCCTGCCATCCGTGGTGACACAATTCAAAAAGGCATTCCCTAACGTTCACCTTATCCTCCATCAGTCCAGCCCCGATGAGATCGTGTCGATGCTGCTCGACGGCGTCGCAGATATTGGCATTGCAACGGAAGCGCTGGAGAGTGTCGTCGAACTGGCGTCTTTTCCCTATTACTCCTGGCATCACGCCGTCATTGTGCCGCCGGGGCATCCATTGGAGGCGGCGCAACCGCTAACGCTTGACGCAATAGCCGAATTTCCGGTCATTACTTATCATGAAGGGTTTACCGGACGCGCAGGCATCGATGAGGTTTTCGCCAAGGCGGGAATATTACTCGATATCGCAATGTCGGCGCTGGACGCAGATGTCATCAAAACTTATGTCGAGCTTGGGCTGGGTGTGGGCATCGTCGCATCAATGGCATTCAATCCCGGACGCGATACGCAGCTCCACCTGCTCGACAGCTCACACCTTTTCGAGAAAAATACCACGAATATCTCTGTTCGCCGGGGCCATTATCTGCGCGGATACGCCTACCGCTTTATGGAACTTTGCCTGCCATCGCTGACCGAGGCCGCCATACGCTCCGGCGTCCGACCCGAGGCAGATGTGGAACTCAATGGCTGAAAGGACGGCTTAAACTCGCGAGCTCTTAACCACGTTCCATCATCCGGTTTTTTACTCTCAGGGCGGCTACATCTCCTCCCTCACCTCGCTCTCAAAGCACCACCTATCTAAACAACTTGTGATCAGTATCCATAAACGGGAATTTTTCCGGAAAGACTACATGAGCAGCGCTTCCTCCCTGCCAGTAAAGGTTATAACGATTATTGGTGCCGGCTACAGTGGCACCATCACTGCCGTCAATATTCTTCGTCAAAATCTGGGAGTTCAGGTCCGCGTCATTCTTGTTGACCGCAATACCCGGCCGGGCCGTGGACTCGCTTACCGTACTTGGGATGATAATTTCTGGCTCTGTTGCAAAAAATGATTTTTGATAAAAAGTGAATTTAAAAGTTATTAAAAAACATTTAGTTAAAAATTCAAATATAGCTGTTCCTTATTTTTTGCAACAGAGCCGACGTGCTCGTAGTCACCAAACTTGACCGGCTTGCCCGATCGATTAGTGATCTTATGGGAATCATAAAAGTCCTGGATAAAAAGACTGCGGGATTACGAATTCTTAACCTTGGTATTGATACGCGAACACCCACCGGGAAATTAATGCTAACCGTTTTAGGAGGTATCGCCCAATTCGAACGGGAAATGATGCTGGAACGGCAGAGGGAAGGAGTCATCAAGGCCAAGGCCGCAGGTAAATACAAAGGACGCAAACCGAAGTCGGAAGCAATCAGGCTGGAGGTAATCCGTCTTGCAGGAGAGAGAATTGCGAAGACCGCCATTGCTCGGCAACTTCATATTGGGGAAGCTACCGTATATAGGATTCTGGCAGCTTTCAGGCAGTAAAATAATATAGGTAGCTTGAGCATTGTCACCTTAGACGTTCTTGCCACCTAACCCGGCTTGTCCGTTATGAGAGGTTATATCCGCACCTAGTTTGATGGATTATTTCAAGGAGTTCAGGTATAACAATCTTTGATATAATTTGTTATTACTATCCGAAGAAAAGGAGCAACAAAATCTATGAACATTTCCTTGACCCCTCATTTTGAAGAGCTGGTGAAAGGCAAGGTCGATAGTGGTCTCTATAACTCGGCAAGTGAGGTTATGCGCGAAGCCTTGCGCCTGTTGGAGGAACACGACCAATTGCATAAATTGCGATTTGAAGAATTAAGAAGTGACATTCAAAAAGGGATAGATAGCGGTGTAGCCACCCCTTTGGATATAGAAAAAATCAAAACGAAAGGCCACAAGCGGCTTAACGCGCAGAAATGACGGTTGATTCTGATGCCACGTGTTTTGAAACGTCCAGAAGCCGAAAATGACCTTGAGGAAATTTGGTGGTATATCGCGCAAGACAGTCCGCATAATGCGGACAAATTTCTTGATAGTATTCAAGAAAGGTGTTTGGCACTCGCCGACTTCCCGCAGACGGGAGTGAAACGTGACGAACTCGAGATAGGCTTGCGTAGCCAGCCCGTAAGCCATTACCTGATTTTTTATTTTCCTCTTGAGGATGGTATTGATATTGTTCGCGTTCTTCATGGATCACGAGACATCGAAAGCCTGCTGTAAAAGGAATTCCTTAGTATCGTTCTTTTACTTCGACAGCCCGCGCTCGGAGGAAATCCGGCACCTGGTCAATTCCGGGCAGAATACCGCCGCGGATGCCGCCCGACTATTCAACGTCCATCCCGCTACCGTGTCGCGTCTCCTGCAGGGTGTTAAGGTCCCTTAACCGGGTTTTACGTTCCATTGCGCCCTAAACCCCAACCCCTAGTCAGGAGTCATTCCTGTGACGGTGAGCCTGGGGGTTACGATCGGTGGATCGTCTTGGCGAAGATGCGGCCACGCTTATCGCCGCCGCTGACGAGGTGCTCTATCGGGCAAAAAAGGCAGGCCGTAATCGGGTGGGATTCTCGGGTCGGCGCGTGTGACTCATAGTTCACAAGAAGTTAATTCAGTGGCTTAATTTTGCATCGACACTTGATGCCGGTGATAGCTCTGATATGAGTCCGGGAGCCGATTGATCCTCGCAACGGTGCAATCGCCCTCTGCAGACCGCTCTTGGTTTCCACTCCTGAGCTTCACGCACCCGTTTCCTACCTGTAAAATCTTACAGCTACGCAGAAACGTTACCGCATGCTGTAATAGCACCGCTCTTCTGTTAATGAGTTGAGGTCTGGTTGGACCGACAAAAGTTATGTTTTGCTTGCCACACCAATATCGGTTACACATGTGAAACGCTATTTAAGAGCAAATATACTCACTCAATCGATTGGGTTTTCGGCCTGGAAGGCTTCCCACCACGAGCAACGTCTCGATGCCTGATGCGCCATGGCTGCAATTCATCTCCGATGTCATTCTTTCCTTGGCATATTTATCCCGTCTTTTCTCCCCCGCATACTTGCGAAGCGCCGTACCACTCCGGCATCGGAGAGTAGCCAGAAACCGACAATCAAAAAGCCTCTGGCTCCCCTTGATCCGTTACAAATAACTTGTAAATTCCTATGAAAGATTCAACTAATGATCTCAGATGACGATTTACAGTTGACATCGGCTGACACCTCTCCTTTATTGGAAAAAGCCTTGGAAAAAAATCAAGACGTGAAGGATATGATGGAGGATTGTGCCGTTGAGCTTTCTGACGTCAACGAAAAGGTGAAAGAGAAGATGGCGGCCGGTAGTACGCTGCGAGTGGTGGAAAAAACGCTGGCCAGAAGCGAAAATGTGGAAGATAAAGTACAAAAATGCGCTAACGAACTTCATGAAGTTAGTGAGGTTCTGGTACACAAAATTGATGACCGCAAAGCGCTTAATAGCGAATTAATGGCAACGGGACAGAAGCTGTCCGCTACACAAAATATTTTATCCGATACGCAGGATGTTTTAGCAGTGGCGCATAGGATAGCGGAGGAAACAAGTGCGCTGCTGGTCCATTCCGAGGGAATACAAATAGAACTGCGTCGCGACATTACGGAAGGCCAGCGCATAGAGAAAGCACTCTTTGAAGAAAAGGAGCGCTTACGCGTTACTCTGAGCTGCATCGGTGATGCCGTTATCACAACGGATATGTTCGGTAAGGTGACCTATCTGAACCCTGTCGCAGAAACCATGACGGGTTGGACTTCAGATGCAGCGAATGGTCTCCTGTTACCGAAAGTATTTCATATCGTCAATGCACAAACCAGTGAACTTGTCCCCAACCCGGTTGAGCGAGTACTGAGCGAAAAGCAAACCATGGGCCTGGCGCTGCATACACTTCTGATACAACGCGGCGGCAAGACTTTTCCTATTGAAGACTCGGCTGCGCCGATACGGAACCAAGAGGGAGACACCATAGGCGCCGTGCTGGTATTCCATGATGTGTCCCATGCGCAAAAAATGGCAACAGAGATGACGTATCAGGCCTCGCATGATGCATTGACCGGCCTCATTAACCGTCGCGAGTTCGAGCGGCGACTGGAGCATGCATTAGAGACGGGCAAACAGGACGCCAAGCAGCATACGTTGCCGTACCTCGATCTTGATCAGTTCAAGCTCGTGAACGATTCCTGCGGCCACATGGCGGGAGACGAGTTATTAAAGCAACTGACGAGCGTACTGCAAGCCCGCCTCCGTACAAACGATACCCTTGGCCGGCTGGGAGGGGATGAATTTGGCGTATTGCTGGAAAGTTGCCCGACAGGTCCAGCACTTCGCGTGGCGGATCTGCTGCGTCAGACGGTGCGCGAGTTTCATTTTGTCTGGAAAGACCGGGTCTTTCAGATCGGCCTAAGTATCGGACTGGTCACTTTCAGCGATGGGGGTGAAACCCTCGCCGATATCCTACGCATGGCGGATGCCGCTTGCTATCTTGCCAAAGACAAGGGGCGCAACCGGGTACAAATCTATACGTCGGGTGATACGGGACTCGCGCAACGCCATGGCGAGATGGGATGGGTGGGGCGCATTCAGAAGGCCCTGAAAGAGGATCGTTTTGTGCTGTATTCGCAAAAAATATTGTCACTGGTGAATAGCCTCCAGGACAGTGACCATTACGAAATGCTCTTGCGCATGAAGGGTGAGGACGGAACGCTGATACCCCCCATGGCCTTTATTCCGGCTGCCGAGCGTTATGGCCTGATGCCTCAACTCGATCGCTGGGTAGTGGCTACCGCGTTCGCGCAATACGAGGGGCGTCATTCGCCGCATAGCGCTCTTGGCACATGCGCTATCAATCTTTCCTGCGCATCCATCTGCGATGATAATTTTTATGAGTTCGTCACGGAGCAGTTCGATCGGTACAAGGTTCCCCCTCGTGGCATTTGCTTCGAAATTACGGAAACCGCGGCCATTGCAAACCTGAAGCAGGCAGTTGAGTTGATCGGTAAATTAAAAAACCTGGGATGCCGTTTTTCTCTGGACGATTTTGGAAGCGGGATGTCATCGTTTACTTATCTCAAGCATTTGCCCGTTGACTATTTAAAGATTGATGGTGGCTTCGTCAAGGACATGGTCGGTGACCCTATCGACCATGCAATGGTGGAAGCCATCAACCACATAGGGCATGTCATGCATATCGAGACAATCGCAGAGTTTGTCGAGAACAACGCAACCTTGGGAGCGTTACGAAGGATCGGTGTGGATTATGCCCAAGGGTACGGAATAGAGAAGCCGCGTTTAAGCAATTTTCAATGATTTAACATGAAGCGCTTGACGAATTGTTGAGAACAATAGAATGGACAATTACCCAGCTTCGCCGCGCATGAGAGATTTGCTAGAAGCAAAGCACTGCTGACCAGTCAGGAACAGATACTCACTAACTTAGCGCTGATTCGCCCTAAACATAGTAGCAACTAGCCGATCGCACGTCGCTAGACACGGTTCACGGTGTGCGGAGCTGCGTTGATGACGAAGCCAAGGAGTGCAATGCAATAAGCCCAATTTTGCCCCAACTGAAGTAACCGTGCCGTGCGGACGGTCTGCTTTGTCAAGCTCTGGGGAAAGGGAATTTACCATTTTCGTGCCCTCACCCTCCTTGTATACGGGCCCCGCGTGCAATGCCGTCTTCGCGCTACTTACCAGAGTTTTCTGAGCCCTATCCGAACCAGAATTCATGCCTGGGAGCACCATGTATAAACGTATTTCTACCCTCGTTGTGACCGGCTTTAGCGCGCTCCTTGCGCTTAGTCTGGGCACTGATTTATTTCTCTATCAAAAATTGCAGCAAAGGGTGGATGCTGCGACAGCCGAGACGCTGCTCCTGAATCGAACGCGCGTTCCTTTGCGGGATGCGCAGATTGATTACATGATAATGGCGCAGCAGGTCTCCGATCTTTTGCTTGATCCGACCTTGGGAGCCGCTTCTGACGAGAAAAAGTCGCGGAGGCAACAAACTCGCGAGAACGCAGCTGCGCACATTGAAACGGCGCTTGCCGCTACACAGAACATGGAATTGAAAGATATGCTGGGCAAGCTGGTCGAGCATAGTCGTCAGGTGATCCTGCCATTGGGTGATGAAATCTTTGGGCTTGCAATAACCGATCTTGAAGCGGCGAAAGATATTTACTGGCGCCAATATTTGCTCGCTCAAGCGGAAAACATGGTGCTCGTCAATACAGCCATCCGTCTCTCCTCAGATGAATTGATTAGCTTCAACGAGAAAGCCAATGAGGCAGCCGCCGAGGGGCAGTTTGTTTCACGTTTCGCCATGATTTTATTTGCCTGCCTGGGGCTCGGCATCGCTATTTTTGTTGGTCTGGCAGTAACGCGTTTGATCAGGCTGACCGAAAAAGCGGCACAAGAGAATCAGGACATAATGGATAATTCGCTCGACGTTATCTGCTCAATTGATGAGTCGAGAAACTTTGTGCGTATGAGCAACGCATGCAAGCATAACTGGGGTTATACCGCCAATGAACTGGTAGGCCACCCTTATCTTCCATTGGTGCACCCGACCGATGTTGACCGAACCCTTCAGGCCGCGGCGATGGTCATGACCGGAAATGCCCCCCGGAATTTCGACAATCGCTACCTTCACAAAGATGGATCGATTGTGCATAACCGATGGTCGGCACACTGGTCCAACGATCAGCGACAGATGTTTTGCGTGGTGCATGATGTGACCGAAGCTAAACGGGCCAGCGAAGCGCTGCAAGCCAGCGAAGAACGCACCCGCCTCATTGTGGCGACGGCACATGACGCATTTGTAGGCATTGATGCCATGGGAAATATCATCGATTGGAATCAGCAGGCTGAGGCAACTTTCGGCTGGTCTGGCAAAGATGCGCTTGGCCAATCATTTCAAGAATTGATTATTGCTCCTTCGTCTGGCGCGTTATATCGGCACACCATCAAGCAGTTGCAGTCGAATGAAAAAATTACGGCAAACCGTAGAATTGAACTCTCCGCGCTTCATCGCGAAGCCCATGAGCTTCCGATCGAATTTAGCATTTCGCTGATCCGCAGCGGTGAGACCTTCATGTTCAGTGCATTTCTGCGCGACATTACGGAGCGCAGGCAGTGGGAGATGGAATTATATCAAGCCAAGGAAGCCGCGGAAGCGTCGACCTCTGCAAAAAGCGCATTTCTGGCAAATATGAGCCACGAAATCCGCACCCCTATGAGCGGGATTATCGGTTTGGGTAGCCTCATGTTGAAAACGTCGTTGTCTGCGCAGCAGCGTGAATTCATGACATCGATAAAATCCTCGGCAGACTCGTTGCTGCGTCTTCTGAACGATATCCTGGATTTTTCCAAAATGGAAGCCGGGAAGCTCGAACTTGATGCAACTGAATTCGATTTGCGGGAATTGATTGGCAATACATTGAAAGCATTCTCGGCCAGCGCCAATGAAAAGGGGCTGGAATTGACTTATCAGGTCACCTCGACGGTGCCCATACTATTGATAGGGGATCCCGGTCGCCTGGCGCAGATAATCGTGAATCTGACGGGCAATGCACTTAAATTCACCGAACAGGGCGAAGTGGTGGTGAGGGTTGCGCGCGGCCCGCTGGAGCCGGATTCAAATGACCACATCGGGCTTCATTTCAGCACCATCGATACCGGCATCGGGATTTCGAAGGAACAGCAGGCCTACATCTTCAATGCCTTTGCGCAAGGTGACAATTCCACCGCCCGCCGCTACGGGGGTACCGGCCTGGGTCTGACCATTGTCTCCCAGCTGGTGAGGCTGATGGATGGCTCCCTTTGGGTTGAAAGCAATCCAGGGAAGGGAACAATATTCCATTTCACGGCGCGGCTTGCCGTACCCGAGCATCAACCGGCACTCGCATTGCGCCAGGACTTGAACAATATGCCGGTACTGGTGGTTGAGGACAATAGTACCAATCGGAAAATACTGGAAGAGATTTTACATAATTGGTCCATGCTGCCAGTGTTGACCAAGGATGGGGGGGAAGCTGTAGCAGAGCTGAAACGTGCCGCGGCACTCGGTGAGGCCTATCCATTGGTTTTGCTGGATTCGCGGATGTTGGAATGCAATGGTTTCCAATTGGCGCAATTCATTACGGCTAATCCTGCAATGGCAGGGACCACTATCATGATGCTTTCCTCAAGCGACGTATCCGATGAACTTGAACGCTGCAAGATGCTAGGGATCACACGTTTCCTAAGAAAACCAGTCAAGCAATCGGAGTTGTTTGATGCCATCGTGGCCGCCATTAGTATTGATGCGGTGGAATCGCTTATCTTGGAGAGTGTTCAATCCGTATCATCAAAACCGTCCCGCGTTCTGAATGTGCTTGTGGCGGAAGACCACCCGATCAATCAACAAGTCGTGACGGAAATCCTGCTGGATCGCGGTCACCCCTTTTCCATAGCTAATAACGGGATTGAGGTGTTACAAATGCTGGAGCAGCAATCGTTCGATGTAATCCTGATGGATGGCCAGATGCCGGAAATGGATGGTTATCAGACGACCATGGAAGTTCGGCAACGCGAAAAAAAGACCGGCAAGCACATCCGCATCATCGCGCTTACCGCCGACGCTATGAAGACCGACCGGGATCGCTGCATTGCCGCGGGAATGGACGACTATCTATCGAAACCCATTGATCCGGATCTACTACTGCGACGACTGGAAACAGAAGAGGAAAATCAAATATTTCCTACAGGTGCCGAAATGGCAGAGCAAACAGCGCTCGCTATGCAAGCGTTCGATCTGGCGGGTGCTCTAAAGCGGGCAAAAGGCAAACATGCATTCCTGAAACGCCTTGCTCATGTTTTTATGCAAGAGCTGCCCCGGACGATGGCTAATATCCAGGCAGCGATTACAGGCAGGGACGCGGCGCTACTGGAAAATTCTGCCCATCGGCTTAAAGGTGCGGCGAGTACCATGAGTGCTCAACCTATTTCCAATGCTGCCGCGGAACTTGAACGGTTTGCCAAGCGGGGCGAGTTCAGTGGCATAGACAAAACTTTTCGCACACTTGAAAGACATGCAGCGGAATTGGCCGCCGAGCTGGAGGCATTCATTGATAGTGAGGTTAAATGAAAATATTAATTGCCGATGATGATCCGGTAGCGCTGCTGTATTTGGAAAACGCGTTGGAAGACGAAGGTTACGAGGTGATCACAGCAATCGATGGAAAAAGCGCCTGCGACATCCTTTTACATGCTGATGCGCCGATGCTTGCCATCATTGATTGGATGATGCCCGAAATGGATGGGGTAGCCGTATGCCGCGCGGTTCGGGAAAAGGTGAGGGATCACTATATTTATTTGATTATGCTCACTTCCAAAAAAGAAACTCAATTTACCGTTGAAGCGATCGATGCGGGCGCGGATGCTTTTATGAGCAAACCTTATAGCATAGAAGAATTGCAGGTTCGGATTCGAGCCGGTAAACGCATCAGCGAATTGGAGCAGGAACTGCGCTTGAAGGCATCCCATGATTCACTGACGGGACTTTATAATCGCGGCGCGATTGTCGATATTCTGCGAAAAGCGATGGCGCGTCACGAAAGGAATGCCTACCCAGTTTCGATTATTTTTGCGGATGTGGATCATTTCAAGCGGACCAACGATAATTATGGCCACCCGGCAGGAGACGCCGTATTGCGTGAAGTAGCCCGACGCACCACCCACGTGCTGCGGCCCTATGACTCGTTTGGCCGGTATGGGGGAGAAGAGCTGTTGATTGTGCTGCCCGATTGTGGGGCCAAGGGTGCGCTAGCCGTCGCGGAAAGAGTGCGAGCAGCTATTGCCGATCAGCCGGTTATGACCAATTTTGGGGACATTTCCACCTCGCTGAGTCTTGGTGTCGCAGTGGCTGACGGCGACACTTCCCTTCATTTCGATGACTTGATCCAAATGGCCGATAGCGCAATGTACCAGGCCAAAGACAATGGGCGCAACCGCGTGGTGTCCGCAAATGCGAATTTGTTTAATTGATGTATATTCTCGCTGCAGGGCTTGACCAGCTCTCGCGACACTAGGCTCCAACTTCGGAAGGATCATCTTTACTTGATCGATATTATATCGCATGGTTTACGCAGGGGCAGTATTCGCCAGGGCTTGTTCTATGCCTCCTCATCGGGTCAAGGCGAGCACCTCGAATCCCCTGCCTTTCGGCAATCCCGATAAATTAGCCGGTCACCCTGACGGCATGGTCCAGGAAAAGAAAGTTATCCTGACCTGGATCAAGTTTGATGGCAATAAAACCCAACTTCTCATCATGCAATCAGATGATGAAGTCCAGACCTGGTCAATGGCCACGCGCAAGTTGTCCCATCGTCAAGGACGGCAGCGATGCCCGCACTATCCTTTTCCTTGCCTTACGCAGCAGTGGCGGACAGTTATCCCGAAAAGATAGGCGGAAAACTGGAGAATGGTATTGCCAATGCGGTCGGCGTCATTTGCACTTAATGTGAGCATGCCGCCGTGGAATGCGAGCCGACGCGGATAAATGCAAGCTCATTTGCAGATAGCGTGAGCATATGTGCTCCGTTGTTTGCAATTAATTCGAGCCGAAAACGGCGTCAAATGCGAGCATGGCCAGTTTCAAACGCGAGCCGCTACAACTACTCAAGCATTAATAGCAAAAATCTTTCGCTTTCTTGTTTCAAGTAAGGCTTCAGAAACGAGCTGAGATTCCCACTTCAGGTTTTCCTCATAAGATTCAAGGTCTCTTCGATCGATCTGAAATTTTTTTTCTGCACACCTCCGATCGACCTGTACGGGAGTTGGAGGTGCAAATCTATTTTCTTTCCATTTCCAACCCGTAAATTTTATATCGATTAGATCCGGTACACTCATCTAAACTTTCCTCTGAATTTAAGCGAACTTTATTGTTCTAGATCTTTCTCAAGTCGAACCATTGCACGCACGTATAAACCGCAATAAACGAAACACTCCTGCTTAAAAACAGGATTTCTTCATTTTCATCTTAACTCATTCTTAGAAACAATAAATCCTCGTTACTGTCACATCACGCTTGGCCAGTTCTGACGGTCAGGAAGTCGGTACCCAAACTTTCCATCACTTTCGCTAAAACAAAAAAGCAAATCAGTGAATATCTAGCCTTTCCTCATCATCACGCATAGACTCATGTGCAATGGACCTGTCAAGATAAGCAATATATTCTCGAACCCACGATCTGACGTTTTTGTGATTATGCTGAGACAAAGGCATCAGAGCATTTTTATCAGATTCCAGATAGGGTACCAGCGAACCCCACCATATAGTTGCTCCGTCTCGTTTTCGGTGATACTGAAACGGCTGACAGGTATCTGTCAGTGAAGGCGGGACATGCATTCGCGGATTACGAATATCCCCCACGAAACATTCGATGTTTTGGGGCTCAGTTTCGAATCCACGGATGCGCTTGCGTTCGTCAACGAATACTCAGGGCATGCCGTTCGATCGACTCACTATATTGCCTTCGCAGAACTCAAGCATGCACGTCTCCTTCATTAATTTTTCGCTTCGGGAGAATGAGATGAATTCTTTAACAAGCACATCATTCACAGCCTTTATTGGCATCGATTGGGCAGACACCAAACATGATGTCTGCATGCAGGCTTCGAACAACGATAAAAGGGAATTTGCTGTTATCCCTCATCAGGTCGATCGTATCGAGCAATGGGCGCACGCGGTGCATGAACGTTTTGGCGGAACCATTGCCATAGCGATCGAGCTAGCGAAAGGCCCGATCGTCTATGCTTTGCAGAAATATGATTTTTTTGTCTTATTTCCAATCAATCCGTCCACGCTGGCAAAATATCGAGAAACTTTTAAACCAAGCCGGGCCAAAAATGATCCAACCGACGCAGAACTCGCGCTGGATCTGATACTGCGTCATCCGGAACGATTTAAACCGTTGAAGCCGCAGAGTGTTGCGATGCGTACATTGACCGCCCTGGTTGAGCAGCGCCGTGCTCTGACAGGGGATAAGACGCGGTTTACCAATCGCCTGGGCGACACGCTTAAGCAATACTATCCGCAAGCGCTTGAGTGGTTCGATCATCGAGATACGATCTTATTTTGCGATTTCGTGGCACGCTGGCCAACGCAAATGCATGCAAAGAAAGCCCGCAAGTCCGTGCTGGAAGCCTTTTTCAAGGCGCACAACCTGCGTTCCGCCACGCTCATTGCCACACGAATCGAAGCGATCAAAGCGTCGAAACCGTTGACCCAGGACGTTGCCGTTATCACGCCGCATCGTTTACTGGCGCTGGTGCTGGTCGAACAGATACGCATTACGTTGCAGGCCATTGATCGGTTTGACCAGGAGATTGCGGCGCTCGCGCCGACACTGCCGGACTATAAACTTTTCAGTAACCTGCCTGGTGCCGGTCAAGCTCTGGCGCCACGTCTGCTTGCCGCCTTTGGTGAACAGCGTGAGCGCTATGCAACAGCCGATGAATTGCAAATGTATTCAGGTATTGCGCCGGTCCTTGAAAGCAGCGGTCAAAAAAGCTGGGTACATTGGCGGTTGCGGTGTCCAAAGTTTGTACGGCAAACGTTTGTTGAATGGGCTGCACAAACCGTTAATAAATCTTTTTGGGCAGGCGCTTTTTACGAGCAGCAACGAGGAAAAGGCAGCTCTCATCAGGCTGCCTTGCGTGCACTGGCATTCAAGTGGATTCGAATTCTTTTCCGTTGCTGGAAAAATCGCACAGCTTACGATGAATCTACGTACCTGAATGCGCTGAAAAAACGCGGTTCACCGTTACTCGCCTTACTCGGCACAGAGAATACGGATCCAAAATTGGCAAAATCGTGAAAGAAAGGTTCCCTAAACAATCACGGGGCTTGACGGACCGACTCAGGGCGTGAGCCCCCCGTCCCCAGATTGGCTGACAATTCACTT
This sequence comes from Nitrosospira sp., assembly GCA_013697655.1. Taxonomy (GTDB): domain Bacteria; phylum Pseudomonadota; class Gammaproteobacteria; order Burkholderiales; family Nitrosomonadaceae; genus Nitrosospira. The sequence goes on from JACCWK010000171.1 coordinate 14,084, forward strand.
CCGAAGCCCGAAAGTTCACCAAAATTTTCTAGCATGGCAATAAAAAGAGTGGTGGGTTTTTTAACACCTTCAGCATCTTTTTTAAAAATATCGATGGTTCGCGCAACAAAAAATGGGGTCACGTTGACCTGCTCCCCAACTTAGTACGAGTATGATATAGAGTCTGGGGTTAAAAAGCTGTCTGCAAATCTGTTCGGTGTCAGGTAGCCAAGCGAACTGTGCGGCCGTTCGGCGTTGTATTCCTGACGCCA
>JACCWK010000255.1 GCA_013697655.1 Nitrosospira sp.
TTTTCTTCTCCTGCTGTCAGTACAATCTCCGGGGCAGTTCGCATCGGTGTCCTCCTGTCATACGTTCTAATACCTGGACAGCAGGGGTGATTATTAGTTCTGTTAATTACGGCGTACTACACTAGCAGCCTGTCGGACTTAAAGGAAATCGGCTGCAAAAGCGTCTGGCCGGTCACCCAGTCACTTTTTCGCTTCGATTCTTCAAGTCCGACAGGCTGCTAGGTTCTATAGTGACCGTCAAACCATAAATCGTTTGCGAAATTCGATCGAACACCTTGCGCGCGATATGCTGAATATTCCCGGAGTTTTGCGGATTTACCAATAAATAAAAAAACTCATCACCACTATAACGGCAAACGGCATCTTCATTGCGAAGCTCCTCGCAAAACCGTACTGAAAGCGCCTCTGTACGTTTTCATACATAGCCATTAACTATTTATCCGGGTCGCTGATTCCCCTACCACTTGGGAAGGGGAGTGAAGTGTTGTCCTAATTGATCCATGTCCGGCGTTGATGGCGAGTTTGTACGATATCGTACTGACCGCCCGCGGCAATTTCCGCAACATGTATAAGTAATAAAATCTTTATCAGCGAGGCCGCTATGATCGAAAAGGCAAGAGAAATTCCAGAACAGCATCAAACCTGGCAACCCGGCTTGGAATCGGAGTTGACCCCGCCACCCGCTTCAAGCGTAGAAGAGTATAGAGGTAGCGGAGGATCAAACTATGTCTGACCCGGGCATTCAAGACGCTGCAGTACAAGATCGTGCAGCCGGTGCCATCATGGGCGCCTTCATTGGGGATGCCCTAGGCCTCGGCCCCCACTGGTACTACGATCTGGCGGTACTCCGCCGCGACTACGGCGACTGGATCACGACCTATGCCGACCCCAAGCCCGGCCGATACCATAGCGGTCTTAAGGCGGGCCAGCTCTCCCAAGGGGGCATCATTCTCCGCCTGATGCTGCACTCGCTCGTCGAGCGCGGCGGCTATGATGAAGCGGATTTCTGCCGGCGCATGGATGAGGAAATATTCCCGTTGCTCAACGGCATGCCTGTCAACGGACCGGGCGGATACACCCAACAGTCGATTCGCGACGCCTGGCACAAGCGTGTCCAGAAAAACCTGCCCTGGGGGCAAACTGGCGGCCAGGCCGACACCACCGAAGCGATAGAGCGCACGCTCGCCTTGGCGGTTCGCTACGCCTTCCAGCCGCAGGAACTGGGGGCCGTCATCTCCACCAATACACGCCTCACTCAGACCGACGATACCGTGGTTGCCCTGACTGTCGCGTACGGGGCGGTGCTAGGTCTTCTGGTGCAGGGGCACAAGCTCGACGAAAGCCTTTCCGGCAAGCTCCTGCGTTTGGCAAGGGCGAGAAAACTGCCTTTCCATACTATGGCGCATACCGATTTGCAGCCGCCACGGAAGGACCGTCCGCGGAAAAGCGGACATTTCGCCTCACCGGATGCCCTGCTCACACCATCGTATGTCGCGGCAGCCGCTGTGGACCCGGATATCCGGATAGAGCCCGCCTGGAAAGTTTCCATCGTTTATGGCATGACCTGCGCCATTTATCACCAGCTCCCCGCCGCCTATCATCTCGCTGCCCGCTTTCCGAACGATTTCGAATCGGCTGTGCTTCAAGCTGTGAATGGCGGCGGCGAAAACCAGGCGCGCGCCATGTTGACGGGGGCGCTCGTCGGAGCCCAAACCGGGCTATCGGGAATACCCCGGCGCTTCCTGGACGGTCTGGACGAAGCCGATATACTTCAACGGCTCGCGATGGATGTCGCCTCGAAAGTGGACGCTTTAATTCCTGCCGATGGGAGTTGAAAGTCCGAAGCACTCTGGGCATGGCTGCGGCTTTCGTGATAACCAGCACCCTCATAATTTGGCAATGCTAGTAATTCAATTTCATCCGATACCTGACTGCGCGCGCAAAAAGCCGAGCACCCAATAGCCACCGAGCCACAACGGACATTTTGGAATCAAGGGGCAATGCGTGCCGTATTGGCGGATTCGACTTCGTAACCGCATCGAGAACTGCCTTGGCAATGATGGCAGGCCCAGGCGAGACGGGCTCATCGACCAAGAGGTTATGGAGACCCTTAAGGATTTGGTGATAAGCCGGGGGATGCTCGACCGTCTGGAGTAATTTTAGCTGCTTTGGAACAAATTCTGTCTTAATCAGTCCTGGAGCGATAAGTACAACATCTATCCCGAATTCCATCACTTCGCCACGCATGGCATCGGTGAGAGCTTCTACGGCATGCTTGGATGCCGCGTACCAGCCGAATCCCGGAGTGGATATCATTCCCATGACTGAAGTTATGTTTACGATGCGCCCCGACTGCCGGGTTCGCATATGCGGAAGGACTGCTTGCATGAAACCCGCATATCCGAAAACGTTCACTTCGAACTGTCTATGGGCAGCTTCCATTGAGACGCATTCTATCGTCCCGAGTTGACCGAATCCTGCATTGTTTACCAGCACATCAATTCGTCCCCGGCTTAATATGACATGATCAACCATGCTTTGTATGGCCTTGCTATCAGTCACATCCAATTCGAAGGGCTCGATATTATCGGAGCGTATTTGTTCCAAGCGGTCCATGCGCCGTGCCCCGGCAAAAACATAATACCCGTTCTCCGCAAGAAGTTGAGCCGTAGCCCGTCCGATACCGCTCGATGCTCCGGTCACCAACGCGATTTGCTGAATCATTTTTTTCTCCTCTTTTGTCTTCAGCGCTAACTTTACATCGAGCTTGTTAAATAGCAGTGTACGGTGGGGCACAGTCTTGCAAATCGCTGATCACTATACTTCGTGCAGGAAATAATTTTGGAGCGATTCTAAAGTGTAATTTTACTTTTTACTCAAGGAGTTAAAGTGACAACTATTATTGTTTTCTCCCATCTCCGTTGGGATTTCGTATATCAGCGACCGCAGCATCTACTTTCCAGGCTGGCTGAAAATTATAAGATCGTTTTCTTTGAAGAGCCTATTTTCAATGCGGGGGAGTTTTTTAAAGAGTTCTTTTCCTGCTCCTAACATTACCGTTTTCAAACCGCATACGCCTGTCGCGGTACCCGGTTTTCATGATGAGCAAATACCCTACCTGACGGAATTGATGCGGCAATTTGTTGTTACGGACAACCAGTCTGTGGTTTGGTTTTACACACCTATGGCGTTGCCTCTGCTGCAGGAGTTGAATCCCTCGCTGGTAGTCTACGATTGTATGGATGAGCTTGCGGCGTTCAAGAATCCGCCGAAACAAATGCTTCAACGGGAACGCGCCCTACTGAAAATCGCTGATCTTGTCTTTACCGGCGGCCCAAGTCTTTATCGGGCCAAGCGGGACCGCCATCCCGCCGTTTACTGCTTTCCCAGCATCGTTGACGTAGCACATTTCGGGCAGACACTCGACCGTCACAACGAGCATCCGTCTCATCATACTATTGCAAGTCCCAGACTTGGCTACTATGGGGTAATTGACGAGCGCATTGATATGGAGCTCATCGGCAGCATTGCAGACGCGCATCCTGAATGGCAGGTTGTCCTGGTGGGACCGGTCGTAAAAATCGATCCGGCCACTTTGCCATGTCGCCATAACATTCACTATTTAGGACAACAGCCTTATAAAGTGCTGCCCCAGTTCCTGGCGGGCTGGAACGTGTGTCTGTTGCCGTTCGCCTTGAATGAATCGACTCGCTTTATCAGCCCTACCAAAACACTCGAATACATGGCAGCCGAATTGCCGATTGTCGGTACGCCAGTCACCGATGTTGTCGAACTATATGGAGAGGCCGTCTCCATCGCAAATTCCTCGCCAGCTTTTATTAAGGCGTGTGAAACCGCTTTATTGACCACGCCGGAAGAGCACAAATTAAAAATCCTTAAGATGAGGGACATGATATCGGCAACTTCCTGGGACATCACGGCGGAAGAAATGCACGAACTGATGGAATCCGCGATGGCTAAGAAAAAACCGTTGGCCGGTCCCATCCCCAAATCAGTGCAAGGTGACAGAGCGTGTCATGACCTGCATGAGCCATTTCCAGTCGAAAACCAAAAATGCATCATCATTGGCGCGGGACCTACCGGCCTTAGCGCGGCCTACCATCTCGACGAAGAAACACTCCTCCTGGACAAAAAATTCCACTGTGGGTGGATGGTGCCGCTCTATCGAGGATAAAGGTTTCACCTTTGATCATGCCGGCCACATCATGTTCTCGAATGATGTTTATGTTCAGGAGCTCTATAAAATTCTGCTCGGCAACAATGTTCATTGGCAGAACCGGGAAGCCTGGGTATATAGCAAAGGAGTTCATACACGTTATCCGTTCCAGGGCGCCTTGTATGGTTTACCGCCAAACGTAATAAAAGAGTGCATTGTCGGGGCGATAGAAGCGCGCCATGGCACCTCGAAAAAATCGGAATTCCAATCGTTTCCAGCGGATTGCATAAAGGACCGTGCGACTTCTGAACTCTCCGATTGTTGTGCCGACGGCGCAGTGCCTGTAACCGGAAAAACGCCGAGGCATGAAGAGCCAGTGCCTCCGCAGAATAAATCCGAGAATTTCGAGGAATTCATTTACAGGATGTGGGGGGCCGGCATTGCAAAGCATTTTGCCATTCCCTACAACAAAAAACTTTGGACCGTATCTCTGACAGAAATGGAAACCTCCTGGCTTGGAGGCCGTGTGCCGCTACCCGACCTGGAAGAAATAATCGATGGAGCGCTGCAACCTGTTGGCAAACCGATGGGGCCCAATGCACGCTTTGGCTACCCTCTTCGCGGTGGTTTTCAAGCGATGATGTCCGGTTTTATTCCTCATATTAAAGGATCGATTGAACTCAATGCTGACGTGACTCGAATATTGCCGGATGAACATTTAATCATGCTCGGAGACGGCCGCTGTTTTCGCTATGAAAATTTGATTAGCACAATGCCATTACCTGAATTGATCCGGGTGATGGATGATGAAGCACCGCAGCAGATCAAGGACGCCGCCGCTGCGTTGCGTCGTGTATCGGTGCGCTGTGTCAATCTTGGGGTCGGACGTGAAAATATCACCAACAAGCACTGGATTTACTATCCTGAAGACACAATTTTTCATCGTATTTTTGTCCAGGGAAATGCTAGTCCGGGTTGTAACCCACCGGGAGGATTTGGCTTGACATGCGAAATTTCCTACTCGCCGGCCAAACCTCTTCCGTGCGACGGCCAGGAACTCATCGATCGCTGCGTAGAAGATTGCATCAAGGTCGGCATGTTGAAGCGAAACGACAAAATAGTGACCGCAAATCTTGTGGATATGCCATACGCCTACGTCGTATACGACCACGCCAGGGCTCGAAGTGTGGAAACCATTAAGAATTGGCTTTTGCAGCGGGATATCATTTTGTCGGGCCGTTATAGCGAGTGGGAATATTACAATTCGGACCACGCCTTTCTCGCGGGCAAGAAAGCTGCCTTTTTAGTCGAGCAGAGAAATTCGCAACCGTTGACATATATGGTCAATACCGATAATTAAACACATATATTCTTCATGATGATAGGTTGAATAAATACTATGGATTATTTGTCCTTTTTACAATGGCCTGCGATGATGGTCAACATACTCTCCGTATGGCTGTTGACTTCCCAGTCCAAGAACAAACGCCATGCAGGATTCGTCCTTTCTCTGTTTAGCAACCTTTTGTGGATTATGTGGGGCTGGTACGCCCAGGCATTCGCAGTGCTTGGTCTTCAGATCGCACTGGCAGCCATGAACATTCGCGGCGTCAGAAAAACCGAAAGTAATGCATAACTGCGAGACTTACTCTCGTTAAACAGCTGTGTACGTTGGAGTACAGTCGCGCAGATCGATGGTTACTATACTTTGCACAATAATTAATATTGGAATCATCCATTAAGAATTATTGTTAGTTTTCAAGGTCTCCCAGTGACAACGATTGTTGCTTTTTCCATCTATGCGGGGACCTTCATATCGGCGTTCTCCGCATCTCCCTCCAGACTGAGCAAAAATCGCAGTGTCGGATAAATAACGGATATAGCGCGAACAACACTCCATCATGATAATAGATGCGCATATTCATTGCTCGGGCCAAGAAAAAGTGGACGATGTGCTCTATGCCTTGGACCAGGCATCTGTAGATAAAGCCGTATTATTGGCGCCATTCCTGAGCGGAAACTATTCATTGCATGACCACAATTCTTTACGCATGGCTAATCAGCATCTGGCCCGGTTGATTGCCGATCATGGAGATCGGCTGATAGGTTTTGCGGTAATTAACCCATCACTCGACCACGCATGCGAAGACTTGGACTTTGCGCACGATCTGGGTTTATACGGCCTGAAAATGGTTCCTACCGGATGGTATCCCTACGATGACTGCGCACATCGAGTTTACGAAACCGCAGCCCGGTTAAAAACTCCCATCCTGTTTCACAGCGGAATATTTATCGACGGCAAATCCGGCCGTTTTTGCCGTCCGACTTTCTATGAAGTTATACGTGATTATCCAGATTTACGCGTTACCCTGGCTCACCTTGGATGGCCGTGGACCGATGAAGCCAATGCCGTGGGGTTAATCGACCTTATCAATGGCACGGTGCCCGATGCGAGCCAGTTTCGCTTTGATATTTCTTTTGGTGCACCCCCCATATACCGTTTGGAAGTTCTTCGAAAGGCGATTGCCGTTCTGACCCCTGAACTGCTGCAATTCGGCAGTGACGTGTTTTTGCCATGTAGCGGCGAGCTAATCAAGAGAAGAATTGATGAGGTTTCTGAACTGCTGGAGCAACTTGAAGTAGATCAGCACAGCCGTGAGAGGATCATGGGGGGAACAGCAGCCGCTTGGTTAGGGGTGAGTTAATATGGAAATAATCTCCATTGCAGAGCGTCCGATTAATTTGCTTCAGGTTATTGGTGCCGCCATCGTTGGCGGCATGGAAACCTATGTGTTGCGATTGCTTCAGCGCCTCCCGTCCGATGTTTTCAATGTAACCTGCCTGTGTGTGTGCGAGAGCCGCATCACATCCCAATTACGCGATATGGGGTGCAAGGTACACATCACTCCTATAACCGATGACCCTGATTGGCAATCCATTCAGCTCGGTGTCAGCCTCATTCAGGACGAGGCAATTGACGTGATACATGCGCATCTTCCTAATGCACATACCCTGACAGGCATCTTGAGCAAATTGACCGGGACGCCTGCGCTTGCAACCATCCATAGCCGGTATCTGGGTTTGCGCGATTTCGAGGTGCATAAGCTAATGCAGACTCATATACATGTTGTTGCGAAAACAGCATATTTCCATGCGCGGAGCCTGGGTGTTTCCCCGAGTAAATTGCGCTTCATTGGAAATGGTGTCGATACCGAAATTTTCCGTCCTGTTGCTAAAACCGATTATCTTCATTCCGTCGTCGATATCGTCCCGGGAACCCTCCTCATTGGATACGTAGGGCGACTTTCCCCGGAAAAGGGTCCGGAAGTATTTGTTCAGGTGGCGGGCAAAGTGCATGAAAATTTACCGGACTGCCACTTTGTATTGGTAGGCGAGGGGCCAATGCGAGAAAAGCTGGAAAATGAAATAGAGAATCTGGGACTTGGCAATTATATTCATTTTGCCGGCTTGCAAAGCGACATGTCGCAGGTTTATGCCTCGCTTGATCTGGCCGTATCGACTTCGTATTCCGAGGGAATGCCGTTGGCAATAATAGAAGCGATGGCCTCCGGTCTTGCCGTAGTCGCGACAAATGTTGGAGGCGTCAGCGATATTGTCGAGGTAGGGTGCACCGGCTGGCTGCACAGCATTGGAGACATAAGCGGTCTCGCAAAGAGTATTATCGCCCTGATGTCTGATGAATCCATGCGCGTAGCAATGGGAAAAGAAGCCAGAAAACGGGTTGAAGAGAAATTTGAACTCAACGATAGTGCCAGTCAGACATCGGAATTACTACGCTCGCTTACCCAGCTTGGTCGCCATAATGAAAGCTTGGGTACCATGGATATTCGACTAAAGCGTCCATCCAAGAAGCGGTAATGAAATGTTTTAGCCATGGCCTTAGTTTAACTACAGCATCATCATCATCACCTCCTCCACGACATACTGAAGCTCGTTATGTCGCCCTTATCCTTATTACATGCAGGGGCATAATCTGGATATTAAAAAAAATAGCAACGGGATTCTTGCTCAAAAATTGAATGTATGGGGTGGGCTCGAATGCACGCTCAATCGCGTGGCAAACGATTACTTCAGTCAGATGCACCGCAATGGACATGACGGTCGGCTATGTGATCTGGAGAGGTTCGAATCTCTCGGCATAAGCGCAATACGATATCCCGTGCTGTGGGAACTTATTGCTCCCTACGGCCCCGACTCCGCCGACTGGTCATGGACGGACGCTCGATTGCCGGATTTGAGAGCGCGCGGCATCACGACGATCGCAGGGTTGATGCATCATGGTAGCGGACCGCTACACACAAGCTTGATTGATTCAAGTTTTCCTGAACATCTCGCCGTATTCGCAGGAGCAGTGGCGAAACGCTATCCCTGGATTGAATATTACACGCCAGTGAATGAGCCGCTCACCACGGCGCGGTTTAGTGGGCTGTATGGCGCCTGGTATCCGCATGGACATGATGATGGCGTCTTTATCCAGGCACTCCTGAATCAGTGCCGGGCGATAGTCTTGTCAATGCGTGCAATCCGGGAAATCAATTCCAATGCCAAGCTGATACAAACGGATGACCTGAGTAAAACGTACAGTACACCGGAGATGTCTGATCTGGCCGATTTTTACAACGAGCGTCGATGGCTCTCCTGGGATTTATTGTGTGGAAAAGTCGGGCCCGATCACCCGCTTTGGAAATACCTGATCGGAGCGGGTACCGACCCGTCGCAAATCCTGTGGTTTCGCAAAAATACGTGTCCTCCGGAAATCATCGGCGTCAACTACTATATAACCAGCGAGCGCTGGCTGGACCATCGCGTCAAACGATATTCGAAACACTGCTTAACGAACTATCAAGGCTATAGATTTGTGGACATCGAGCCCGCCCGCGTTTTGGCTACGCCTACGCCAGGTATCGCCCCGCTGCTGGCGGAAGCCTGGGAGCGATACCGGTTGCCGCTTGCCGTGACGGAAGCCCATATAGGTGCGCATCGCGAAGATCAGCTGCGCTGGCTGCTCGAAATCTGGGAATCGGCCAAACACTCCCAACAGCAGGGGATCGATATTTGCGCGGTAACGGTATGGGCTTTATTGGGTTCCTATGACTGGAATAGTCTGGTTACCGAGTGCAAAGGTTATTATGAGCCAGGCCCCTTTGATGTGCGGTTTGCTATTCCGCGTCCCACAGCCATTGCAACTCTCATGCGCGAACTTGCTTTGGGAAGCGCGCCTTCCCATCCGGTTTTGAAAGGTCATGGATGGTGGCGTCGAGAGGGGCGTTTCAGCTGTCCGCCCGTTGCAACACGGACAGCGGTCACATCACTCCATTCGGCGCGCGTTAAAACAGGAGAAGAAATCGTGCAGCCCATCCTGATCACTGGAGCAACCGGGACTTTGGGCTACGCATTTGCGAGAATGTGCCAACAGCGAAACCTGGCATTTATAGTGTTAACCCGACAGCAAATGGACATATCAGTCCGGGTCTCCGTCGAACGAGCCATCGCGCAGTATCGGCCTTGGGCGATAGTGAACGCAAGTGGTTACGTGAATGTCGACAATGCCGAAAACGATGTGGAGCGCTGCTTTAGAGAAAATACAATCGGTCCTTCCATCCTTGCGGATATCTGTGCGAGAGATGGCATTCGGCTGCTGACATTCTCGAGCGATCTCGTATTTAATGGCGAGCAGCGCCACCCTTATGTTGAAAGTGACGAGATTTTCCCTTTGAATGTTTATGGTCGAAGCAAGGCCAAATCAGAGCAAGAAGTTCTCGGCAGGTATGCTGATTCGCTGATCGTGAGAACAAGCGCAATTTTTGGCCCGTGGGATCGCTACAATTTCATTACCCAAGGCTTGAAGGCATTGGCCGAAGACCGGCCATTCGTTTCCGCAAACGATATTACCGTTTCGCCCACCTATGTTCCAGATTTGGTACATGCCAGTCTCGACCTGCTTATCGACGGCGCATCAGGGATGTGGCATTTGACTAACGGTCAGTCGACGACGTGGATGGATCTTATCTTGAAGGCGGCCGATAAGGCCGGTATCGATGCCGGCTCGCTCGTTCCGCGGAGCGGCGATCAGTTGGAATATATTGCCCCTCGTCCCCCCTACAGCGCCTTGTCGAGTGAGCGAGCAATCCTTTTACCAACCTTGGATGATGCACTTGACCGTTACCTGCATATGGTCAAGGATGATGCCGTCGACGTGCGAAAGTCCAAAAAAAGCGCTTTGGCATAGGTATGGCTAGCGATTTACTTTGGATTTGTGCCGCACTTGATAATGCTGAACTTCTTCTTTTGGTCCGATGACGGCAAGGCGTTAAATATGGGGAAAGGGCATAAACAAAGCGGCAATACCTCCCTGCCGCGCATCGTGATACTGGGTGCTGGATTCGCGGGGCTGACATGCGCCCAGGCGCTGCGTGACGCACACGCCAGCGTAACGTTGGTCGACCGACGTAATTTTCATCTATTCCAGCCACTGTTGTATCAGGTTGCGACTGCCTCCCTGTCGCCATCGGATATTGCGATGCCAATCCGGAGAATTTTACGCCATCAGGCCAACACCACGGTCGTCCTTGGCCAGGTCGATGCGATTGACCGCCATGCGCGCACGGTGCGCGTGAGCTTGAGTGAGGATGAGCACGTTATCGGTTTTGATTATCTCGTCATTGCCACGGGAGCCGAGCCGGCATATTTCGGCCATGACAACTGGAAGAAATTTGCACCCGGACTGAAGGAGGTCGAGGATGCCCTGGTTCTTCGCCACCGCCTCCTTGACGCGTTCGAACGGGCTGAGACGGTTGAGGATGCCGATGAACGCCGATGCTTGCTCAGCTTTGTCGTTATCGGAGGCGGCCCGACCGGCGTAGAAATAGCCGGCGACATTGCCGAGTTGGCGAAAATTGAATTGGGGCAATCTTTTCGCACGATACATGGGTTGACTGCGCGGATAGTCCTGGTTGAGGGAGGCCCCCAAATCCTGCCCGCTTTTATCCCGTCATTAGCAGCCGAGGCGCAGCGCTCGCTGGAAAGGCTGGGGGTTGAGGTATTAACCCATACCAAAGTCGAAGGGTGCGATGCCGACGGTATTGTTGCGGCCGGGCGCCGGATTGAAGCCCGCACGTTGATGTGGGCTGCAGGAGTCGCCGCTTCGCCCGCTGCACAATGGCTTCAGGTTGAATCGGATCGCGTCGGACGCGTGCCTGTCGACAGCGATCTGTCACTGCCTGATGATCCGGCAATCTTTGTGATCGGCGATACGGCGGCGGTAGCAGGGCCTGACGGCAAGCTCGTGCCCGGCATCGCGCCTGCCGCCAAACAGGAAGGCAAATATGTGGCGGAACTTCTTTTGCGCAGAATAACCGGTGCAAACGGCGATCATGACAAAGGAATCGCCCAACCCACCGCATTTCATTACCATCATGAGGGCGATCTGGCAACCATCGGCCGTAAATCTGCGGTGCTGGATTTTGGGTGGATCCGGTTGAGTGGCTGGTTGGCCTGGTTGCTTTGGGGCGTCATCCACATTTTCTTCCTCATCGGTTTTCGCAATCGGGTAATTGTGACGCTGGGTTGGCTATGGGCTTACTTCACCTCCGAACGAGGCTCCCGCCTGATTACAGGGACCGGGAGCGAGCTTTCGGAATGATGGAAAAGCAAAGAGGCAAGGCCAGGAGATTATCTTTCATCGATCCAGGCGCGGGCTGCTGCATTAGCGGCTGTTTTCGCCTCATCCGGATCATGTAAAGGCTCGACAAATGTTTCGTAAACAACGATGCCTTTATCGTCTAGGATTCTGTAACGTCCGTTCCAGAGACCGGTCGTACTATCCTGCTCCGAACCAGCAACAATGCTGTATCTCTTATATTCAATGTTCATATTCCCTCCAGAGTATTGATAAATTATAGGCGCTGGTCAGGAGCGCTGTTAAACAGACTAAAATAAATGTTCCTCGTGACAGAATTGGCCCTGCCCAGTAGAAGGATTTTCCACATGCGTTGCCCCGATGTTTAGCATTGTCTGTTCTAGTGGAGTTCAGTCACCAGATTTCATTTTACGTTTTTTATAAATTAAATCGGTGCGATAGTTCGCATAGGATTCATTGGGGAACTGTTAGACCGGCTTAGCAACCATCAAATAAAACACCATCACCAGAGCTATAAATGCAGGGATGCCGAGTGCAAGCCACAACCAGAAATAACGCCAGAATATGTCCGGTAAATCACGTTTGCTCTCGCTGGCAGCTGCAGCCAGACGTTGCAGCTTTATTTGCAACCACACTACCGGCAGCCAGCAACCTACCGCAAGCAGATACAAGCCCAGTGACCACATGACCCAACGGCTTGCTAATGGAATATCAGCTGAGTAAATGAGGTAAAAGCCGGTAACAGGTTGGATAACAATGGTCGTAGCGGTAAACATCCAGTCTGCGGCAATTACATATTTTCCAATAGTGGCAATGAGAAAAGGATTTTTCGTCCAGATCGCGCAAATCAGGTAATAGGCGGTGCCGATCCCTGTGCCGAATAGCAGCGTTGAGGACAATATATGGAGCCATTTTACGATGAGGTAATCCATCATCGTTTCTCTAATTCATACAGTACCCAGATAATCGCAAGGATCGGCAGGTTCTTTATCAATGGTCCAAAAGGATGCAGCCAGAACTCCGGTAAATAAAAAGAAATGGTGATGGTATAGATGACGATAAGGATCGCTTGCGCGAGCCAGAGAAATTTTCGGCGCCGCATGAACAGCGTTCCGACACCAAAGGCAAAATCCATCGCAGAAGCGCCATAGAGCGCTACCGGAGCAAGATTCCCCGTTATCCCCACTCGCGCTAATAGGGCATAGCTTTCTTCTACCGGATAAATCCCCATCGATACCACTCCGGCAACCAGCCAGATCACCGCAAGTGAAATGCGCAATATCGGTTGTAGCCAGCCTAACAATGCTGATATACGCAGCTCGGCTGCGCCCCAGGGAGAAACAAAAGCTCCGGATGCTCGCGGCGCATGGCCTAAAAGCTGGTGAGTTAAACCAGGATCCGCAACATTTCCTCGCTGGAGCATCTGCCATGTCTCAACATCCAGCAAGCCTTTCCCTGTCCACTGCCCGACGTACGCGGCAAGGCTGATCAATATCGCGGGCACATGCAAAAACGTACCGCTGCCCAAACCCATCAGCTTTCGCAGTTCACGCAAGTAATATTGCAGGCTGAGCGGCTCTGGACCCACAAGGGGAACCCGGTGACCTATATACCGATCCTGTTCGACTAACTCAACTATTGCATCGGTCAGATCATCGATATGGATGGGCTGTATTTGTTGCTGGCCTTTTCCAGGGAGTGGGATTATCGGAAGGCTTGCAAGAAGTGTAAACAGCTTGGCACTCGCCCCACCGGAGCCATACACCAGCGATGGCTGAACGATCACACATCTGCCGCCGGAGAAAAGCAAGAAATTGTCTGCGCTTCTTTTGCTCAGGTGATAACGGCTCTGTGCCTGCTCATCCGCGCCTAATGCCGAAATCTGCACAACCTTGATATCCATTTCGGCGGAAGCCGAGAAAAGGGCACTTGGCGCTCTGTCGTGAAGCGAATTGAAGGTTTGCAGACCTTGTTCCCGTATGATGCCTACGGCGTTTATCACTACATCCACTCCCGTCAGCCTGGCTCTCCATATGCCGGGATCGAAGTCCCGGGTATAGTCCGCATGGATATAGGTAAAACGTTCATCCAGGTTTTTTGCTGCAGGGTTTTTTACTGCACACACAATATTATGCCCCCTGCCAGCGAGGGCTGCCGCCAGATGACTTCCGATAAAGCCTGTTGCGCCTGTAATTAATATAGTTGACATTAAAAAGCCGCCTTGAAGAAAAACACTTTAGGCTGGAGTTTTGCGACGATAACGGAAGAGCTATTCTGGGGACGTATGAGACGATTCTTTTATTTTAAGGGCTCGCCGAACAATGACGGTTTATCAAAGCGCCTCCTGCCAATCCGAGTGCGAAGGTTCCATAAACGATAAGCAACGCGCCTTTCGAAAGACGCTGCTCAAATCCGGGGGAGAGCCGTTTTGGCGCTACATAAAAGTCGACTACATAAGCCGTCGCAGTAGTCACGATGGCTGGAACGATCAACGCATCGCAGCCCGCTGCCGGATCCAATTGTTCCTGATGCTTTTCATGAAAAATCGCCCAGAATACAGACGCAGCGTGATGTATTGCGTATCCCACCACGGTATATTGCCAGCTAAAACGGTTCTTGAAAGGGGCATGCCTGCCCCATATCCATTGACTGGGTCCGTTGACGGGCGCGGCCGTTCTATCCAATTCGGACTTGCCTAAAATCGCGAGCGAAATAGTTGAAAGAACGCTCGCAACAGCACCCGATACCATCGCTTTTCGTAATGTTTTACCCCATCTTGGATTAACCGGCGACATGGGTTATCAGGCCTTTTAACAAGTGGACACCATAGAATGGATTTTTACCTGTTTCGCTGTTGCATTACCACTTTTTGCCGTGACCGCGTTCTCGAATTTTTCCATTAACATCCTGAATTAGAAGTATTAGCGTATGTACTTATAACCTGATATCGTCGATCAGGCTGTGCCATAGCGTACATACGCTAGGCTCGCATGGAAGAAAATCCCTTACTCTGGAAATATGGAAGCCCTACGCGACACATGAACCTAAAGGCATGCTTGCAATGATGTTCGATGAATTCCTGCCATCGAAAGATTTGACATGTCTGGATAATTCGCATGAGTTCTTTCATGCGGGCATTTCATGGTACCCGCATGAGTTTTTGGTTAAAACCAAAAAATGTGCGTTATCGTACCGAACTAGCCCTGATGCACCTCTACTATTAAATAAGCCCCGTGAGTGCGTGTTTGCTCTTTCAACCTGATTTAATACTGCAGGGATTCCCGCAGATCCAATAATTTTTTTGTCATAAAGGATGCGCAATGGATAGTCTTTCCAATGGGTCTCGATCGGTCTGGGTGACCACGGCCTTGCCACAATTTCCCGAACTTCAGGAAAAGCTTGAAACTGAGATTTGTGTCATTGGAGGAGGGATCGCAGGACTAACCACGGCCTACTTGTTGTCTCTGGAAGGCAAAGCCGTGGTTCTCATTGACGCCGCAGGAATCGGAGAAGGAGAAACCAGCCGGACCACCGCTCATTTTTTCCCCCCGGATGATCGATATTTTGAAATTGAAGAAGCTTTTGGGGCAGAGAAGGCACGCCTCGTAGCAGAGAGTTTTCAGCAAGCTACGGCACTTGTTGAATCAATTTCCAGGAAAGAACAGATAAATTGCGAATTTGAGCGCCTTAGCGGCTACTTATTTTCGTTAAATCCGGCGGGTTACGACAGTCTGGATAAGGAATTTGAGGCGGCTCGCAAGGCGGGTGTCGAGATCTATAAAAAAGATCGGATACCCGGCTTGAGCTTTAATACGGGCCCATGCCTGCAATTTCGCAATCAGGCACAGTTCCATCCACTCAAATATCTGAACGGCCTAATCAAAACGTTCCAGCGTAACGGGGGCGTTATTTATACCCAGACACGTGCGCAGGAGCTTAGTCGACATGACAAAATCTATCAAGTTATAACGGAAAGTGGGGCAGTGTCCGCTCAGGCGGTTGTCGTCGCAACCAATACGCCCTTTAATGACCGCCTCGTCATGCATACGAAACAAGCCGCCTATCGCAGCTATGTTTTGGGAATCCGTGTGCCCAAAGGGTCAGTGCCCCGTATTTTGCTTTGGGACAACGGAGACCCCTATTACTATGTTCGGTTGACTACCCCCGACGAGAAATCCGAACATGAAATTTTGATAGTGGGTGGAGCAGACCACAAGGTAGGACAGGACGAGCATCCTGAGCACCGTTACGATGAAATCGAGAAATGGACACGCCAGCATTTTCCCATGGCAGGACCGGTCGACTTCAAGTGGTCCGGGCAGATCATGGAACCAGCGGATGGCGTGGGCTATATGGGCCGAAACCCCATGGACTACAAGAATGTTTACGTCATCACGGGCGACTCGGGCAACGGCATGACGCACTGCACTGCGGGAGCAATGCTGGTAACTGATTTAATCATGGGCAGGAACAATTCCTGGCTGGATCTCTACGACCCGGCGCGCACCCCCCTCCACGGCATGGGCGAGTTTCTCAAGGAATTGGGCAACACGGTGGCTCAATATGGGAATTGGGTGAAAGGCGGAGATGTAGAATCCCCTGAGCAAATCCCCCCAGGAGAAGGCGCGATATTACGTAAAGGCGAACAGAAGATAGCTATTTATCGCGATAGGGAGGGCAAGATACATTCCCTATCTGCCGCCTGCACGCATTTGGGGTGTGTCGTATCCTGGAATGCCGCAGAGACGTCATGGGATTGCCCCTGTCATGGGTCCCGCTTCAGCGTGGATGGCCAGATTCTTCATGGACCTGCGGCAAAACCGTTGGAAGTGGTCCAGCTGGACGAGTAAGATTGAATCTCTAGCATCACGATTTTTTTAGGTCTTTAATCCATGTTGTTGGCGAACTCGTTCAGGGCATCCCTAATGCGGGAGACGTGCGATGATTCATGGTTGCGGATTACATCGAACGCTCCCATTGCTGCGTAGAGTGTAAGGAAAATATATTTTAATATCATTATATTACTTAATTATATTAATGTATAATATTAAGATTCATCTTTCCACCACCCATATTTTAAAGTGCCGCATAGGCACCCTTGCCGACTGTGCGGCAAGTACGTTTTAAGCTTCATGCCGATTATCTCCTTTTGCGGCATAAACAATTATGTGCGGTATTGCGCAGCGGGGATGAAGGCGTCGCCGCAGCATCTGGTCCCGGAGTGATCCAGTCTGTTGCGGCGAATCGGGGACGCATTAATTTTTATGAGGAGAAAAATCATGGAACGAGCGCGAAGCGCTTTTAAGCGGGCTCTGATTTCAGGAACGATGGGCGGCATAGCGACAGCGATCTCCGCATCGCTGGCTGGAAAGCGTGAAGACGGTTCTTATGCTGCTCCGCTGAATGCGACGAGCCATATCATCTGGGGCGATAAAGCGGCGCATAAGGACAGCGCGTCACTTAAGTATACGGCTACGGGTTTTTTACTGAACCACGCCGCGTCCATATTCTGGGCATGGTTCTATGAAAAATGGTTTGGTCAGGGCGGTAAAGGCCGGGGCACAAGCCGAGGAAAAGGAGTGACCGAACCAGCGTCGCTGCTGAAGCCCATTCTCGGAGCGGCGGCGGTGAGCGCCGCGGCGTATGTCAACGATTATTATCTTATCCCTGAGCGCTTTACGCCGGGCTTTGAAAAACGTCTTTCAGGAAAATCGCTGGCTATCATCTTTGCCACGCTCGCGGTGGGGCTGGCCCTCCACGACTTGCTTGATGCGGCGAAGACGAAACGCAGGTAATTAATATCCTGACTTTCAGGGGATACGAAGTAAGATGCATTTGAATGCTCCTTGAAGATAACTCTTTCGCCGCCTGATTCATGCCGCTTGGGATAAAGGTGAATCCTTTTATTTCTGGCTATAATAATTAGCCAAGGTCAGGTTGTTTTCCAGGCAGGGTCTTGTCGTGAATGCACGCACCACAGGAGCCTTTAACCCATTCACCCCTTGGGCTTCGGTGCTCATGAAGCCTGTTCTCTGTTCAGGGGTTCCTAAGGGTTTCCCTCAGTATAAAACCAGGGTTTCCCCAATATACTTGAAGTATTGACTTGGGTAGGATGACATCACTCTCATCCTATTTGGGTCATTACTATCATGAAAACAAAATTTGGCAGATTTGTTGCGACATTATCGGTGATAGGCGTGCTGGCTTCGTTGAATGTCTCCGCAACTGCCGGCCAGTCTGTTGATACCCCCGAGATTCGCGCCGCCGCTCAGAAAGCCACTACCCGGAGCGATCATGAGGCCGTTGCGAAATATTATGAAGATGCCGCCCGGCAGATGCAGGCAAAAGTGAAAAAGCAAAAGGAACTGCTGGAACAGTATCAAGATAAAAGCTATCTCTATGGTAGACAGGCGCAAGATTTGCAATCACACACCGAAGCATTGGTTCGCGATTATGAGCAGACTATCAGCGCAACCTTACAGGAAGCCACTTTGCGTCGGCAAATAGCCTCGAAACTTAAGAAAAACCATGCTGCGTCTGTCACTCAAGACTCAGCGTTATGAGTTAATCCCCGGTGGAGTAGCGCCACTCCGCGAAATATTCGTATATTTTGGAAACATTAGGTAAAGCCAGGTCAGCGTAGCTGCCCTAGCTTTACCTTTTCATTTTGGCAAGCGGCGAACCGATTCAAGCAAAGCAGAGACTGTTTCATGGAAGACTCTGAAGGCTATGATCCTGTCAAAATCTTTGTTTCAGGCTCAAGTGGGAAGTAGATCTTCCGCAAATTTCCGTTGCGTGCAAAGCCCAGCGAATCGCGTGGCGTTGTAATAGCTTGCTCCGCCTCAATAATCATATATTGCTTACGTTGCGATCCGGGTTTTATCCGGCGCATTGTAGTTGTCAATCCCTCCTTTGCGAATGCCGGCAAGCCGCAGCTCTGCCATGAATGCGTTATTTCAGGTAAAAACGCATCCGGAAATCTCATTGGGACGATCGTTGCCAACATGCGGCAAACCATCGGTATACTGCAAATTTCACACGACTGTGTTAGCCGGATATTTCTCTGAATCATGCGATGATGAGCAGCGTCCGATGAAAAATTTTAGCAATGGCAGTGATCTTTTGATGCGGCGCTTGTCTTAAGAAAGGTAAGTGCATTTACGATTTCCTGGTGACAGTGTAACAGCTTTTAGGACGAGTTGGACCATGCTTCGATATACTGATGCGGAACAGGAGCCTACATGAAAAAGATCAGTTTGATATGCCTTGTCACCCTTATGCTGGGGATGATTTTCGGCGGTTCAGCATGGGCGCGTGGTGGTCATGGTGGGCATTGGGGCCATCATGGTGGTTGGGGAGGATATTACGGAGGTTTCTATCCAGGCTATGGCTTCGGCGCATTCGGGCTGGGATTAGGGCTGGGCTATGGCATGGGTTACGGAGGTTACGGCTATGGCGGCTATGGGGGCTATGGTTTTGGAGCGCCTTATTATTCCCCCTACTACGCATATCCTCCGGTAATCACCGTGCCGGCAGCGCCGTCAACGTATATTCAGCAGCAGCCATATAATCAACAGCAACCGCAAGGCGCCATGCAATCCGCCCCTCAGGCACCCGTCAATTACTGGCATTATTGCAGAAACCCTGAGGGATATTATCCGTACATACAAAAATGCCCCGATGGCTGGCTGCAAGTGGTTCCCCAGACGCAACCCAATAATTAAGAGACAGCCCATGTTAAAAATCTACAGAGCAGCTCCTTTAGTATTTGCATCCTTGTTGGCCTCATGTGCGACCATCCCCAACGGTCCCAGCATAATGGCCTTGCCTGGCGCAGGTAAATCCTTCGATATGTTCCGGGAAGACGATGCTTATTGTAAACAATATGCCAGTGAACAAATTGGAGGAACAAGTCCGAATCGAGCTTCAGTAATGAGCGGGGTAGGCAGTGCCGCCGTTGGCACCGGGCTGGGTGCGGCAGCAGGAGCTGCTTTCGGAGGAGGAACCGGTGCCGCGATTGGCGCCGGTAGCGGACTGTTGTTGGGAGGACTGATGGGAACCAGCACGGCCACGGTATCGGGGAATATTGGTCAGCAACGTTACGACATAGGTTATACCCAATGCATGTACGGCAAGGGTCATCGCGTTCCGATATCAGGCCAGATCATGGATAATTCCCGCAATCAGCCGGCTGGGCCGCCATATCAGCCTTTACCGGCCAATACAACGCTGCCGCCTCCGCCGCCTGGCAATCCTCCTTCTCCGCCCCTGCGATGAATTTTGGGATTGCGCGGGAGTGTCTGTTTAAACCAGTTGGAAAGTTAATATGAAGGCGTCGGGATTTGCTATTGGTCGGCTGTATAAAGTTCATAGCGAAGGGAAATCACTCTTCGCACTCTTATCCTTCGCCTATCAGAGACCTCGTCCCGCCTACGGCCTTATTTGGAGGTTCCCTGAGGTTTGCGCGGAAGTTTTACGTCGCGAATGATTTTATTCAGCTGGAAATTCGCATTTTTAGTGGTCCGCTCTTCTTTTTTGGTGAGTTCTTTCTGCACCATCTCTGCGAAAGCAACGAGGTCCTGCCGAGGATACGCATCCTGCACCCCGCAGTCCTGAAAGAATTCCGCAATCCAGCGGGCATTGAGTTCGGTGGTTCCCACTTCCTGCACATACTCGTCTGCCGCCATTTTGGTGTAGTCAGTCAGTTTAAGCATGGCCGCTCCCCGTAAGCATTTTTATGCGAGTCATCCCCTGTCCCTTACATTGCATTCATGTTGCCGATGAGCAGGACTCCAGGCGGAGGCTGCCAATTCTTTCAAGCCTAACCTTTAGTGCTACGGCATTACAAGCGATTTATCGTGACATTATGCTTGCGGACGCTCACCACGTGTTAGCAACAAATAGAATTGTCCGGTTTGGTAGCAAATAGAGTGTCCGCTTTCTAACGCATCGAATTATGGATTCGATTCAGTGCGCGGCTGTGGCGGCGGATTTACGCCACAACCTTATTTTTCTGTTT